>JANJUF010000045.1 GCA_024710705.1 Gemmatimonadaceae bacterium | reverse complement strand
ATTATCTTTCCAATAATTTTCCAGTAATCTTATAAGTGATTATACATCAACAACTTATGCAACAAGATTGTATTTCATAAAATGTCTTGATTTCACAAAAAACTGAAATACATTTCTTTTATGAAATTAGAATCGGATATTGAACTGGCCGGAGCCGAGCTCGTGAAGAGCCTGCTTGAGGAGGTGGGAATCGCCGACGTGATCGTGGAGCAGCCCAGCGACGCTCGGGGCGCTCCCGACTTCGTGGTCCGTTGGTACGTGGGAGGCCAGCAACAAGAGTTGGCGGTCGACGTCCGCGCCAGGTACTCGGAGGCATGGCTCGACAGCATACAGCGAGCGGCCGTGCGCCCGTTCATGATCGTGGTTCCGAGGCTTGGTCCACAGGCGCGAAAGATGCTTCGCGCAAAGAAGGTGAACCATGCAGACTTCGGAGGGCTCGCATACCTGCGACTCCCTGGCGTTCTCGTGGACCGCGAGCGCGCAGTGCGTGCAAAGAAGGTGCGCTGGGCACCATCAAGCCGGGAGGCCAATCCCTTCTCCAAGCGGGCCTCCAGGGTGCTGCGGACGCTGTTCGCAAATCCCGATCAAGCCCTCAAGATCACAGAGCTGGCGTCGAGAACGGGTCTGGCCGTTGGCTGGGCTTCAGCGGTGGCAGAGGCGATCGTGAATCGAGGGTACGCCCAGCATTTCCAGGATGGCGTAAAACTGCTGGATCCGGCGAGTGCGCTAGTCGATTGGACACGCGAGTACGGTTGGCGTCGAAATGAGCAACGGATCTACCGGGTTCCCCTGCAGAGGGAAGAGATAATCGAGAGGATGCGACTAGCCTGCGAACAGAGCGAATCGTCGTGGGGTCTGACGCTACTCGCGGCTGCGGAGCGCCGTGTGGGATACGTCCGAGATGAAGGTCCGGTTCACGTGTACTTCTCACCGAAAAGCGAACTAGTTGAACAGGCCGTTCTGGAGCGGCTGTACGCGGAAGAAAGTCGAGGCGAGGGTGAGCTGGTCCTCCTGGAGCCGTACTACGGACCTTCGACGTACATCGCGAGGGAAGACGAGGCAGGGGTAAAGGCAGTCTCTGACCTGCAGTTGTTCCTCGACCTAGTGGACTATCCGGTACGGGGACTTGAGGTCGCAGAGGTGCTGTTGCGCTCGCGGATGGCGAAGCCGCTCCAGCTCGGTGCGCGCGACATCCATAGGGTGATGGAGGCAGTTGGATGATGCCGACAGCAGAAGAGAGGGTCGCGAAGCTGCTGGTCGAGTTTCAGCCTTACCTTCGGGAGATTGTTCTCGTTGGAGGCTGGGTACACTCGTTGTACCTGTCGAGCGTGAACGAAAGAGGAGGCGTGTTTACTGAGGACATCGACATCTCGATACCTCAGGAGCTGCCAAGTGAGGGGCGGCCGACATTGCTAGAGTTGGCCGAGAAGGCAGGGTTCGAAAGGGATCCAATCTCCGACATGGAAGGCGCTGGAGTGTGGATGGTCAGCGTCAACAGCGAGGGGATGTCTGTGCCGATCGACTTCTTGACGGAGGGGCTCCCGAGAGCACCGATTCCGATTGAGGGGCAGCCAGGTTTGACGGCACAGGGCTATCCCGGCCAGCGCGTCTTGCTTGAGAATACCAGAACGCTGTTGGTCGGCCCGGATTTTCACTCTGCAATAACTCGACCTATCCCGGTGATGGTACCGACGCTTGGCGCGTATGTTCTTCAGAAAGGCGTGTCGGCTGGGACTCGGACGAATACGCAGAAGAAGGCTAAGGACATCGTGTACATGCTTGAGATCGTGAGTCACCTCAAGCTTGGTCCAGATGCTCTGCGTGAGCTTAGCACGCTATCGAGCCTTTACGAGCCCGAGGCACGAGCGTTCAGTGAGACCGTGCGGGATGCATTGGGGAGTACCAGAACCCTCGACGATGTCGTCGAGCAAATGCTGCTGTCCGGCGGCCGGCGAGGAGATCAAGAGTCAGTGAGGGCTCAGCAACGAGCATGGCTCAGGCGAATGCAGGAACAGGTTGTCAGCTGATGATGAGACAGCCCGAGCCGTTTGGAAGCGCTTGGGTGTCGGTCAGCACCTGCCCCAGCAAGTGCCTCTTGGCGCGTTAGGGTGCTCACAACGGTTAGCAGACCTCAACGAGGTGCGAAGATTTCAGATGAGCCTAGAGACGATGCTCGCTGGCTGGACTGGGCCGGCAAGTGACACCGAACAGGAAAAGCAGGAAAGAACGGAGCGGATGGTGCGAGATGCCTTGGCTACTCACGCTCCGCTGAAGTCCTGCCGGTATCGTGTCTTCGCGAAGGGGTCGTACGCGAACAACACCAATGTGCGGGCTGATAGCGACGTTGACATCGCCGTCGAATGCCAAGAAGCAGAGTACTGGAACGAGGCAAGGCCAGGGCTTCGCATTCCGGGGCCGTCGTATGCGGGGGAGTGGACCCCCTCGAAGTTCCGACTGGAAGTGACGGCGGCGCTACGGGCTGCGATGCCAGGACAGGTTGACGGCTCAGGCACAACGGCGATCCGGGTTCGGTCGACAACTTCGCGGGTTGCGGCGGACATCGTGCCGTGCTTCATGTACAAGCTCTACGTAGAAGGCGGTGTCTCCATTCGCGGAACACGAATCTTCCGAACCGACGGAACGAGTCTCGTGAACTATCCTGAACAGCACCTTGAGTACGGGACAGCAAAGAACGTTCGCACAGGTCAAGCCTACAAGCGGGTGGTGCGCATTCTGAAGCGCACCGAAAACGTGCTGGTCGAGCGGGGACTGCTTCAGGATGTCCCGTCGTATTTCATCGAATGCTTGGCATTCAACTGCCCGGATGACGTCTACACTGGACAGACGTGGACTTCCATCACGCGGCAGGCTCTGCTGCACGTTTGGAACGGCCTTGCGGGCGACGAGCCAGAGAACGCGGCACTGCGCTGGCGCGAGGCCAACAAAATCAAGTTTCTGTTCGAGCCCGGCCAGAATTGGAGTCGCGAGACAGGGCGGAAGTTCGTTCAGGCTGCATGGAACCATCTTGGGTTCAAGTCATGACCCGACGCGTTCTGGTTCAGATAGTCGCGGCAGTCGTGGTTGCGGTGTTCGCCGTTGGGATCCTGCTTGGCAGTGACACGCGGCCGGCAACTTGGCTGAGGTTCTACTCAGTCGCGGTCTCGTGCTCTCTAGGCATTCTATGGCTGTGGGAGCACCTACTGTGGCGTCTTTCTCTGTTTCAGGCCATTCCTGGTGTGCCACGCAATGTTCGCGGCACCTGGAAGGGACGCGTCGTGTCGCTCTGGTCAGATCCTGACACGGGAGTGTCGCCAGACGACTTGCGCGCATTCCTCATCATCCGGCAGTCCGCTTCCAGTATCAGCATCGTGCTGCTAACTGAAGAGTCGCGCTCACAATCCTCGATTGCATCGTTGGTTGAAAGCGACGGCATGGTGACTCTCACGTACGTGTATGTGAATAGTCCGTCGATACTGGTGGAGGGGCGTAGTCGGATGCATCACGGCTCTGCAGCCTTAAACATCAGCGGCTCGCCAGCAACGTTGCTGAATGGGCGATAGTGGACGGATCGCGACTCTCGGGGCGAGATGGAGTTCACCATCCACTCGACTCGAATCTGCGACGACTTCCAGTCAGCCAAGAGACTTCTCGGAGCCTGACGCTTCAACTTTGTGGTCCGGTCGCCGCCCGTTTTGACGTCGTTCAGGAACTGTGCCAGCAATGTGCCAACCTGCGGTAACAGCGCTGGTTTCCGATGCCTTATCCGAAGTGGGATAAGACTGGCTGCAACTGGTCGAACCCACCGCGTCCATTGCCTAAGTGATTCCCTCGCAAACAGTTGTGAAGCATCGACTGAGTGCTAGAGCTGTCGTTCGCTCCGCCGATCCGATGGAATAGCTCGTTAATGGGGTTCAGGGGGTCGCGGGTTCGAATCCCGCCGTCCCGATGCAGCGCCACAAGACGACGAAGCGCCATTCATGCCAACGCCGGAGCCAGTGGCTCCGGCGTTGTGCTATCCAGCCTCGTCCTCGGCAGCCGTCAGTCGCGATCACGAGCCTCCTCCGCCCGCGCGCCCCAAAACTCGAGATACCCCACCCGCGCTCGATTCCCAAACCCCTCCGGATCGCGCTCCAGCAGGTCGGCTGGCTCCTCCTCTCCCAGGTCGCGCAGCGCGGCAGCCCGCAGCGCGTGGTCGCGTCGATCCCAAGCGGCATTCAGTTCCAGCCACTCGGCGGGCGCTTCATCCAAGTACCAGTGCTCGTCGTCGTCCAAGCCGTGCGCGCGCTTCACGCGATCCATATGCTCACTCAAGCGCAGCATCTCAGCATCGTGCTCAAGCGCGTGCAGCGTAAGGCACTCAAGGAAAATGTCGACGAGGTACAGCGCGGCGGCGGGGCACATGGGAAAGTTGCGCGAAGGGACGCGTCGGTGCCACACACGCCACGGCCGCTAACCCGATTGCGTCGCCGAGAGCGGATCCACACGCGCCTCGCCTGTGAATCCGCGCTACACGCCCTGCCGCAGGTAACGCGCGATCGCCCCCACCGCACGATCCACTTCCGCCATCGTGTTGTACAAATGCGGCGAGAATCGAATCCCCGGTCGATCGCTCCCCCCGCGCGGCGCACAGCCAATCCGATCGTTCCGGTACAACGCAGCGGTCAGGCGCGCGATGTCGAGCGTGCCGGGTCGGAAACTCACTACCGCCGCCGACCGTGCCGGGTCCGGATGCGTCCACATCTGCACGCCGTCGAGTTTGCGCAGCCCCTCGATGGCGGCCGCAGCCAGCGCCCGCGACCGGTCTTCGATGGCCTTGCGCCCGATCCGGTTCTGAAACGCCAGCGCCTCGCCGAACCCGATGATCGCAGGCTCGTCCCGCTGCCCGAAGGACTCGTGCGTGCGAGACAGCCCGATCGCGCCGGCATAGGCACTCACGATCGTCGGATGCAGTCGCCCGTGCACGCCCGCGTGGGCATAGAGCACGCCCACCTCCTTCGGTCCGCAGGGCCACTTGTGCGCGCTCCCGGAGAAGAAGTCCGGCTGCATGTCCGCGAGATCGAGGTCCACCAGGCCAAACGTGACCGCGCCGTCCACCATCGTGAGCACGCCGTGCTCGCGCGCGAGTCGGCAGAGCTCGCGCGCCGGGAGCACGTCGCCGACGGTGCTCGTGTGGTGCGTGAAAGCGAGCACCTTGGTGCGCGGCGTGATGGCCCTCCGCACCGCCTCCACGTAGTGCTCGCCGCCGGGATGCGGATTCGGCTGCGGCAGCGTGATGACCGTGTAGCCGAAGCGCGCTGCCTTCTGCGTCCATGCCGCGAGGTTGCTCGGGTGGTTGTCGGCGAGGACGATCACTTCGTCGCCCGCGCGGAGGTCGAGCCCGCTGGAGACCATGTTGTTGGCCTCGCTGGTGTTGCGGGTGAGGACGATCTCCTCGGGCGTGACGCGCAGGAACTCGGCGACGGCGCGGCGCGTCGCCTCCTTCGCGTCGCTCAGCCGCGCACGATTCTCGAATGACGGGTCCCCATCCATATCCCGCGTGGCGCGGTATACCGCATCAAGGACCGGGGCAGGGGACGGGCAGAGATTTGCGGCATTCATCACCCCGAGATCGGGCGGCATCAAGAACTGTCCGCGGACAGCGAGCCAGAAGGCCTCGCCTGGATCTCGAGGAGTCGCGGGCAGGGCGGTCGGCATCGCGAACGGCCCGGGCGGAAGCAGGGCGGCGCTGCCGAGCGCGAGGACACGCGTGAAATCGCGCCGGCTATACGGGGTGCCGCTGTGTGTCATTGGTACGCTCCGGGTGAGCGGGATGCGGTACAATAGCGCCAGCGACGAGTCGGCGCGCGGGACCAGTCTCGGCCGAGGGTACTGAAACGACCTCGGCGTGCCCGAACGCCTGGCGCCGCAATCGCTCACGTGGCCGCACGACATGGTCGCCGTCTACCAGGTGCGCGGCGACGATCCGGCCGCACCCTTCCTCGCCGATCCGGTGGGCGTGGTGGAGGAAATGCTCCGCGACGATCCGCCGCGCCGGTCGCCGACACCTGGCCTTTCCGGGCGAGGGCTGCCCTACCCGTGGCCTGGTAGCGCCTGGGGTCCAAGGCAGGTCTGTCGTCAAACGACGGGGGAGGGCGCATCTTTCTCCAGAAACCCCGTCCGTCCGCATTCGTACGGACGGCAACCCTCACGGAGCCCGACGTCCGATGCCGACTCGCCATCACGCGATCCCCTTCGTTCGCTTGTTTGCCGCTACCGGCATCGCCTTCGCCGCGCTGGCCACCGCGGCGCCAGCACAACAGGCGCCCGCGGTGCGTGATCTCCCGCGCCCGGCGAGTGAGATCGACGATCCCTTCTCGCTCGTCGTCGGCATGCGCGAGCTCAGCCGCGGGCGTGTGGTGGTCGCCGATGGCGGCGACGGCGAAGTGGCGCTCGTGGACTTCTCCACCGGCGAACGCAGCCCGCTGGGCCGCCAAGGCGCCGGACCCGGTGAATACCGATCCCCGTCGGCGGTGTTCCGCGGCCGCGGCGACACGATCTGGGTGTTCGATCCCGCACAGCAACGCATGACGGTGTTCCTCCCGGACCAGAAGGCGGGCATCCCGTTCCGGGTGGAGATGTTCGACGCCGCGACCCGCACGGCCGTGATGGCCCCGTTCCACGCCGACGAGAGCGGGCGCCTCTACGCCGGCGCGTTGCCCGTGGGCGCGGGCGGCCCGCGCATGCTGATTCCGGACTCGGTGGACGTGGTGCGTTTCGATCCCCGCAGCGCCGGGACCCGCAACACGCTCGCGAAGGTGCGCTTCCCCACGAGCGGAACGCCGGAGATGCGCGTGGAGGGCACCGTGATCCGCTACACCATGGCGTTCCCGGGCCTCGTGACGGCGGACTCCTGGGCCGTGTTCCCCGATGGGCGCGTCGCCATCGTGCATGGCGCGACGTACACCGTGGAGTTCATTGCCCCCGACGGCCAGCGCACGACGGCGCGCCCGATCGCCTACGATCGCATCCCGGTGACGCGTGCCGACCAGGAGGAGGAGATGGCCGAGGCGCGGCGCCAACTGGCGGAGCAGCTGAAGGCGGTGCAGCGCAACATGCCGCCGAACATGACGCTGGACCTGAACATGACGGCGCCGGAATCCTGGCCGGAGATGTATCCCGCCATCTCGCCGCTGGCCGTGTTCGCGGCGCCGGACGGCCTGCTGTGGGTGCGGCGCGCGACCCCGGCGCGCCTGAACCGCGAGCATTGGGACGTGATCAGCCCGGCGGGAGCGCTGGTGGCACGCTGGCGTCTGCCGGCGCGCACGCGGCTCATCGGCGTGGGCGCGGGTGCGGCCTACACCGTGCGGCTGGACGAGGACGACCTGCAGTATCTCCAGCGCATTGAGGTCGGCCGCTGAGGCGCAACGGCGCTAGTTGTGCTCCAGCGCCTCTCGCACCTTGGCGCCGAACGCGGACATCGTGAACGGCTTGGACAGCAGCAGATGCTGTTCCACGGCCATATCCGATCCGCGCAGGGCGTCGGCGGTGTAGCCCGAGAGAATCAGCCGCTGCCAGCGCCGACGCGGCGCCCTCGGGCGTGAGCATCAGGTGCTTGGTCGTCACTGAGCCGCCGGAGATGTTCATCGCCGAGCGGGGCGAAGGAGCTGCGCGGGAAATCGCTGGGTGAGGGCAGGGTCAGCCCCAGTGGGAGTGCCCCAGATATACGGCCTCGCCGTTCGGTCTGCACGGGTGCCAGATTGCTGGCATGACCCAACGCCTGCTTCTCCTGTTCGCCGCCGCCTCCGGCGCCCTCGCCGTGGCCGCCGGCGCCTTCGGTGCCCACGCCCTCCGCGCGCGCCTCGAACCCCGCATGCTCGAGGTGTTCGAGACGGCCGCCCGCTACCAGATGTACCACGCCCTGGCCCTGGTGGCCGTGGCCTTCGTGGCCACGCGCGCGCCGAACGCCGCCACCGCGCTGCAGGTGAGCGGCTGGGGCTTCGTGCTCGGCACGCTGCTCTTCTCGGGCTCGCTGTACGCGATGGCCCTCACGGGCATCCGCGGCCTGGGCGCGATCACCCCCATCGGCGGCGTCTGCTTCCTCGCGGGTTGGGTGGCCCTCGGCCTCGCGGCCCTGAAAGTCGAGGGTTGACAAGCAGGCGGAAGAAGTTATTCTACTATGTAGTTATGTAGTTGCAGTAACCTTCCCTCTCCCGTCTTCCGTCAACATGCCGTCTTTCAAAAACCGCCCCGTTGATCTCGTCCTCGACGTCCGCTCCAAACTCGAGTTCTTCCTCGGTCACCTCGACGGTGCCGTGAACATCCCGCTCGACCGCTTGCCCGACGGCCTCACCGCACACCCCGGGGTCACGCCGAAGACGCGCATCCTCGTCTATTGCGCCGGAGGCGCCCGCTCCGCCCAGGCGGCCGCCCTCCTCAAGCAGGTCGGCTACACCAACGTGGTGGACGGCGGCGGGATGGCCGAGGCACACGCGCAGTACCAAGCCGCCTGAGCCCAATCCAGCCGCCTCCATTGCCGTTCGGCTCGGGGGGCGGTTGTTTTCAGGGACGATGCTGTGCACCGCCTGTAATCGCGAGAGCAAGAACCTCCGCGTCTGCCCCTACTGCTTCACGCCCTATCCTCTCGAACCGACGGCGGGGAGCAAGCGCGCATCCACCCGGATGAGCAGCCCGAAGTTGCCGCCGCCCTCCCTCAGCGGCGAGATGAAGGCCGGCGGCGAGAACCTCCTCGCCAAGGTCCGCGGCGTCGTGATGCGACAGTCGCCGGTGGTGCGCTTCGCCGGCGCCGGCATCCTCGTGGTTGCGATCCTCTGGATCGCCACCGGCGGCAACGATCCGCAATTCGAACCAGGCGTGGTGCAGTCCGACATCATCGCCACGCCGCTGCAGCGCGACGAGGCGCTGGCCCTCATCCGCCAGACCCGCGAGACGGCGCTGGTGGACGTGCAGCAGGACGAGGTGTTCGTGAGCTACTCACCCGCGACCTTCCCGGTGCGCGAGGAAGGGCAGCTGGCCATCGCGCAGCAGTTCGCGAAGGCCGATGAGATCGTCGAGGGGCGCAAGCGCCGCATCTTCTTCTACAATCCCAATGGGAAGCTTTTCGCCCAGGCCGACGGCGTGCAGGGCGTGATGCTGGTGCGCTAAGGTTGGTCGAGGCGCCCTACTGGTACTGCACGTACACGACCTTGGGCCGCAGCGCGAGAATCTCCTCGATGGTCGTGCGCGGGTTGTCGTTGCGCTCCTTGTAGAACTGCTTCCATCCGGCGAACTGCACCGACTCGGGCACGATGTAGTTGCGCCAGGTGGCGCGCTTGAGGATCGGCGAGCCGAACCCGTCCATGTGCATCACGATCTGCACGTTGGGGTCGAGTCGGATGTTGGCGGCGTTGCGCACGCCCCGCCGCGTAAACCGGTGCACCACGAGGATCTTCGGCGGCACCTTGTGCTCGCGGGCGAGCCCGGCGAGGAACTGCACGGCGTAGTTGATGTCGGCGGCATCATAGAAACCGATGCGCTGCCCGGGCACGCCGCCGTCACCCATGGCGAACTCGGGGTCGATGCCCAAATGGAAATTCGGCCGGCTGAGGAAGCGCGCCAGCCGCGGCAGTTCCTCCTGCAGCGTGGAGTGTCCCACCTGCACGTCAAGGAACACCAGCGCGTCGCGCGTGGCCGCCCACTGCGCCACCCGCTCGATCAGCGTGTCGGCCATCCGCCCGCGGTACTTGCCGTCGGTGCCGGGATTGGGCCGCGCCACCACCGCGATCAGGTGCAGGGCCGGCTTCACGGGCGTCGCGGGATCCGCCGCCTCCCAAGCCGCGACCTCGGCGTCCAGCATGGCGAGCATCTGGTCGGGCGGGTACTCCCCCATCACGCCCATGCGTCGCGAGAGCGGGTTGCCGTAGTAGGCGATGATCCGGTGCTCGGGCAGGAGCCCGCGTTGCTGGGGGACGGACCGGGCGCCGACGAGGCCGGCGCCACACACAAGCAGGAGGAGGAGCGCGCGCATATGGTCGCGAATGATAATCAGGGGCCCGTGACGACGATGCGCCGGTCGGCGCGGATGGTATACTGGCCGGCGACGCTGATCTCCAACTGCACGAGGTAGTCCCCCTTGGTGAGCGTGGAGATGTCGAGCTGCACGGCCCGCGCGCTCACGTTCGCGCCCCGCGCCGACACATCCTCGACGGTGATGCTCACCGGGGCCGACTGACGCGCCAGCCGAAGCGCCCGGGCCATCCGCCGGAGCCCGCCCGCTTCTTCCGTCTCGGGGACGACCGTCAGCGAGATCGTCATCCGCTCGCCGGCGGGGTTGGTGTTGTAGGCCTCCCAGAACACGCCCAGCGGCTGCGAGGAGCGCACCTTCTGCGTGGCCAGGGCGTGGGGGAGCGCCTCCTCCACCCGCTGCGGGAACTCACCGTACGGCGTGTAGAACAGCAGGTCCGAGAGCGACACCCGCGTGCCCTGCGCGAAGGGCGGGCGGATGCCGTACCGGGCGCGCACCAAGGTCTTCTGGTCGGGTGCGGCGAGCTCGGCGCTCATCAGGAGCGGACCCCACGGGGCGCGCACGCTGAGGGTGCCCTTGGCTGGTGCGTCGCTGCGAGTGACGATGCTCGGATTGGGCACGCCGCCCGGCGTGAGCACCAGCGCGGCTTCGAGTTCCTTGGGCTCCAGCCCCTCCACCTTGCTCACGTCGTAGGCGAGCACGACCAGGGCGGTGTCGCCGCGACGGAAGAGCCCCTGCTGGTGCTCGAGCATCAGGATCCGCGTGGCGTAGGGCGGCTGATAGCGCGCCACCACCGGCGGCAGCTGCACGGCCCAGTCAATGGAATCGGAGACGGTGGGCGTGGTGATCACGTGGAACGGCGGGATGAAGCGGTACGCCGGCACGGGATCGTGCCCGACGATGCTGATCTGGGCGGGGCCTCCCATCTGCGTGGGCGCACTGGGCCCGCGCGACCATGCCCGCGACCAGCCGAAACGGAGCAGGAGCTCACGCTCGTCCTCGTCGAAGCCGAACATGTAGGCCGACGGGGCGGCGCGCAGGAACTCGGTGTAGGTGAGGCGCGCGAAATGCTCGGAGCGGGAGTCATTGCCGGGCATGCCGTACCGGGTGCGCGAGAACCACCACACGCGCGATTCGTAGGCGGCGCGCGCCGGCGTGCCGCAGGCGTTCCGGCGATACTGCCGGCGCATGTCCTCTTCCAGATAGAGCGAGAGGTCGGTCCACATGCAGCGGTCGCCCTCCGACAGGTCGGCGAGGACCAGCTCCCACGCCTGCTCGGCCTCGACGTATCGCCCAAGCTGATGCAGGGCGAATCCCTTGAGGGCATCGCACCACCAGCCGTAGGCGCGGCATTCCTCGGCGGCCGCCAGGGCCTCGGCGTTGAGGCCGGCCTCGTCGAGATAGCGCACCCGCTGTCCGGCCAGCCAGGGATCGGCCGGATTCACCCGGCTGAGGGAGTCGAGGGTGCGGACGAGTTGCCGACGGGCGGCGGTGACGGCGCCTGGCTCCTCAGGGGCATCGGAGTCTTCGTCGTACCAGTAGCAGAATCGGCCGACGCGCTCCTGGCACTGCCGCGAGGAGCCCCCGCGAAAGGCGGGAAGATTGGCGCGCCGGAAGGCCTCGAAGCGCGCCTGGGCGCGTTCCCCGGCGGCGCGCGGCGGCTCGGCGGAATCTGGCGCGGAGAGCACGATCTGGGCGTTGGCCCCGCCCGGTGTGCCGAGCAGGAGGGCGGTCGCCAGCAGCGAGAGGAACCTTACGGGGCGCACGGGGGAATGATACCCGCCAGCGCGTGCAGAGTTGTAGTTTTGGTCCGTATGACGGCGATAATTTTCGAGGCCCTGCACCCGGGCGTGGACGCTCCACAACGCGCGACGGTGGCCAGTGCGGGGCACGACTTGGCTGCCTGTCTCCTGGGTGATGCGGTGCCGGTGTTCGTGCATGGCGCACGCGATGCGCGTGCCGTGGTGGTGGACGCCAGTGGTCGCTCGGTGCTCCTGGCCCCAGGCGAGAAGGCCCTGATTCCGCTGGGGTTCCGCGCCCGGCTGCCAGCGGGGTATGAAGCGCAGGTCCGCCCGCGCTCGGGGACCTCGCTCAAGACCGATCTGGTGATCGTGAACAGCCCGGGGACGATTGATGCCGATTTTCCCGACGAATGGATGGTGCCGGTGAAGAACGGGGGGACGACCCCGCTGCGGATCCGGCACGGCGAGCGCATCGCCCAGATGGTGCTCGCGCGGTTTGAGACCTTGGCCTTTGAGCCCGGGGCGGTCTCGCGCACGACCGATCGCGCTGGCGGCTTCGGATCCACAGGGCGCTAGGCGCCCGCTCACCCAGCACCCACATGACAATGACCGTACGACGCTTCCTTCGTTCGTGGCCAGACGGCATCGTGGTACTCGCCTTGGTGGCGATGGCGCTGCCGCTGCTCTCGCGGCCGGCGCTGGCGCAGGAACCCGCGCCCGTGCGGATTGAATCCTTCACCCTGCTGAACGGCCTGCGCGTGCACGTGGTCGAGGACCACACGGCGCAGGTGGTGGCGGTGAACCTTTGGTATGACGTGGGTTCGCGCAACGAGCGGCCCGGCCGCACCGGCTTCGCCCATCTGTTCGAGCACATGATGTTCCAAGGCTCGACGAACGTGGGGAAGATGGAGCACGGGCAGTTGATCGAGCGGGCAGGGGGCTTCTTCAATGGCTCCACGCAGCCGGACCGCACCGACTACTTCCAGGTGGTGCCGTCGAATCGCCTGAACCTCGCGCTGTGGCTGGAGGCCGACCGCATGCGCTCGTTGGCGATCACGGCCGAGAATCTCGAGAACCAGCGCGAGGCGGTGAAGGAGGAGCGTCGCCTGCGGGTGGACAACCAGCCGTACTCGCCGACGTTCGTGGACTCGCTGCCGACGCTGTTCGACCGCGAGCGCTGCTTTGCCTACGCGCACTCGATCATCGGATCCATGGATGACCTGAACGCTGCCACGGTGGAGGACGTGCGCAACTTCTTCGCCGAGTTCTATGCGCCGAACAACGCCACGCTGGTGGTGGTGGGCGACGCGACGGTGCCGATGGTGCGGCGGTTGGCGCAGCAGTACTTCGGCGACATTCCCGCGGGGCCGTCGAAGGTGCCGGTGAGCTGCGAGGCCGTCCCCGGCCCGGGTGCGGAAGTCGTGAAGCGCGTGGTGGACAGCAAGGCGACGCTGCCGGCGGTGCTCACCGCGTTCCGTACCGTGCCGCCGAGCCACGCGGACTATCCGGCGCTCACGCTGCTCTCGACGATCCTCGGGGAGGGGGAAAGCAGCCGGCTGAACCGTTCGCTGGTGCGCGGCACGCGCGTGGCGGTGGCGGCGCAGGCGCTGCAGGATCCCTTCGGCCCGATGCGTGGGGCGGGGACGTTCGCCGTGCTGAGCATCGGCAACAGTGGTATCACCGTGGACACGCTGCAGGCGCAGGT
>JANJUF010000027.1 GCA_024710705.1 Gemmatimonadaceae bacterium | reverse complement strand
GCAAGTCGGGGCGAATACCTGCGCGTTCCGGTTGACCCTGCGTGCCGGGTCCGCTTTATTTCAAGGCTCGCCGGGCCTGTAGCTCAGGTGGTTAGAGCGCACGCCTGATAAGCGTGAGGTCGGAGGTTCAACTCCTCCCAGGCCCACTCCCGGCAAACCGACGGCCCCGCAGGCAATTGGCTTGCGGGGCCGTCGTCGTTTCCGCGCCCGCCGTGGTCTGTGCCCTCCGGCAGCACGTCGATGTCGGTCCCACGCGCAGCGGCGATACCCTCGGCCGATGCCCGCTTGCCACACCCGCTTCGCCGAGCGTACGCTATGGTCATGCCCGCTGCCACGCCGGATCTCTCGTGGACGGCCGAGCGCGCGATCGCGCTGCCGTACGACGGCAACCGCTACGAAGTGCTCGACGGCGAGCTCTTCGTGACGCCGGCGGCAAGCGCGGTACACCAGGAACTTGTCGGCCGTCTCTATTCGTGGCTGCTCGCGTTCGTCGATCGCGAGGGTCTCGGACGCGCGATGCTGTCGCCAGCCGACATTGTGCTCGGGCCCAAGCGCCTCGTGCAGCCCGACGTGTTCGTCATTCCGGCCGTCTGGTCGCCGCAGCGGAACTGGTCGGACGTCAAGTCGCTGTTGCTCGCTGTCGAAGTGCTCACGCCCGCGACGGCCCGGGCGGACCGCCATCGGAAGCGCCTCATCTACCAGAGTGCGTGCGTGCCCGAGTACTGGATCGTCGATGGCGATGCACGGATGGTGGAACGTTGGCGCCCGCGCGACGAGCGGCCGGAGGTACTCCACGCCCGGCTGGAGTGGTCGCCAGCGGGGGCGGGCGCCGCGGTGGTTCTTGACCTGCCGGAGCTTTTCAACCAGGCGCTCGGTCCGACGTAGCGGCTCGCACTTGCGGATCGCGGACCCTCGGTGAGCATTGCGGGGTATCTGCATTGCCGGTCACGGCACCTGCCCTCAGCCGACGTCGCATGCGCCTCTCCCTACTCGCGTTTCTCGCCTTGGCAGCGGTGCCCCTCGCGGCGCAGGGGACACCAGGGTCCGCCGCGACCGGCGGCGTGCAGGGCCGCGTCGTCTCCAAGGACAGCGTGCCCGTGTCCGACGTCGTTGTCTCCATCGCCGGCCGCCTGGCCCGCAGCGACGCCGCCGGCCTCTTTACCGTCCGTGGCATTCCCGCCGGCACGCACGACGTCGAGGCGCGGCGCATCGGCTTCGAACCGATCAAGCAGCGCGTGACGGTTCCGGCGGGCGGCATCGCCACCATCCGCGTGGTGCTCAACGAGGTGAGCGTCCGCCTCGAGGCCATGCGCACCGTCGCCGAGGGCATGCTGGGCGACGGCAACCTCTGGATGCTCCGCGAGTTCGAGCGCCGTCGCGCCCGCGGAGTCGGACGGTTCTACACGCGGAGAGAGGTGGAGAATTTCTTCTCCATTGGCACGGCCGTGGCCGCCACCACGCCGGGCGTGCGTGAAGTACGCGACCAGTTCGGGAACTGGAGCATGACCTTTACCCGATGCGGGAGCGGGGGACTGGTCGGGGGCGTCGTTGCGGTGTTCGTGGATGGCATGCGCGCCTACGGTGGCCAGGACGCGCTCTCGTTCTATCGCCCGAACGACATCGAAGCCATGGAAGTGTACCGCTCCGTGTCGGAACTGCCGCCCGAGGCCGTGGGCGACGCCTGCGCGGCGATATACATCTGGCTCCGGCGCACGTAGCCGCGACACCGCCCGCGATGGCCTGATCACGCGCCTCGGTGCGCCCGTGCCATCCTCGGCGGATGGACCCTTGTGTTCCCCGCCGAGCCGAGCGTACGCTATGGGCATGCCCGCGCAGCACGTGGAGGAGTGGACCGTCGAGCGCGCCCTCGCGCTCCCCGAGGACGGCAATCGCTACGAGGTGCTCGACGGCGAGCTCTTCGTGACGCCGGCGCCGACCTGGGGACATCAGTCCGCGATAGAGCGCCTCTTTCCGGCGCTCCAGCGGTACACGGACGAGACGCGAATCGGCTGGACCAAGCTGTCTCCCGCCGACATCGTCTTCTCGCCGCGCCGCTTGGTGCAGCCAGACATTTTCGTGGTGCCCTGGCGCGATCCGCGGCCGGCGGCGTGGACCGACGTGACGTCGCTCCTGCTGGCGGTCGAAGTGCTCTCGCCGTCCACCGCCCGCGCCGACCGCCACAAAAAGCGCGTGATCTACCAGTCCGAAGGCGTACCGGAGTACTGGATCGTGGACGGCGACGCGGCGCTGATCGAGCGCTGGCGCCCCGGCGACGATCGCCCCGAGATCCTCGCTGACCATCTCGCGTGGCATCCGCGCACCGACCTTCCGCCGTTCATGATCGAACTGCCGACGTTCTTTGCCGACGTTGTCAGCCCAGCGCCACGTCTAGGATCATCATGATGATGAATCCGCCGATGAAGCCGAGGGTGGCGAGGTCGGTGTTGTCGGCCTGCTGCGTCTCGGGGATCACTTCCTCGACCACCACGTAGATCATCGCGCCGGCGGCGAAGGCGAGGGCGTAGGGCAGGATGGGCTGCATGAAGAGCACCGCCGCCGCACCGACGACGCCAGCCAACGGCTCGACGATGGCACTGAGCTGCCCGTAGAAGAAGCTCTTGCCCTTGCTCAGGCCGGCGCGCCGCAGCGGCATGGCCACGGCGATGCCTTCGGGAAAGTTCTGCAGGCCGATGCCGAGGGCGAGCGCCACGGCGCCACCGATTGTCGCTTCGGGGATTCCGGCTGCCACGCCGCCGAAGAGCACGCCGACCGCCAGTCCTTCCGGGATGTTGTGTAGCGTGATGGCGAGCACGAGCAGCGTGGTGCGCTGCCAAGGCGTCTTCACGCCCTCGACCTGGTCGGGCCCGAAGTTGATGTGGAGGTGCGGGAGGACCTTGTCGAGCGCGTAGATGAAGAGGGCACCGGCACCGAAGCCCACCGCCGCCGGCAGCCAGCCCGGCACGCCCATCCGCTCACTCATCTCGATGGCGGGGGCGAGCAGTGACCAGAAGCTGGCGGCCACCATGACGCCGCCGGTGAAGCCGAGCATGGCGTCGAGGCTTCGCCGCCCCATGCTCGGCACGAGCAGTACGATGCCCGCGCCGGCGGCGGTGACCAGCCAAGTGAACGTGGTGGCGAGCAGGGCCCCGAGGATGGGATCAATGCGTTCGAAGAAGGCGAGAATTTCAGGCATCGCGGGAAGTTAGGACGCCCTAAATCAAAGTCAAGCCCACACCTGCGCGCCGGCACCGGCCCAACCTAGATTCCTCCCCGATGAACGCCATCGCCGAGTACTTCGCCACGATCCCGTCCGCGCACCGGGCCCTCATCCTGGCCGGCGGAATCGCCTGCTTCTGGATCATCGAGAGCGCCGCGCCGATGATGCGCTTCGACTACCGGAAGTGGCCGCATGCGTTGGTCAACTTCTTCTTCACCGCCACGACCATCGTCGTGAACTTCGCGCTCGCCTTCCTGCTGCTCCAGGCCTCCGAGTGGACCATCGCGCGCGAGTTCGGCGTCCTCTTCCTGCTGCCGGGACTCGGCCTCCTCTGGCAGACACTGATCGGCCTCCTGCTGCTCGATCTGATCTCCGCCTGGCTGGCCCACTGGGTGTCGCACAAAACGCCTCCGCTGTGGAAGCTCCATCTCATCCACCACAGCGACACGCACGTGGACACCACGACCGCCAACCGGCACCACCCGGGCGAGAGCGTGGTGCGCTTCGCCTTCACCGCCCTCGCGGTGGTGATCGTCGGCGCGCCGCTGTGGATGGTCTTCCTCTATCAGGCGATGAGTGTGGTGCTCAGCCAGTTCAACCACGCCAACATCGCGCTGCCCGGGTGGCTGGACCGCGCCCTGGCCTGGGTGATCGTCTCACCCGACATGCACAAGGTGCATCACCACTACGTGCTGCCGCACACCGATTCCAACTACGGGAACATCTTCTCGGTGTGGGATCGGCTGTTCGGAACGTTCCGGACCCTTGAGCGCACGCAGCTCGTGTACGGGATCGATACGCACATGGCGCCAGAGGAGCATCGCACGGTGTGGGCCCTGCTGACGATGCCGTTCCGGCCGAAGCCGGCGGAGCGCTCCAAGCGCTGAGGCGGGCCCGGCGCGCTACGCGAAAGCCCGCCCGACGCCCGTGTAGAACGCCCACACGCGACGGTGCAGTGCCACGTCAATGAGCGCCGCGAGATCGCGCTCCGGACTCCCGAGCCACACGCCACCCGACACCCGCGGCCGCTGGGCCCGCCCGTCGCGGAACAGCAGTTGATGCTTGAAGGCACTCGTCGCACCGAGATACGCATCGCGGTTGGCGTCGTGCAGGATCACCACGCCCTGCGGCGCGATGAGTTCCCGCGCCCGCTCCACGCCAGCGGCCCGCGCCCGTCCATCAATGAAGATCAGGTCGTACGGCGCCTCGGACTCGGCCGCGTTCAGGTACGAGGCGAAGCTTGCCGCGTCACCATCGCCCGTGAAGCCGGGTTGGTCAGGCGGGATGTGCCGCACCGTCACGCCGGGACGCGTCACCATCGTGGCCAGTTGCTTGGCCCAGCCAGTGTCGTGCTCGATCGTGAGCCAACGCGCATCCGACGGGAGCAGGACGGGAAACTGCACGGTGCTGAGCCCTCCGCCCCACTCGAGGCAGCGCTTGGGCTGGAGGGCGCGCAGCACGTCGCGGATCAGGTCCTCCTCGTACGGACGCATCCACGGCGAGGCACGGTGCTGCCCCGTCCATTTCAGGACGCGCGCACGGTTGCGACGGACGATTTGGTCCAGCAAAACGGATGACAGCGAGCGCGACGTCGGCATGAGGGCGGGAGAGTGACCCCGGAAAGTAGTCGCCCGGGGTCCCGTTTGCGTTCTGGTCACGCGTCGGGATACACTTGGCGCCCATGAGACTGCGCCTCCCGCATCCGTTGGTGCTGCTGCTGGGAGGCGTCGTCGTCGCGGCGGTCCTCACGTGGATCCTTCCCGCCGGGAGTTACGAGCGGGTCGAGGACCCGGCCACCGGGCGATCGATCGTCGTGCCGGGGACCTACACGCCCGTGGACCCGGCGCCCCTCAGCGTGTTCGAGACGATGGTGGCGGTACCGCGCGGCATCATCGCCGGCGCCGACGTCATCCTCACCATCCTGTTCGTGGGCGGCGCGTGGGCGCTGCTCGATGCCACGGGGGCCCTGCGCCGTCTGCTCGCCGCGCTGGTCGGCCGCACCCGGCGCCCGCGACTGGTCGTCGCGACGCTGTGCGTCGCCTTCGCCATCTTCGGCGCCGCCGAAGCCATGCATGAGGAGATCATCGCGTTGATCCCGGTGCTGGTGGTGCTCTCGCGCGGCCTGGGCTTCGGTGCGGTGACGGCGCTCTCCATGAGCATGGGCGCGGCCCTGGTGGGCGCCACGTTCAGTCCGACCAACCCCTTCGGGGGCGGCATCGCGATGCGCATCGCCGAACTCCCGCCCCTCAGCGAGTTGGGCCTGCGCCTGGGACTCCTCGTGGCCGCCGTCACCCTCTGGATCCTGTGGACTCTCGCTCAGGGGAAGTCCGACGACATCCGTCCGGAGCTGGAACTCGAAGCCGAGTCCCCACCGACGTCGGGCGATGTGATCTCGCTCCTCGTGCTCGTGCTTCCGATCCTCGTGTACGTGTGGGGCGTGCTGCTTTTGGACTGGGGCATCAACCAGCTCACGGCCCTGTTCATTCCCGCCGGATTCGCCGTGGGCCTGATCCAACTGCGCTCGTTGCAGGCGACCACCCTCGGGCTCATCCGGGGGACGGAGTCCATGCTCAGCGCCGCCCTCCTGGTCGGCGTGGCGCGCGCCATCAGCGTGGTGCTCACCGACGGCCTCGTGATCGACACCATCGTCGCCGGCCTCGTCGCGCCCCTGTCGCAGGTTCCGGCGATCGCGGCGGCGCTCCTCATGATCCCGGTGCACGCGATCCTCCACGTTCCCGTTCCGTCCACCAGCGGCCAGGCGGTGCTCACCATGCCCATCATGGTGCCGATGGCCGATCTCCTCGGCTTCACCCGCGACTCGGCGGTCTTGGCGTACCAAGCGGGGGCCATCATCATGGACACCGTGAATCCCACCAACGGCGCGATGTTGGCGATGCTGCTCAAGGCCGGCGTCCCGTACCACCGCTGGCTACGGTTCGCGATCCCGGGAATCCTCCTGATGTGGGGCGTCGCGATCGTGGGGATCCTCATCCTCCGATAGCCGTCGTCCATCCCGCGAGGCGTGGCGATGCTGCCTCCCTCCGTCTAGGTTTTCCGGTCCATGCACACCCCGGGTTCCTTCGCCCACAGCGATCCCTCGAGTGGGGCCGCCGCCGGCACGATGCCGCTCGAGCAGACGGTCGCCTTCGGCGAGCCGGAGACGGATGTCGCGCTCTGGGCCGTGGTGTTCGCCGGCGGCATCGGGTCGCGCTTCTGGCCGCTCTCCACGCCGGCGCGTCCGAAGCCCCTGCTGGCGCTGGTGTCCGAGCAGACGCTGATCGAGGAGACGGTCGGGCGGCTGCAGCCCACGATCCCCCCCGAGCGCGTGCTGATCCTCACCAGCCGTGACATCGCGCCGGCCATCCGCTCGGTCACCAAGGATGTGCCGGACCAGAATGTGCTGGTGGAGCCGCGGCCGCTGGGCACGGCGGCCGCGCTGGCCTGGGGCGCGCAGGAACTCGCGCGCCGCGCCGGCCCGAGCGCGATGTGCGTGGCCGTACACGCGGACCTCGCGGTGGACTTCCCGGAAGAGTTCCGCCGCACGCTGCGCCGCGCCGCCGCGTACGCCGCCCGCGAGTCGGCACTCGTCTCCGTGGGGATCCAACCGTCGCGCCCCGAGACGGGCTTCGGCTACGTGCTGCCGGGCGCGCCACTGGACATCGACACGCCGATGGCGCGCGGTGGCGCGGCGCAGGTGGCGCGCTACGTGGAGAAGCCGAGCGAGCGGGAGGCCCTCGAGATGATCCGCAACGGCGCGCGCTGGCACGGCGGCATCGTCGTCGCCGCGGCGGGGACCTTCCTCCGCCAGCTCGCCGAGCACACGCCTGAAGTGCGCGACGGACTCGAGGCCCTCACTGCCGGCAACCTGCCCGGGTTCGTCGGCATGGTCCGGGCCACCTCGCTCGAGCGCGGCCTGCTCGAGCGCAGCGATCGCCTGCTCGTGATCAACGGCGAGTTCGGCTGGGACGACGTCGGCACCTGGGCTTCGCTGCGTCGGGCCCGCGAGCTCGACGACGACGGCAACGGGGCGGTCGGCAGCGTCCACTTCGTGGATGCCGACTCCAATGTCGTGCACGCCGAGCGTGGCACGGTGGTCGTCTATGGATTGTCGCGCATGCTCGTCGTCACGCTCGACGGGCTCACCTTCGTCACCTCGCTGGATCGCGCCACCGACCTGCGCCCCTTGCTGGATGCGCTGCCGGGTTCGATGCGCATCAACCCCACGGGATCGCCATGAAGAAGAGCACGGTCATCACCATCCTCCTCGCGCTCGGCTTCGCCGGGCTCCTGCTCTACTCCACGCTGTCGGCGCAACAGGTGGCGTGCGAGGCCTGCGTGACGTTCAACGGGCAGACCAACTGCGCCAGCGCCTCGGGCACGTCCGAGGAGGAAGCGCTGCGCACGGCCGTCACCACCGCCTGCGGCACGCTGGCCGCCGGCATGGACGAGAGCATCAGGTGCTCGGGCCTGCCCCCGGAGCGTCCGCGCTGCCGGACGAAGTAGGCGTGCGCTCGGTCGCCATCCACCAGAAGAGCCGCGCCGCGAAGAGCGTGGAGGCGAGCACGAGGCACCAGCCCACGAAGCGCGTGAAGCGCGCGAGCCCGAGGTCCGAGCCGAGCCGCCCGGCGCGCCCCAGCAGGTAGTTCCAGTCGTGCCCGCCACCGTCGGGCGAGAAGCTCACCAAGTCGAGCTCCATCGCCCGGGCATCGGCGATGTACCAGGAAAGGTCGCCCAGGCTCGAGGCGAGGAAGAGCCCGCACACCGCGACGCCGAACCAGTCGCGGGCCCGCGCCACCACCGCGGCGGCGCCGATTGGGATCAGCAGCTGCATCACGCTTCCGCCGGCGATGCTCCACCACTCGCCGAAGAAGGTGAAGAACAGATGCCCGAACTCGTGGGCACCGAAGGTGATGCCGGCGAAGAGATGTCCCCCCATCTCGCGTAAGGGCTTGGCACCCTGCCAGAGCAGGACGAGAAACAGCGGGGCCCGCCAGTGCCAGGATCGCCCCGCCGACCACTCGCGCATCGTTTGCGTCATGGGACGGGAATGTACGGCCTGCTCCGGCTCGCCGGAGTGGGTGGTTCTGGGTATAGTAGAACAGACCGATGCGCACTCACTCTCGCGTTCGCCCGGGGCGAGCCCCCGTGCTGGTCATCGCGCTGGCCGCGCTCCTTGCGGCCGTCGGTGGCTGCGATCGCAGCGGGCCGACGGGACCCAATGCGGTGCGCCGCATCGAACTCAGCGTCGCCTCGGCGTCGCTGCGGCCCGGCCGCTCGGCCACGGTGTCCGCGCTCCCGCTGAATGGCCGGGGCGAGCCGGTCGAGACGCCCGTCAGTTGGCGGGCGATGACGCCGCAACTGCTCGTGGTGGATGCCTCAGGGCGCGTGACGGCGCTGGCACCGGGGCGCGGCACCGTCCGCGCCACCGCGCAGGGTGTCAGTGCCGACCTCGTGCTCGACCTCGTGAATCCTCCGGTGGCTTCCATCGCCGTCGCCGTCGACTCGCTCCTGCTGGAGTTTCCCGGGCCGTCGATCCAACTTGCCGCGGAACCGATGGATGCCGCCGGGGACCCGATCATCGGCGCACCCCTGCGGTGGACCTCCGAAGCCGAGCGTCTCGCCGCGGTGAGCGGCTCGGGCCTCGTGACGCCGGTGGCCGTCGGCGTCACGACCGTGACCATTGATCTCGACGGCGTGCAGGCCACGCGCCGGGTGCGCGTCGTGCCGGTCGCGAGCGAGACCGCCCCGATCGTAAGCGCCGTCTCGCCGACGCTGCTGGTCCCGGGAGTGCCCTTCGTGATCTCCGGCGATCGCTTTTCGGCGACGATGACGGAGAACGTGGTGGTCGTGGACGGCATTCGCGCCACGGTCACCAGTGCCTCGACGACGCAGCTGCTCGCGGTTCTGCCCACGACCGGACTCCCCTGCGCGCCGACGGCCGAGGTCGGGGTGCAGGTCACCACGCCCGGAGGCGTCGGCGCGGGAAGCGCGCACCTGCGGGTCGCGACCCAGCGCACGCTCGCCGTGGGCGAAGCGCTGATCCTGCCCACGGCCGCCGAGGCGGCGTGCAACGAGCTGGTGGCCGGCGAGGGACGCTACCTCGCGGCGGTCGTGAATACGGGACGCACGCTCGGGGCCAGCGCGCTCGCACTCAGCGTGGAGAGCCGCAGCGGGATGGCCAGCGCGCCAACGATGCTCCAGGCGACGTCGGACGGGTCGCAGCGGGCGTCGCTGCGCATGGGGTGGTCCGGCGCGCACGGCCGCCTGCTCGAGCGGTCCCGTCGCGCTGCGGCGTTTGCGCTGGCGCAGCAGGGGAGCGCGACCCTGCCGCGTTCGTCGCTGCAGCTCCCGGCGGTCGATGGTATCGTGCCGGTCCGCGTGCCCGATCTCGAATCGGCGCAGTTCTGCTCCGCCTTCACACCCATCGGTGCACGCACGGTCTACGCTGGCAACCGGGTGGTGCTGCTCGAGGACACCGCCACGACGGCCGCCGGCGCCGTGACCTTGGCCCGCACCATGGACGCCGAGATTGCGGCGCTGGGCGCGGAGATCGAGACGGTGATCTGGCCGATCATCGAACGCTTCGGCGATCCGCTCGTGATGGACAGCCGCCTCGATGACAACCAGCGCGTCGCCATCGTGCTCACGCCCGTGATGAATGGCATGCTCGCGGGCCAGGCCCTCGGGGCCGTGGTGTCCTGCGACTTCTTCCAGCGGGCCCAGTTCGCGTCGTCGAACGTGGGCGAGGTGCTCTACCTGCAGGTGCCGGTGTCCGCCGCGCCGGGCATGTCGGAAGGCACGATTGCCCGCTGGCGTCACGAGGTCCGTGGCACGGTTGCCCACGAACTCAAGCACATCGTGGGCTTCGCCGAGCGCATCGTGCGGGGCCAGCCACTCGAGGAGCCCTGGCTGGAGGAGTCCACCGCCCGCCACGCCGAGGAGCGCTATGCGAGGGCACTGACCGGTGCCATCAAGGGCGGCAACACCGGCTACGCGACCCTCCAGTGCGAGATCGGCGCGCTGCTGGGCCAGCCCGAGTGCGAGGACAAGCCGCGGCAGATGCGTCCGCACTTCGCGGGGCTCTTCGCGTTCCTCGACGCGCCATCCACGCGTTCGCCGCTCGGCCCGGTGTCGTCGGGAGACGATTCCTTCTACGGGAGCGGGTGGTCGTTGCTGCGCTGGGCCATGGACCACGCCACGGCGAGCGAAGAGGAGATCCTGTTGGCGCTCACCCGCAGCGGGAACTCGGGTGCCGCGAATCTCGAGGCCCGCGCCGGACGGAGCTGGGACGAGATGTTGCCGCGCTGGGCGCTCGCGGTGATGACGGACGATCGGGCCGGGATGGCGGCGCCCGCCGAGCCGATGCTGCGACTGCCCTCGTGGGCGCTCGGCGAGATCTTCGAGGGACTGTGCTTCGATCTCGGGCCCTGCGGGCCCGCGCCCGTCGCAGGCTCCGAGTTCGCGCGCTCGCATCCCCTGCGCGCCATCGCCGCACCGATGGACTTCACGCTGACGGTGGGCTCCCTGCTGCCTGGCAGCTTCGTGCCGCTCGATCTCACGCCCGGGGCCGTGGGCTCGGAGCGCTTGATCCGTCTTCGCGCCGCCGGTGGCGGCGCGCTCCCGGCCGCCACGCGGCTCGCCCTGATCCGCGTCGAGTAGCGGCCTGCGCGCTCAGCTCTCGCGCAGTGCCGCCATCGGGGTCTCGCGGAACACATCGCGTCCGGTGAGCAGCCCGATGGTCACGGCCAGCAAGGTCATCGCCCCGGCAATGCCGAGTGCCGGCAGCGCGGCAAAGGCGAAGGTGCCTTCGAACACGAACGTCACCAGTGCCCACGCCCCGCCGATGGCCAGCACCATGCCGGTGAGCGATCCGAGGAGCCCGAGCAGCGCGTACTCGGCGAGCAGGATGCGGCCGATCTGGGCGCGCGAGGCGCCGAGAGTCTTGAGCAGCACGCCTTCGCGCATGCGGTCGCGGCGCGTGGCGGCCACGGCGCTGAAGAGCACCGGGATGCCCATCGCCAGGCTGAACAGCGCGAGGAAGCGCACCGTCAGGGTGACCTTGTCCACGATGCTCGCGATGGTGCGCCGCACCAGCGAGAGGTCGATGCTCGACACGTTCGGGAAGCGCCGCACGGACTCGCGCTGCAGGCGCGCCACGGCGGTGTCGCTGGCCACCGCGGCGATGGTGACGAACTGCTGCGGGGCGCCCTGCAGCGCCGCCGTCGAGAAGACGGCGAAGAAGTTCGGTTCGAAGCGGCCCCAATCCACCTCGCGCGTGCTGGTGACGATGGTACGCACCTTCACGCCCTGCACATCCCATTGGACGGTGTCGCCGAGTGCCACCCGCAGCTCGTCGGCGATGTCGCGCTCGAGCGAGACCTCGTGGACGCCCGGCGGCAGTGCCACCTCGCCGAACCACTCGCCGGTCAGCAGCGTCTCGGTGGCCACGGTGGAATCGCGATAGGTGGAGCGATACTCGCGGCGGAAGGCCCAATTGCGCGCCGGCACGCCTGTCTTCTCCCCCCAGGCCGGGACATCGAGGCCGTTCGCGCCATCGAAGCGCATGGTCACGATCGGCGTCTGGCTCACCAACTGATGCCCATCCTGCGTGACCATCTCGCCGAGCGCAGCCTGTTGGTCTTCCTGCACGTCGAAGAACACGAGGTTGCCGCGCGACGCGGCGGCCGTGACGTCGAAGGCGCGCAGCAGGTTGGCCTGCACCAGCACGATGGTCGTGACCAGGAAGGCGCCGAACCCCAGCGCCAGCACCACCGCCTGCGTCTGCGCGGCGGGGCGGTGCAGGTTCGCCACCCCTTGCCGCAGCACGTAGGGCCAGGAGGGCTGCACCAGCACGCGGGTGAGGCGCGAGAGGCCGAGAGCGCTCATCCACAGCAGCCCGATGCTGACGAACACGCCGGCGGCGAAGAGCAATCCTTGCTGCAGATTCTCGGCCCGGTTCACCGCCAGCAGCAGGATGCTCGAGACCAGCGCGAGATTCGTGAGCTGCGTGAGCGGGTCGCGCCGCCGGCCCTCGGCCAGCGCCGCGTCGTCGCGACGGATGGCCTGCAGCGGCGAGATGCGGCGCAGCACCAGCAGCGGTCGCAACGCGAACACCACCGCCACCCACACGCCGATGGCGAGCCCCAGGAGGATCGCGCTCGGCACCAGCGTGACCTCCACATCCACCGGCAGGAAGTCACCGAGGAGCAGCGGGAGCCCGAATTGGATGCCGACGCCGAGCACCACGCCGAAGGCGGCGCCGATGAAACCCATCGCCGCCGCCTGCACGAGGTAGATGGTCATCACCTGCGCGCTCGAGGCGCCGAGGCAGCGCAGCACGGCCACGGTGTCGATCTTCCGTTGCACGAAGGCGTTCACGCCGCTGGCCACGCCGATGCCGCCGAGGAGGAGCGCGATCAGCCCCACCACCGAGAGGAAGCGCGCCAACTGCGCGATGGCATCGGTGAGATCGCCCTCGCGTTCCTGCACCGTGCGCACGCGCACGTTGGCGGAGTCGAACTGGGGCCGCAGTGGCGCCACCCACATCGCCGGGACCGTGCCCTCGGGGAGCTTGACCACGGCTTCGTATTCGGCGCGGGCGCCGAGCGTGAGCAGGCCCGTTTCGCCCAGGTAGCGCGCCGGGATGAAGACGCGCGGTCCGATCGTGGCGGCGATGCCGGGGTCGCCGGGAATGTTCGTGAGCGAGGCACGGATGACAAAGCGGGCGTAACCGATGGTGAGCGTGTCGCCCACGTGCGCATCGAGGCCGATGAGGACCGCCGGATCCACGAAGGCCACGGGCCCGCTCTCGAGTTCGCCCCAGCGTCCGGTCGGCTCGGTGAGCACCTCGCCGTAGAAGGGAAATCCGCTGGTCACGGCACGCACCTGTACCAGGCGGGTATTTCCACCTGGGAGTGCCGTCGCCATGGACGCGAAGCTCGTGACCTTCGCCGACGGGATGCCTGCCGCGCGGAGCGAGTCGAGCAGGGAATCGGCGGCTGGCGTGAAGAACTGCCGGGCCCGCAGGTTGATGTCCCCTCCCATCAGCGTGCGCGACTGCTCCTTGATGGAGGTCTGCACGTTGTCGGCGAAGGAATCAATGGCCACGAGGGCGGCCACGCCGAGGGAGATGCTGCTCATGTAGAGCAGCAGGCGGCGGCGGGCGGTGCGGCTCTCGCGCCAGGCCAGCGCGAAGAGCGGGGCGAGCTTGCTCACGCGCCGAACTCCGCCGGCGCGGTGATCTCGGCGCCGCGTCCGGCGCGGTCCTCGATCACCACGCCGTCGCGCAGGCGGATGACGCGCTGGGCGTGTTCGGCGAGGGTGAGGTCGTGGGTGACGATGACGACGGTGGCGCCAGATTCGCGGTTGAGTTGGTCGAGCAGGGCGACGATTCTGGCTCCGGTGGCACCATCCAGGTTGCCGGTGGGTTCATCGGCAAAGAGGATGCGGGGTTCGTTGGCGAAGGCGCGGGCGATGGCCACGCGCTGCTGTTCGCCGCCGGAGAGCTGGGTGGGGAAGTGGTCGGTGCGGTCGCCGAGCCCGACGCGGGTGAGGAGGTCGCGGGCCCGCTCGGCCGCATCGCGGCGGCCCCGGAGTTCGAGCGGGACCTGTACGTTCTCCTGCGCCGTGAGCGTGGGAATCAGTTGAAAGGATTGAAAGATGAACCCAACTTTCTCTCCCCTGAGCTTCGCACGGGCATCTTCATCGAGTTGCGTCAGGTCGGCGCCATCGAGGATGACTTCACCACGGGACGGCTGGTCGAGTCCCGCCAACAGTCCGAGGAGTGTGGTCTTGCCGCTCCCTGAGGGACCGACGATGGCGAGAAAGGCACCTTGCGGGATCTCGAACGAGACCTCGCGCAGGACGGCGAGGGCGGAGGTACCGCTGCGGTATTCCTTCGTGAGGGCGCGGGCGACGAGCATCGGATCGGGACTGAGGAGGATGCGGCAGGGCACGCTGCTGGCGGCGATTGGGCTCGCCTCCGGGAGCGCGTGCGGCGGCTCCGAGACGAAGCCGGCCGCCACGGTGCAGGTTCCGGTGGAATCAACCACGACGACCGTGGCCGGGGCAACCGCGGATCGGGTGCGCGTGCTGATCATCGGCACGAGCCTGGCGGCGGGGCTGGGCATCGATCCCGAGTCGGCCTATCCGGCGGTGCTGCAACAGCTGGCGGACTCCAACGGCTTGCGGGTGACGATCGTGAACGCGGGCCTGTCCGGAGAGACGTCGGCCGGGGCGCTGCGGCGGGTGGACTGGCTGTTGCGCGAGCCGGCCCCGGTGGTGGTGATCGAGACGGGGGCGAACGACGGGCTCCGTGGGCTGGATCCGGACACGACCGCAGCCAACATCGTGGGGATGATCGCCAAGGTGCGCGCGGCGAACCCCGAGACGCGGATCCTGCTGGCGCAGATGGAGGCGCCGCCGAACATGGGGCAGCGGTACACGCGGGACTTCCACGATCTCTTTTTGAACGTGGCCCGGGACGAGGCGGTGACCCTGATTCCCTTCTTCCTCGAGGGCGTGGCGGGGGTGGCCGAGTTGAATCAGTCGGACGGGATCCACCCGTCGGAGGACGGGGCGCGCCGGGCGGCGCGGAACATGTGGCGGACCCTGTCGCCGGTGCTGCGCGAGGTGCCTGGGGCGGTGGTGCGCTGAGGCCGTTCACCACGAAGGCCCGAAGGGCTCCGATGGCAGCGTCAGACTCGCAGCACGCTTCACGCCTGACCTGACGGGTGAACTGCAACCGCAACGCGCCTGGGAGCCCTTCGTGCCTTCGTGGTGAAGCGGTCCGTTGACCGAGCGCCAAAACTGATGTAAACTTAAAGGCTGTCTACGTTTACACCCCTGATTCACCTGTTCCTTTCGGTCCGACCATGGCACTTCCGGCCACCCAAATCCGCCGCGGGATGGTGATCGTTTTCGAGAACGATCCCTGCCGTATCATCGAGTTCCGCCACCACACGCCGGGCAACCTGCGCGCGATGGTGCAGGCGAAGCTCAAGAACCTGCGGTCGGGGAATAACTTCGAGCACCGCTTCCGCGCCGACGACCAGATCCACAAGGCCGACATGGAGACGCACGAGCTGCAGTTCCTGTACAAGGGCGGCGACTCGTACCACTTCATGAACACCGAGAACTACGAACAGCTCGAGATGGACGAGGAAGCGCTGGGGGACAACGCCCAGTGGATGCAGGACAACATGGTCGTGCTGGTCGAGTTCTATAATGGCAAGCCGATGTCGGTCCAGCTGCCGCAGTTCATGAACTTCCTGATCACCGATACGGCGCCCGTGATGAAGACGGCGACGAAGACGGCGAGCTCGAAGCCGGCGCTGCTGGAGAACGGCGTGACGATCAACGTGCCGGAGTTCATCGCGACGGGTGAGCGGGTGCGGGTGAATCCGAATACGGGCGAGTACATGGATAGGGCGAAGGACTGAGTTGGAGACGGAAGACGGAAGACGGAAGGTCAAAGCGAACTGCGTTCTCCTTCAGTCTTGTCGCTTCCGTCTTGTACGCTCCGTCCCAGTTGATAAGCTCCGCCTGCCCCGCTAAGTTCAGGGTTCTCTGGCCCGTAGGGCCAGAATATGGTGGCTGTAGCTCAGTCGGTTAGAGCATCGGATTGTGGTTCCGAGGGTCGCGGGTTCGAATCCCGTCAGCCACCCCTGCTGGTGCGGGAAGGGATGGATCGGCAACCGCTGTTTAGGTCCGTAGCTCAATTGGTAGAGCACCGGTCTCCAAAACCGGCGGTTGGGGGTTCGATTCCCTCCGGGCCTGTGTACCGAGACACAAGACGGAAGACGGAAGACGGAAGACGGAAGAGGCGGTATCGTCTAGGGGACTAGGACACAGCCCTCTCAAGGCTGGAACACGGGTTCGAATCCCGTTACCGCTACTGCAGGACCGCAGGTCGATCGGCCCCATCGTCTATCGGTTAGGACGGCACCCTTTCAAGGTGCAGAGACGGGTTCGATTCCCGTTGGGGCTACGTGGCCCCCTCGGGGGTGGAGGGAAGGCAGTGCAAGATTGCGCAGGGCGAGTACGGTTCTCCGTCACCAGCCTGATGCACGGTCTGTAGGTTGGGGGCGTAGCTCAGTTTGGTTAGAGCACTCGACTGTCACTCGAGAGGTCGCGGGTTCGAGCCCCGTCGCTCCCGTTTCAAGACGGAAGCTGCACGACGGAAGGTGCAAGGCGCTTTCTTGATGCGTCCGTCTCGCAGCGTCCGTCTCGCAGTGGTTCGCCCTGGTGGTGAAATTGGTAGACACGCCATCTTGAGGGGGTGGTGCCGCAAGGCGTCGCGGTTCGAGTCCGCGCCAGGGCATGCGGCTGTACACGCTCAGTTCGACCGGTGGGATCCTCTCCCCGCCACAGTAGCTCAGGGGTAGAGCACTCGATTCGTAATCGAGCGGTCGTGGGTTCAATTCCCACCTGTGGCTCTCTTCGTGTTCCGCGCGTTTCGCTGCTTCTGGCCCGCCCGGCGCTCCGCGCCGGGCGGGCTTTCGCGTTAGGTTCTCGCCACATGCCCTCGCCTTCGGTCTGCATCATCGGGGCCGGTCCCTCCGGCCTCACCGCGGCAAAAAACTGCCGCCAATCGGGCATCGCCTACACGCTCTTCGAGCAGAGTGGCCGCGTCGGCGGCAACTGGGTCTTCAACGACGCCGCCGGACACTCCAGCGTCCACGAGAACACCCACATCATCAGCTCCAAGTCGCTGTCCTCCTACGAAGACTACCCGATGCCGGCGTCGTATCCCGACTACCCGGACCATCGCCTGGTGCAGGCCTACTTCGAGGACTACGCCCGCCACTTCGGCGTGCTCGACTCCATTCACTTCCACCACTGTGTCACGGCCGCCCGGCGCGCTTCTGACGGCGACTGGGACATCACCGTGCGCGGACCCGACGGCGCCAGCTCCACGCAGCGCTTCACGCACCTGATGGTCTGCAACGGGCATCACTGGGATCCACGGTACCCGCAGATCCCCGGCAGCTTCACCGGCACCTACCTCCACTCGCACGACTTCAAGCGCGCCGACGACAGTTGGCGTGGCAAGCGCGTGCTCGTGATCGGCGCCGGGAACTCGGCCTGCGACGTGGCCGTGGAGACGGCCCGCCTCGCCAGCGCGGTGCACCTGAGCCTGCGCTCGCCGCAGTGGTTCGTGCCCAAGTACCTCTTCGGCCTGCCCACCGACGTGCTCGCCGCCCGCGGGGCCAGGCTACCGAAGACGCTCCGCCAGTGGGGATTCACCTGGCTGCTACGGTTCCTGCAGGGCTCGTACCGGGCGCTGGGACTCCCCGAGAATACCAAGCCGGTGCTGAGCCACCATCCCACGCTCAACTCCGACCTCCTCGACGTCATCCGCCACGGGCGCATCGTGCCCAAGCCAGGCATCGCCCGCTTCGACGGCGGCGATGTGGTGTTCGCGGATGGGAGCCGCGAACCCTACGACTATCGTCGTGGCCTGCACCGGCTTCCGGATCTCCTTCCCATTCTTCGACCGCAGCTTCGTCTCCTTCGAGGACGCCGAGCAGGTGCCGCTGTATCGGAAGATGCTGCACGCCGACGTGCCGAACCTCTACTTCATCGGCCTCTTCCAGCCGCTCGGCTGCATCTGGCCGCTGGCCGACTACCAGGCGCGTATCGCATGCGCCGAGATCCAGGGGCGCTACCGGCGCCCGCGCGACCTCACGGCGCGCATCGCGCACGAGCTGGCGCACCCGCACTTCGCCTGGGAAGGCGGGCCACGGCACTCCACGGAAGTGGACTACCACAGCTTCCGGCGCGAGTTGCGTGCCGAGCTGGCGACTAGCTCCGGTCCCGCGGCGTCCGGCGGATAGCGAGCACCCCGAACCCGGCCGCGAGCGCCACGCCGAGTGCGAGCGGCAATCCGGCGTGCAACGGACCTGGATGGTGCGGCTCGAACTCCTTGAGCAGTTCGCTCCGCACGAAGGTCGCGATGTGCCGGCCCTCGAGGTTCTCGTAGGCCATTGCCGGCGGCAGCGGGCTGCGCCAGAACTGCCCGAAGCGCTCGTCTCCGAGCGAGACGCGTAGGCGCGCGAGGTTGGTGAAGGCCATGGCGTTGGCCCAGGTCGGCCCCGCGCGGAACACGCCGCGCGCCCCCTCAACCTCGGCGTACGGACCGCGTACGCCCGTCCAGGCGTTGACGCTGAAGAACACGTCGGTGCAGGGATCATCCGCCCCGGCGAGGCAGGCGGCGATCGGCGCGGCGCGCGCGATGTCGCGCCCGGCCAACCGCATCCGTGCCTGGTAGCGTGGTTGGCGCGGCGGTTCGTCGCTGAGGGCGGAGAGTCCCTGCGTCTGGTGCATCCAGTCGCGCAGGGGCGCCCCCGGCATGCCGAACCGCGCATAGAAGCCGCAGGTGCCGACGATTCGGTCCACCGGGTTGGGCAGTTGCGACCGTCCCTCCCGACCGCCAACGCTGACGATCACGACGCAAGGCTGGCCGGCCACGTCGGGTATGACGACCGCCCGCTGGTACGAGGCGTACCGCACCGTGTCCAGCACCACCTGCACGACGATGGGCACCAGGGCGCTCGCGGGGAGCGATGCGAATTCCCTCCGCACCTTGGCCGTGAACGAGTCCCGGCTCGCCGCGGGCACCGTGGGGTCCACGCTGAGCACGTACGAACCCGCACCAGCCGGCAGGGCCCGCGCCCGCCGCTCGGCGAGCTGGCGCGTGAGGACGCGGCTGATGGCCCGACTGACTCCCCCGAGGGAATCGCGGCGCGCCCGAAGCGTGGCGCGCTCCATGCGCACCGCGGCGGACCGATCCAGCTCGGACGCGAAGGCATCTTCGGGGCCCCGTCGTTCCGGCGTGGCCCAGATGAATCCCCCGATGGCCAGGGCGACGAAGCCCAGCGGCACCAACGCACGACGAATCACTGGCCCCTCCGGCGTGTCGAGAGCACGAGGAAGAGTCCACCCCAGGCGAGCGAGGTGAACACAAGGGGGAGCGGGACGCCGGCGCGTTGGTCGGCGAAGGAGGCGATGTGCAGCTGCCACTGCGTGACGAAGTCGGTGACCGGCATCCCGGCCAGCCCGGCAATGGCCTCGAGCGGCGCGGTGCCAGCAGCGGTGCCGGTGCGCAGTGCCTGCAACGCCGGCGCGCCGCCGACCTCGAGCGCATACGTCAGCAGGCTCGCGCGCACCGCGCCGGCGAGCGCTGCGGGCCGCACGTCCGGGGCGAGATCACCGGGCTCGAACCAACGGCTCGCCGCAGTCGGATCGAGGATCACGCGGCAATCTGGCACCACGCCTCGGGCGCAGCGCTGCGCTGGGCTCGAGACGCTCGTCGCCAGTGCGCGATACGCGAAGTAGTGGGTCCGCACGTCGGGATCGAGCAGGAGACTTGGCCCTACGTAGTCGTGGATCACCCGGCTCGCCTGGACGGCCCGCCGTGACGCCCGATCGAAGGCGAGCCGGCGGATGCGATCCCGCTGCAGCGGCAGTTCCGAGATGGCGGAGGCGCTCGCGCGCGGGCCGGTCTCCACGTGGATGGCGATCACCGGGCCCAGTGGGTTCGGGATGATCGGTGCGGAGATCACCCACACATCGCCGTCGAGGAGGGCGAGACCTTCCTGCCCGAAGCGCTGCTCGAGCGAGGCGGCGGCGTCCTCCACCGTGCGTTGCAGGCGACGACGGTCGGCGGTGGGGAGGTCGGCACGAGGGAAGCGCACCGTGATGCCGGCCACCACCATGGCCGTATCGGGCACCGTGCGCGCACTGGCCTCGGCGGCCTCAAGCCGTTCGTTCGAGGCGCGGATGGAGTCGGCGAGCTCCGCGTGCTTCGCCTGCAGTGCGTCGAGCGACTGGGCCGCCAGCGGTCCCGGCGCGCCCACGACGGCCAGTAGGAACAGCCAGCCGCGCTTACACATCGATCAGCGTCCACGGATCGGTGAACACCGCCAGCGGACCCGGCCACTCGAAGAAGAACTGCACGACTGCCTCGGCCGCATCCTCGAGTCCCAGGAGCCAGAGGCCGATGCCGACGCCGACGAGGGCCAGGAGGACCAGCAGCGCCGCCACTACCGCCTGCCGCCCCGCGAGGTACTGCAGCGCGAAGGTCGCCGAGTAGGCCACGAAGGCCGCGAGGAAGAACCGGAGGGCGAGTGCCCCGGGGTAGGCCTGCAGCAGCGGCGGCAGCTCGACCATCGCCAGCGTGGCGAGCGCGCCCGCGTAGAGCGCCAGTGCCGGCAGCAGCAGCGATGCCGCACCGGCGACGTAGCGCGTTGCCACGAACTGCGTCCAGGGGATGGGCAGCGAGAGCGGATACACGTGCCGCGCCTCGGCGTCCACCGTCCACGGCAGGGCAGCGATCGCGAAGGACCCCATCAGGGCGATGATGGCCAGCAGCATCCCGACGGTGTTGAAGCCGCTCAGAATCTGGATCGCCGGCGCGGACTGGAAGTTGCCGCTGGCAATCCGCCACGTCAGCGCCGGTGCCAGGAAGGCGATGGCGGCGAAGCCGAACAGGGCGTTGCGCGTCCACGCCCACTGGGTGCGTACGAGCATGGCGATCATGGCTGCGTCTCCACGGCAGCGCCCCGGGCGCTGCGCAACAGTTCCACGAAACTCTCCTCGAGGTCCAGGTCCTCCACCTCGCGCAGTTCGGCACCGGCGCGTTGGAACCACTCGCGCATGTCCGGTTGCCAGCCCTGCACGATCCAGTGCTCCGACTGCGACAGCTCCCCGGCGCGCGAGAGCAGGGCGAACGGCAGCGTCTCCGGCGCGACGGGCGCCCGATGCACGCGCAGCCGCTTGATGCCGCTGCGGAACTCCTGCATCGGCAGCTCGGCGACGAGGCGGCCGCCATCCATCACGCCCACCCAATCGCAGATGCGCTCCTGCTCGTGCACCAGGTGCGAGGAGATCAGCACCGTGGCGCGCTGCCGGTCCACGAACTCCACCAGCGCGCTGAGCACGTCGCGGCGGATCACCGGATCCAGGCCGTCGGTGGGTTCGTCGAGCACGAGCAGCTCGGGACGCTGCGCCAAGGCCAGCAGCATCATCAGCTTGCCGGCCTCGCCCTTGGAGAGCGCACTCACCTTCTGTGGCTCGCGAAGCCCGAAGCGCTTGCGCAAGCGTTCGGCCTCGGCGTGATCGAAGCCGGCGAAGAACGCCGCGTGGTAGCGGATGCTCTCCTCCACCGTGAGCCGCCCGTACAGGTGCAGTCGCTCCGGCACGTAGCCGATGCGCGCCAGCGCTTTCGGCGCGTGCGAGGGAATCGCGTGCCCGAGTACCTCGATGCTGCCGTCGTCGGGGCTGTCCATCCCGAGCATCAGGCGAATCGTGCTCGTCTTCCCGGAGCCGTTGGGCCCGAGGAATCCGTAGATGGCGCCGGTGGGCACGCGCATCGAGAGGTCGCGGATCGCGAACTCGCGTCCGGCCCGCCAGGTCAGGTCACGGATGCGGATGGCGTCGGTCACTTTTCCTCCGGGAGTTCACGGTCGAGCGCCGAGCGGACGTCGGCGGGGGTGAGGCCGAGGCGCGTGGCCTCGGCGAGCATCTGGCGCACCAGGCGCGAGGCCGCGGCCGTGCGCTCGCGGCTGCGTGTCTCGGCGCCCATCGCCGACACGAAAGTCCCGGCACCCTGCCGCATCTCGACGATTCCGTCGCGCTCGAGATCGCGGTAGGCCTGGACCACCGTGGCAGGATTCACGCGCAGGGACGTCGCGAGCGCGCGGACCGAGGGCAGCGCGTCGCCGCCGCGCAGCTCGCCGGCCGCGACAGCCACGCGCACACGGTCCGCGATCTGGGCGTAGATCGGGACGGGGCTGCGGGAGTCAATGCGTGAGAACATGGCAAGTGTATTGGTGTGCCGATACACTAGGACTCACCAGCCATGCTGTCAAGCCCCCCTCCCCCCTGGGCAGGCGCCCTGCGCCGAGCTCTCCCAGGCAGCCTAGGCCGTGTGCGGCACCCGGGACTCGCGGGCCAGCTGGGCGCGGAAGTCGGGATGGGCAATCCCGATGAGCAGCGCGGCCCGTTCGCGCAACGAGCGCCCGTGCAGGTTCACGGCCCCGTACTCCGTGACCACCCAATGCACGTGCCCGCGGGTCGTGACCACGCCCGCACCTTCGTCGAGCACGGCGCTGATGCGCGAGATGGTCCCGCGCGCCGCCGTGCTCGGCATCGCGATGATCGGCCGTCCGCCCGGCGAGCGCGCCGCCCCGCGCATGAAGTCCATCTGCCCGCCGATGCCGGAGTAGATGCGCGAGCCGATGGAATCGGCGCAGACCTGCCCGCTCAGGTCTACCTGCAACGCCGAGTTGATGGCCACGACCTGCGGGTTGCGTCCGATGCGACCGGTGTCGTTGGTATAGTCGCAGCCTTCGAACTGCACGGCCGGGTTGTCGTGCACGAAATCGAAGACGCGTTGCGAGCCGAGGACGAAGGAGGTGAGGATTCGACCGCGGGCGAAGCTCTTCTTGAGGTTCGTCACCGCGCCGGCTTCGACGAGGTCCACGAGACGGTCGGAGAACATCTCGGTGTGCACGCCGAGGTGGTGGCGCTGGTGCAGGCGCGCGAGCACCGCGTCGGGGATGGCCCCGATGCCCATCTGCAGGGTGGCACCGTCCTGCACGAGCTCGGCCACCAGTTCGCCGATGCGGGCGATCTCGGGCGTTTCGGGTTCTGGATGGTGCTCCGGCAGCGCGCGGTCGGTTGCGGTGAAGGCCGTGAGCCGCTTGAACGGCACGGTGGTGTCGCCGTGCGTGCGTGGCATCCGTGCGTTCACTTCGGCAATCACCAGCGTGGCGCTGTCCACGGCCGCACGCGCGGCATCCACCGAGGTGCCCAGCGAGCAGTTGCCGTGGCGGTCGGGTGGCGAGAGCTGGACGAGGGCCGCATCGAGCGGGACGGTGCCGTTGCGGAACAGGGCCGGGACATCGGAGAGGAAGATGGGGACGTAGTCGGCGCGACCGTCGTTCACGGGTGCACGCAGGGCCGGTCCCGTGAACAGCGACACCGCGCGCAGACGGCCCGCCTGCACCGCGTCGGTCCAGGGCGCGGGACCGTCGGTGTGCAGGTGATAGAGCGTGACATCCCTGAGGTCCGTGCGTGCGCAGAGCGCCTGGAGGAGCGGGTGCGGGGTGGCCGCGGCGCCATGCACGAACACGCGCATGCCGCTGCGCAGATGCCCGACGGCTTCCTCGGGTGTGACGCCAGCGGGACGGGCAGGGAGGGGCACAGGAGTCGGGAGCGGGGTGGTCGAGCGGGGCACGCGGCGACGTGCGAGCCAGAGTGTATCCCAGGCGCCGGGGCAGGGCAACGGAGCGCCGTCCGTCAAGGGGGTCCGACTGCTTGCTGGCCCCCTCCGCCCGGGGTATTATCCACCTCACGCGGGCGTAATTCAGTTGGTAGAATGCCAGCTTCCCAAGCTGGACGTCGTGGGTTCGAGTCCCATCGCCCGCTCTGCAGGTCCTGAAGGGGTCCCTATGGCCGTGGTGGCCGTAGGGACCGTCTCATTTCCCACAGGTATGACACCGATCGTCGCGGCGGTGCTCGCCGCATTGATCCTGGTCAACGCACTCTACGTGGCCGCCGAGTTCTCGGCGGTGAGCGTCCGGCGTAGCCGCTTGCAGCAACTGGCCGAGGAGGGGGACCGCCTCGCCGCGCGCCTGTTGGCCATCGTGAACGATGGCGTGGCCCTCGACCGTTACATCGCGGCCTGCCAGATCGGGATCACCATCTCCAGCCTCGTGCTTGGCGCCTACGCCCAGGCCACGCTGGCCGTGGACCTCGCGCCCATCTTCGCGCGGCTCGGCAACCTCGAGGCGCTGGCCGCCCAGAGCGCCGCCGCCGGTGTCGTCCTCGTGCTGCTCACCATCCTGCAGATGGTGCTCGGCGAGCTCGTGCCCAAGTCGTTGGCGCTGCAGTACCCCACCGCCGTGGCGCGATACACCGTGCTGCCGCTGGCGTACTCCATGAAGGCGATGCGGTGGTTGATCGTGCTGCTGAACGGCAGCGGCATCGCCATCCTCCGGCTGCTGCGCATGCCCACGCACGGGCATCGGCACATCCATTCGCCCACGGAAATCGAGTACCTCATCGCCGAGAGCCGCGCCGGCGGCCAGCTCGACGCCAAGGAGTCGGCGCGCCTGCGCGAGGCGCTGCGCCTCGGCCTGCGCAGCGTTGGTGAGCTGATGATCCCGCGCACGCAGGTGAAGGGCATTCGCGACGGCACCCCGTGGCCCGAGGTGGTGGAGCTGCTGCGCAAGACGCCCTACTCGCGCCTGCCCGTGTACGAGGACACGCTCGACCACGTGATCGGCGTGCTGCACGTGCGCGACGTGGTGCGCCGCCTTGTGGGCGCCAACGAGCAGCCTGATTCGCTGCGCGATCTCATCGCGCCGGTGCTCGTGGTGCCCGAGAGCATGACCGTTGACCGCCTGCTCGAACGTCTCCGCGCCGAGCGCCGCGCCATGGCCATCGTGGCCGACGAGTTCGGTGGTACGGCGGGGCTCATCACCGTGGGCGACCTGCTTGACGAGTTGCTTGGCGAGACCGCCGACGAGTTCAAGCCGACCGAGAACCGGCCGCATCGGCTCTCCGATGGCCGCATCCGCCTGCCAGGCGGCCTGCGGCTCGACGAGGCCGCCCGCTGGGTGGGCGCGCACTGGGAGGCCGACGCCTACACCGTGGGTGGGCTGGTGATGGAGCGATTGGGTCGGGTTCCGGTGGCTGGAGACCGGCTGTCGGTGGACGGGACCAGCGTGGAGGTTGAGCGGATGCGCGGCCGCGCCGTGGAGACGCTGCTCGTGACGCCGCGCGACATCGAGGAACTGTATGGTTGAGTCCCTCGCCCCAGCGCTGATGCCCACGCTCATCGTGACCGTGCTGGTGTTGCTCAACGGCCTGTTCGTGGCCGCCGAGTTCGCCATCGTGGGTGCGCCGCGCGCGACCATCGATCGGCTCGCCACCGCCGGAAACCGCGCCGCCAGGCTGGTGCGCCGCGTGGTGTCCGACCCCCGCGCCGTGGATCGCTTCATCGCCACCGCGCAGCTCGGCATCACGCTGGCCAGTCTGGGACTCGGCATGTACGGCGAGCACCTGCTGGCCGTGTGGCTGGCCGAGCAGTTCGAGGCGCTGGGCGCCGGCCGCTGGGTGGCCGCGCACACGCTGGGGAGCGTGTTCGCCATCGCCTTCCTCACCTACGTGCACATCGTGATCGGCGAGATGGTGCCCAAGTCCATCGCCCTCGCCAAGGCCGACCGGGCGATCCTGTGGATCGCGCCGGTGATGCAGGTCATCACGCTCACGCTGTACCCGCTGGTAGCGGCGCTGAACGGCATCGGCAACGCCACGCTGCGCTTGTTCGGCGTACGGCGGCAGGAGGCCAGCGCCGAGTCGGTGCGCACGCCGGATGAGCTCGCATACATCGTGCGCGAGAGTTCGGCGGGCGGGCTGCTCAAGAAGCAGTCGGCGAGCGTAGTGCAGGAGCTGCTCGAGTTCGGCGATCTCACGGCGGCGCAGGTGATGGTGCCGCGGGTGAGCGTCGTGGGGCTCGATGTGAGCGACGGCCCCGCCGACGTGAACCTGCTGCTCACGCGGCATCCGCACTCGCGCTATCCGGTGATGGACGGCGACCTCGACCACCTGGTGGGGATGCTACACGTGAAGGATCTGCTCGGCGGGCTCGCGGCCGGGAACACCGTGGGCACGCTCCCCATCCGGCCCGTGCCCTTCGTGCCGGAGACCACCACCGCCGACCAGGTGCTGGCGGCGATGCGGGCGCAACGCTCGCAGTTGGTGGTGGTGATGGACGAGCACGGCGGCACCGCCGGCATCATCACGCTCGAGGATCTGCTCGAGGAGATCGTGGGCGAGCTCACCGAGGACAAGTCGGCGCCGGCGGAGATCCACGCGCGTGGGGACGGGCGCTTCGTGGTGGCGGGCACCGTGCGGGTGGCCGATGCCGGCACGGCCATTGGCGCGGTGATCGAGCATCCCGATGTGGAGTCGGTGAGTGGGCTGGTCCTGGCGATTCTCGGACGCCCGCCGAAGGTGGGGGACGTGGTGGAGTACGAGGAGGCGCGGATCGAGGTGCTGGCGCTGCGGGGGCGCGGGGTGCGCGAGGCGTTGATCGAGCGGCGCCAGGGGCGCTGAAGCCGCCGAGGCCGCCGCCTAGTCCGCGCGCCGCCGCGCCAACGTATCCACCGCCTCGAACAGTTGGTCAAAGGACTCTACCACGAACAGCACCGGCTGCAGGTCGTCGATCTCGAACGCCTGGTTGATCACCGCATCCAGCTCGAACGGCCGCCGGGCGCAGTCCGGCCCGAGTGCCTTCGCGGCATCGCCGTGTGAAGAGATGAGCCCGCTTCCATAGATGCGCACCGCGCCGCGCTCCTGCACCAACCCGAACTCCACCGTGAACCAGAAGAGCCGCGCCATCTGCTCAGTTTCCTCGGGCGTGCGCGCGCCGGCCGCGAGGGCGCCGAAGCGCTGGAGGAAGTCGGCGAAGACGGGATCGGCGTGCAGCGGCACGTGCCCGAACACGTCATGGAAGATGTCCGGCTCGGGCAGGTAGTCGAGTTGCGCGCGCGGACGCACGCCGAGCGTGGTGGGAAAGCGGCGACGCGAGAGGCAGCGGAAGAATTGCGCGGCCGGGATGAAGCCATCCACGCCCACGGCATTCCAGCCAGTGGACGCGTCGAGGCGGCGGTTCACGTCGGCGAGGTCGGGGACGCGGTCGGCGCCGAGTCCGATGCGGGTCATGCCCTCGAGGAAGACAGTGCTGGCGGTCTCCTGGAGCGTGGCCATCCGGCGCGCGAAGAGAAGCTGCCACACCTCGTGCGACTCGGCATCGTAGCGGGAGTAGTCCTGGGCGCGGAAGGTGGGGAGTTCGGCTTCCACGGGCGCGCTGTCGTCGTGGGTGTGGTGATGGTGATGCGTGTGGGTGGAGGACATCGGCCGTTCCTGTGGGATGGGGAAAAAAAGAAGCGGCCCGTGGAGAGATCCACGGGCCGCTGAGTCGGTGAGGCTGCGCGAGTGCTCTACATCAGGCGAGCACAGGCCTCTCGACGCGTCCCGTGAGACGGGGCGCGTAGTAATACGAGCGGGAGGCGGGGGCGGAGCGCAGCATGTGCACGAATCCTACCGGGCGTGCCAGCGCGGCGTCAAGGGCGCGGGCCGCCGTCAGCGCGTCAGCGCGTAAATGATGTAGTTCGTGGCGAGCTTGTAGGCGTCGTTGGTGAGGTCAATGGCGTACCAGCCCTGGCCTGACCATTCCATATAGTCGCCGATGTCGTTGTTGTAGTTGACGATCACCATCAACCGCTTGCTCGGGTCGTTGTCCTCGAAGACGCCGAGGTACTCGGCCGGATAGGCGCTGCTCTGCGGGTGGTGCATCCCCTCGAGGGTCTGCAGGTCGAAGAAGGTGTGGAAGATGGGATGCGAGATGTCGAGCGGCAGGAGGCGCGCATCGGGGAGGACGGCGCGCATGGATCGCTCGAACTGCAGCCATTGCCGTCCGAAGAAATCGTCCACGATCAGGAAACCGCCCTTCTGGATCCAGGCGCGCAGGCCCTCGGCTTCCGCAGGTGTCGGGGCCCAGTAGCCGGGCTCGGAGAGGTAGGCGACGGGGAAGCGCGCGAGTTCGGGGTCGTCCATGTCGAACACATTGCTCTGCTGGACGCGCGGACTGATGGTGGTGAGGTCCGCGAGGATGGTCATGAAGTTGCGCTCCATCTGCGGATAGTCGAAGGCCCATCCGGCGCGGCTGCCCCAGCCGCCGAGTCCCTCGCCGGCGCCGTATCGGAGGCGGACGAAGGTGAACTGGCCGGAGTAGGGGGCGTTGGGTTCAACGCGCTGGATGCGGCCGCCGCGCTGGGCGAGCGCGGCGGCGGTGGTGAGGGTGAGGAGGAGGAGGGCGGGGAGGAGGCGCATGGGTCGAAGGTGCTACGCCCGTGGTGGCGGTGCCGTTGTGCGGGTCCTGTGGGGTGACTAGGTTCCGGTTCTGTCCGTGCATTACGCGGACGGGACGTAGCGCAGCCCGGTAGCGCACCTGAATGGGGTTCAGGGGGTCGCGGGTTCGAATCCCGCCGTCCCGATTGTGTAAGTTATTGTGAGTTAACAACTTGCGGTGCTGTCGCGTGGCTTGCGATCGCATCGCATTTTTGTCTTGTGTGCCAGTAGTGTGCGAGCGTAGCCGGTCGATCTCACTCTCGGCTAGTACCTCGACTCAAAAGAACGTCGAATGACCTTCCGGCTCGATTGTCGGAGGGCGAACATACCTTCGAGCCTTTGGAGCACTCTTTCACAGCGCTCTTCATGCCAACTAAACACGACCAGAACACCCAGCCGAATGTTTGAACAGGCCTTTCGAAGTATCGACGACGTCCTCTGGAAGGAGGCCGGCTGCACAACCGAGCTCGACTACACCGAGCAGACGTCATGGCTCCTGTTCCTCAAATACCTCGACGGCCTGGAGCAGGACAGGGCGGACGAGGCCGCATTGGCGGGCAAGAAGTACAGCTACATCCTCGACCCACAGTATCGGTGGGAGAGCTGGGCTGCGCCGAAAGGGAAGGACGGCAAGCTCGACCACAACAAGGCGCGGACTGGCGATGACCTCCGCGACTTCGTGGACCAGAAGCTGTTCCCGTACCTGCATGGCTTCAAGCAACGGGCCAGCGGGCCGGACACCATCGAGTACAAGATTGGCGAGATCTTCGGCGAGATTAAGAACAAGATCCAGAGTGGGTACAATCTCCGCGAGATAATCGACCACATCGACGATCTCCGTTTTCGTTCGCAGTCGGAGAAGCACGAGCTCTCGCATCTGTACGAAGTCAAGATCAAGAACATGGGAAACGCCGGGCGGAATGGCGGCGAGTACTACACGCCGCGCCCGCTGATTCGCGCCATGATCACGGTAGTAAATCCGGCTATTGGGGAACGCATCTACGACGGTGCCTGCGGCTCGGCGGGCTTCTTGTGCGAGGCGTACGACTACCTCAAGGCCACTAACCCCAAGCGCACTACAGCGCAGGACAGGACGTTGCAAGAGCGGACGTTCTACGGCAAAGAGAAGAAGTCTCTCGCATATGTCATTGCGATAATGAATATGATCCTGCACGGCATCGAGGCGCCAAACGTCATCCACACGAACACCCTCACCGAGAACCTTGCCGACATTCAGGAGAAGGATCGGTTCGATATCGTGCTAGCCAATCCGCCTTTCGGCGGCAAAGAGCGGCCCGAGGTGCAGCAGAACTTTCCTATCCGCACCGGCGAGACGGCATTCCTCTTCCTCCAACATTTCATCAAGATCCTACGTGCGGGCGGGCGTGGCGGCATCGTCATAAAAAACACCTTCCTCTCCAACACTGACAACGCCTCGGTGAGCCTGCGAAAGCTCCTCCTGGAGAGCTGCAACCTTCACACAGTGCTAGACTGTCCTAGCGGCACGTTTCAGGGCGCGGGCGTTAAGACCGTGGTGCTCTTCTTCGAGAAAGGCGCGCCCACCCGAAAAATCTGGTTCTACCAACTCGATCCCGGCCGCAACCTCGGCAAGACTAACCCGCTCAACGACGTCGACCTCGCCGAGTTCCTGACGCTACAGAAAACCTTCGCCGACTCGCCCAAGAGCTGGAGCGTTGACGCCAAGACAATCGAGCCGGCTAGCTACGACCTCTCAGTGAAGAATCCCAACGGCCGCGAAGCCATTGAGCACCGCAGTCCCGCACAGATTATCGACGAAATCACCGCGTTGGACTTGGAGAGCGCCGCAGTACTGGGCAACATCAAGGCGCTGCTATGATGAGTGGGTGGCAGACGAAGACTCTGGGCGAAGTTTGCGACATCATGAATGGCGGCACACCCAAGACCGGCGTGCCTGAATACTGGGACGGTGGGCACCTCTGGATTACGCCTGCTGAAATGGGTAAGCGCGCTAGTCCGTATGTAAATGACACGGCGCGCAAAATCACAGACGCGGGACTTAAAAACAGTTCGGCGCGAATGCTCCCGCCGCGCTCAGTCATTCTCTCTTCGCGCGCACCAATCGGTCATCTGGTGATCAACACCGAGCCAATGGCGACGAACCAAGGCTGTAAGGGATTGATTCCCAGGAGCCAACTGCACTACAAGTTCCTGTATTACTACCTCAGCAGCGTCGTTGACCTGCTGAACTCGCTCGGCACTGGCGCGACCTTCAAAGAGTTGTCCAGCGGCAGACTTAAGGAAGTCACACTTCCTGTTCCCCCACTCCCCGAGCAGGAGCGGATCGTCGGACTGCTTGACGAAGCGCTTGCGGGCCTCGCCACAGCCCAAGCCCACGCCGAGCAGAACCGCCGATCCGCTCACACCCTCTTCGATTGCCTCCTCGAATCCGTCTTCGCAGACGACTGGAAAACGAGTGAGATTGTAACTCTCGCCGATTTGGCCACGGACATCACGGACGGAGATCATCTGCCGCCGCCAAAGTCTCCAACCGGTGTCCCTTTCATCACCATTGGCAACGTCGTGAAGCAATCCCGACGTATTGATTTCAGCGAGACGTTTTCAGTGCCACGTGCGTACTACGATGCTCTGAAACCACACAGGAGGCCTAGGTCCGGTGACGTGCTCTACACCGTCACTGGCTCGTTTGGTATCCCGGTCATCGTACCTGAAGGAGTTGAGTTCTGTTTCCAACGACACATTGGGTTGATCCGCCCGAAAACGGGCATCGATAGTTCGTGGCTCTTCTATCTTCTCCTGTCTCCGCAGATATTCAAGCAGGCGAGCGACGGCGCGACGGGAGCGGCGCAGAGGACGGTGTCGTTGAAGCTGCTGCGAAACTTCCAGGTTCCCAAAGTGTCGTTGAAGAAGCAGAAAGAAGCCGTTGAAAGACTCGACGCTTTGTCGAAGGAAACCCAGCGCCTCGCCACGGTCTACGAGCGGAAGAGGGACGCCTTGGCGGCGTTGCGACGATCGCTGCTAAACCAAGCTTTCACTGGGAACTTATGAACGAATCCGAGACCCGGGCGGAGCTGATCGATCCTGCGCTAGCAACTGCTGGCTGGGGCGTGTACGAGGGCAGTCGTATCCGGCGAGAGTACCTAATCAGCCCCGGGCGCATCGAGGGTCTCGGGCGTCGCGGCAAGCCGCTAAGGGCCGACTACGTTCTCGAATACCGCAATACGAAGCTTGCCGTGGTTGAGGCCAAGGCTGAGAGCGAGCCGCTCACGGAGGGCGCAGGACAGGCCAAAGACTACGCCGGCAAGCTGGCGGTGCGCTTCACCTATGCCAGCAACGGTAAGGGCATCTATGCCATTGACATGGAGACTGGCAAGGAAGGCGAGGTCTCCGTCTACCCTTCGCCGGAACAGCTCTGGGCGATGACGTTCGCAAAGGCGGACGCGTGGCGGGACCGATTCGCTGCCGTGCCGTACGAGGACAAGGGTGGGTCGCATCCGGGTCGGTACTACCAGGACATCGCTATCGAGCGTGTCATGCAAGCGGTTGCGCGGAAGCGGCATCGCATTCTGCTCACGCTTGCTACGGGGACAGGCAAGACCTTCATTGCGTTTCAGATTGCCTGGAAGCTTTTCCACTCGCGTTGGAACCTGTCGGGAGAGCCAACGCGCCGGCCGCGCATCCTCTTCCTGGCAGACCGGAATATCCTCGCGAATCAGGCGTACAACGCCTTCTCGGCATTCCCAGACGGTGCGCTGGTCCGCGTTAGCCCCGGCGACATCGCGAAGAAGGGCGGAGTCCCGAAGAACGGCAGCGTCTTCTTCACGATCTTCCAGACGTTCATGAGCGGCAGGTCCGAAAACGGAGATCCCGCGCCGTACTTCGGCGAGTATCCACCGGACTTCTTCGACCTGATCATCATCGACGAGTGCCATCGAGGCGGGGCGAACGACGAGAGCAATTGGCGAGGGATCCTCGAATACTTCGCTCCGGCTGTCCAGCTGGGCTTGACTGCCACGCCAAAGCGCAAGGACAACGCAGACACCTACGCCTACTTTGGCGAGCCGGTCTATGTCTATTCGCTCAAGGACGGCATCAACGACGGCTTCCTAACGCCGTTCAAGGTCAAGCAGATCTCAACAACCCTCGACGAGTACGTCTACACGCCAGACGACATGGTCGTCGAGGGGGAGATAGAGGCGGGTGAGCGCTTCGTTGAGGGGGACTTCAACAAGATCATCGAGATCAAGGAACGTGAGGCCCATCGCGTAAAGATCTTCATGGACCAGATCAACCAGCAGGAGAAGACGCTGGTGTTCTGCGCCACGCAGGACCACGCCCGCGCCGTGCGAGATCTCATCAACCAGATGAAGACCTCTACGGACCCCAACTACTGCCAGCGGGTGACGGCGAACGACGGCGCTCTCGGTGAGCAGCATCTCCGGGACTTTCAGGACAATGAGAAGTCCATCCCGACCATCCTGACTACGTCACAGAAGCTGTCGACTGGCGTCGATGCCCGAAACATTCGAAACATCGTCCTGATGCGGCCGATCAACTCGATGATCGAGTTCAAGCAGATCATCGGCCGCGGGACTCGGTTGTTCGACGGTAAGGACTACTTCACGATCTACGACTTTGTGAAGGCGCATCACCACTTCAGTGATCCGGAGTGGGATGGAGAGCCCATTGAGCCCGAGCCCCGCAAGCCGAGGGTCTCCCGGGAGACCGCCCTGGTCGATTGGGGGAAGGATGGGGACGAGGAGACAGGCCCGCCGCCGGGTCCACCGCAGCGAATCAAGGTGAAGCTCGCTGACGGGAAGGAGCGCTCCATTCAGCACATGATGGCAACGACCTTCTGGCATCCCGATGGGACGCCGATGTCAGCCCAGCAGTTCATGGAGATGCTCTTTGGCCGGCTCCCGGAGTTCTTCAAGGATGAAGCCGAGCTGCGTGCACTGTGGAGTGAGCCGGAAACGCGGAGGAAGCTGCTGGACGGCCTGGCGGAGAAGGGGTTCGGGCGAGAGCAGCTGACGGAGATGCAGCGCATCATCGACGCCGAGAAGAGCGATCTGTTTGACGTATTGGCGCACGTGGCGTACGCGCTGCCCCCAATGTCGCGGGAGGAGCGGGCTGCGCGTGCCAAGGTCGTGATCAGCGAGCGATTCAGCGGGAAGCGACAGGCGTTCTTGGACTTTGTCCTCTCGCACTACGTCCGCGAAGGCGTGCAAGAGCTAGACGCTGAAAAGCTGGCGCCGCTGCTTCGGCTTAGGTACAACACCATGCATGACGCGCTCGCCGAGCTTGGGCCTGCGGATGAGGTCGGTCAGGTCTTCTCTGGCTTCCAGCGCTTCCTGTACGCGAAGGGCGCAGCGGCGTGATCTTGTGTTCAGGTGCAGAATCGAAGTGCGCGAGCTGGCTCAGCGACATGTCACTCTCAACACAGGTGTAGCGGATGGCTGCTGATCCTCGGTTGTTCCTGGTGCGGGCTGGTGGGGCTGGCGAGGACGAAGAGTACGTCCTTGAGAACGACCTGGCAGTCATCGGCTTCGCGCACTACCCGTCGTTCGAGAAGGCCGCTGACTACGAGCAGGTGTTCTCAATCATCAGCAACGCCGCCCCAGACATGAAGCCACGGGCGAAGGGCAACCACGCTGGGCAGCTGTGGGCCTTCGCTCTCGACATGAAACCCGGCGACATGGTGGTGCTTCCTCGAAAGCAAACGGATCAGATCGCGCTGGGTGTGGTCGCAGGTCCGTACCGGTACCAGGAGATTGCGGGCGAGATGCGGCATACGCGTCCGGTGAAGTGGCTGCGCCCGGATGTGTCTCGTACTGTGTTCGGGCAGGACCTCTTGTACTCGTTCGGCGCCTTCCTCACGGTCTGCAACATCAAGCGCAACAATGCGGTGGCGCGGGTCAAGGCAGTCCTGGCGGGAGAGAAGGACCCGGGATGGACGGGCGAAGCCGGGCCCGTCGGCGCGCCTGCGACACCGTCGGCCGAACTTGAAGAGGTCTCGGACGTCGACCTCGCCACGCTGGCGCACGATCAGATCCTCAAGCGCATCGAGGCCCGGTTCCAGAAGCACGACTTGGCTCGGCTCGTGGAGGCGGTGCTCAGGGCAGATGATTGGCACACAAGGCTCTCTCCGCCTGGGCCGGACGGAGGCGTCGACATTCTCGCCGGCCGTGGTCCGCTCGGTCTCGATCATCCGCGACTTTGCGTCCAAGTGAAGTCACAGGGCTCGCCAGCAGACGTAACGGTCTATCGGACGCTGCAGGGCTCAATGCAGTCGTTCAAGGCTGACCAGGGGCTGCTAGTGTGCTGGGGCGGGTTCAACAAGGCGGTGCTGGCCGAATCGCGTCAGGGGCACTTCACTGTCCGGCTGTGGGATAGTCGCGAGCTTGTGGAGGCGGTGTACCGGACGTTCAGCCGACTGCCGGAGGAGATCCAGGCGGAGCTGCCGCTCAAGCAGGTGTGGATGCTGGTTGGGGGTGTTCGAGACGAGTAGAGATCCAACGTTATACTTTCGAAGCACGACAAGCGAGAAATTGGCCTGAGGCGCTAAGTCATTGTAGGAAATGAACTTGGCGCCTTTCGCTTTTGTCGGGATTTGTTCGGTATCGAGTTCGGCTGTACATTGGAGCTCGGTGGAGCTGCTAGTCCGCGAGCAAAGCAGCAAGCCCCAACACGGATAGCGCCGTGTCGGGGCTTGGTACCGCCGAGCCGACACATCCGGTGTCGGCAAGTCAACATTGGTGTCGAAGAAGGTAGCCGAGCTCGAACGGCCGTCAAGGGCCGGGCTGCTCTCCGACAAAGGAGAAGTACGATGGCTGAAGCGAAGCGTGTCAGGCTGGATCCGCGAATGAGCAACCACAAGCTCGGGAGCTACGTCGACGAGGCGAGCCCCCGAGAGCGACGACGGATCATCCGTGACCAGAAGTTCTTGTCGCCGTTCATCGTGACGGTCTACAAGCGAGCTGAGGAGCTTATCAGTCGGGCCCTGATTTCGGGCGGGGACATCAGAGCGGCACTTGCTCAGGCAGAGCAGCAGCTTGCACAGATGCCGTTCGGCGGTGCGAACGGAGAACGGAACAGACGATGCAATCGAAAGGCTGTGGCGAGCTTCGCCACGATACTCAAGCAACTTGACATCTCGGGCGCGGAGTTCTGGCGGTACGATCGCCAAGGCTTCGCGCTTCGCATTGAGGGGGTCAAGGTTTCAGTAAGCCCAAGCCTCGGCATTCGCGTCGAGCGAAAGGGGCGCGTGCTTACTGGCGCGGTGCAGCTTGTCTTTCGACAGGAGGAGCAGCTAAGCCTCCGCGGAGGCAGCGTGGTGGCCGAGTTGCTGCGTCAGTCTCTCGTCGAGCGCAGCGCGGGGACGAGGTCAGAGGAGGTTTCACGCGAGCTCTGCATCGTTTGTGACGTGTTTCATGGTCAAGTCTTCCAGGCGCCGTCGCGATCAGTCACGCTCAATCGTGATATCGCAGCTGCCTGTCGCGAAATCCGAATGAACTGGCCGTCGGTTCTCCAGCAGCTCGCAGCATAGGAACGCGTAGCAACCCGAGCGGGGAGGTTGGTAGCCTCCCCGCTCCACGGTTGTTACGGCTGTTGGTCGGCCTGTTCCTCGTTCTCCTCCTTGGGTGCGCTAGTGGGCTCCTCGGCAGTTGGCGCAAGCAGATCTCCCATCTTCTTCGTCGCTTCGATCTGGTGATGCGGGAGAACATGCGAGTACGTGTCGAGCAAGAAGGCAGTGCTCACGTGACCCAGCCGCTCCGTAATCGCCGCCGGGCTGACGCCCGCTTCGATCATCAGTGTGGTACAGGTATGCCGCAGGTCATAGCCGCGAATGCTGGGCAACCCCAGCTTCTTCAGAAGAGGCTTGAAGTGCCGCCGCTTGATCACCCGCCACTCAAGTGGAGTGCCGCCAGCAGTCGCGAAGATAAGATCATCTGCGCCGGTGGCATCCTTGCTCGCCTTACGCTCCGCGAGGACCTGAACTACGTAGTCGGGCAGTGGGATCGTCCGCCGGCCAGCGCTGGTCTTGGGTGGCGCAATCTGCGGTCCGTCGCTGGTCCAGCTGAGGCTGCGTGAGATCTTCAGCACGCCGCCGTCCACGTCCCGCCAGCGAAGTGCAAGCGCCTCGGCTGGCCGAACGCCCGTGAGCAGGAGCAGTGCCCAGAGCGCCTCGTAGGGGGTGTTCCGGATGCCCGCCAGCAACGTCCGCGACTCATCCACCGTGAGTGAGGTGACCTCCGCCTTCTCGATCTTCGGCAATGCGATGCCCTTCGCAGGGTTCGCCGGCAGCTCGCCGCGCGTCACGAGTTCTTCAAGAGAGTTGTGAAGCACGGACGCCGCGAGCCGAATCGTGCTCGGCGACAGTGCACGGCCGATCAGCCCCTGCACCCACTCCTGGATGACACCGCGCTTCAGGTCGCACAAGCGCACGTCGCCGAGGAGCGGAAGCACATACGCACGCGCCAGGTAGTTGTACTGGTCGAGCGTGACCGGCCGGACGCTGGCACTGATCACCGAGCCCAGCCAATGGGTGATCCAGTCGCCGAGGAGCGCAACGTTCGGTCCTGCCGTGGTGCCCAGGTCGCGTTCCCGGAGCTTGCGGTTCTTGTAGTCCTCGGCCTCCTTTGCGGTCGCGTGGATTGTCTTGTTGAAGTAGCGCCGCTTCCCGTTAGCATCCTTGCCAAGCGAGATGCGAATCAGGTACTTCTTGTCGCCGACCTTGATGATCTGGCCGTTTTGTTTTACTGGCTTCTTTTGCATTGTCTTGTGATGTGAAAACGCCGACGGGCCCACTACGCGGAAGTGCGCGTTGGGCCCGTCGGCATGAGAGAAACGGGGTGGGGCTTTGCGTGCCCCAAGCTTTACAAGTAGGTCTTCAGTTGTCGGGTGCTACTCGCTTGCCTTGCTCCTCCTTTCGCGCCAGGTGCGCGATGCTGTGGGTGGGAGCGCCCAGTTTGCCGTGGGAATCGCTGAGGGGGGTGGCGGAGCCTCAGTAGGGCGCGCCAGCAGCCCGAGGACGTCCTCGCGGCGCCAGCGATACCGCCTTTCGCTGAGCTTCACAATCGGCAAGCCCAGCGAGTAGACGCTTGTGGCCGGAATATTCAGCACTTCGGCTACCTGCTTGGCCGTGAGCAATGGCGGAAGGTTCGCGAGGTCCAGCATTAGGCGGCCCTCGTAGCGCTAGTGATGGCGACTTCGCTGCGTTCCCGTACCTGCGCCACGGCACAGGTCCAACATCCTCCGGCCGCGAGCGTGGCCACCACGAGAGAGGTATCGTCCTCGAAGAGCCGTGCTGATGCGTCCAGCGCAGCCAGCCGAATCCGGCGGCGTTGGCGGATGCTATAGTCCCGGCGGAGCGCTTCGGTCGAGAAGAGGAGCCCGACCTGAGCAGGAAGGTCGACGCGGCGTGCGGGTTCGCCCAACGAGACGGAGAAGTCGAGCTGGACGAGATACCGTGCCGCGACATTCTGAGAGGCGTTGGCGCAATGCAGCAGCGTCACGAATCCATGGTCCTGCAGCGCCCGGAAGAGTCGGCTCATGGCCGAAGCCGAGAAACCATCGAAGCGCACGCGCAGCGCCCACGGCATCGGTACGACGAAGAGTGGCGCCCGTGGCATCGGCCAGAAATCACGCGTCGCCTTGGTGATCTCTCCAAAGAGGGCACGCTCATCAAGCACCTGGCCGCCCTTCGCGGCGCGGGCGGCGGCGATGTACTGCAGGCAGCGTCCCAGCACCCACTGCTTAGCGTGCCGGACGATCTCGGCCATGAGAAGTTCCAAGCGGAACAGCTCCCGCGGGTCCAATGTCGCGCTCGGGCCAGAGGTCATGGCGAGTGCGAGTACGTGATGCCGTGCCACCTCCGCGTCGGAGAGTCCCAGCCGCGGCCCGAACGAGCGTCGTTCCCAGGCCCACTGGGCGCAGCTCTCCGCCTCTGCAGCGACCGCGCCCCAGCCACGATCATTGAGCGTGCGGGAATGTCCGTTGTGGTGCTTCTCGAACCACTCAAGGACGTTCACGACCAATCCCTCTACATTCGCGGAGGTCTGAGCGAAGTAGAGTGATGCCGTCATCAGGGCAGAGTTCGTCTGGCCCGGTCCCGTAAGCCCAGCGGACAGGCTGACGCCCCGAACCGTGAGCGGTTCCGTAGATGTCGCGCTCGGCTCGATCTCGGTCCGCCTCTCGCGGCTCTTCTTCGCCGGTGCGGGCTTCGGCTCTGGCGGGGGTGCCCCATCGCCGGCCTGCTGCAGCGCCTCGACGCTCAGCTGCCCGAAAACATGGTCGAGCCGTTCTGCGTGGAACAGGCGAAGCGACTCCTGTGGAGTGTTGGCCAGCGGCGTGACGCAGTCGTGCGGATCGAGCAGGAGGGAGCCTGGCCCGAAGGGGAGACGGAATGCACGGCCGTTCGAGCCCTTCGAGCCACGTCGCTCGAAGCGGAGGGTCCCTTGTGGGTAGATCTCAAGGAAGCCGTTCTCGACCGGCAGCCTGAGCTTGCGGAGCACGTTTCCCAGCAGGGTGTCTGCCCAGGGATCGCGCCAGTCCGCGAGGTCCAGCAGGTCAACCTGCTGATCGAGGAAGTAGTATGCGTGACGCCCGCCGCCGAGGCTGCTCTGGAAGAGCAGGGGAGGGCCGAGTACGCCTGACAGCGCTCCGATGCGGTCCCAGTTGGGGTCGTCAGGGCGTTTGTCGATGTCGAAAGCGAGGAGCCGCGTGACGAGGCGGCGATCCTGCTCACCGCACCGCGTGCCGATGGCGCGGCTCCCGGCCAAGTGCCGGATGAGGTCGCTGTTCTTCAGCGGAACACGGCTTGGCGGCGACTTCCAGGTCTTGCCAGTCCTGTAGATGTGACCGAATAGCTGGTGTACGAAGGTGTCGGTGAAGTGGGCGAATTCTTGTACAGTGAGGCCGAGGACGCCCAGCTCCTCAACCTCCCCTTCGATCAGTTGTGCCAAAAGTTTGTGGGTCATTAGAGCGCTCCTTGAGCACGAAGTACTCAGAGATAAGTAGGGGCTGCGTTCTGCAGTTTGCGGTTGCTTTAAATAGGGACGTAGACATGAAGTAGAGATCTCCAGGTGATATGGAGTACATGAAGGAGTGATCGTGCACGACCGGTGGTAGAACGAAAGGAAGCTTGTGGCCTTCTAGGTGATTGGTGGTGGTAGAGCCTTCAGCGGGCAGATGGTCCTTGTGATGCGCCAGTCGAGGATGTATATTACGGTCCAGACAGTTACCGTATAACGGTCCTATGAAGAAACATAAAATGGTTCTGCGTCCGACGCAAGCCCCGACCCTTGGTGGGCGTGTGGCCAGTTTGGTGGACACCTACTGGGGCAGTCGAGGACTCCGTCGTGCTGCAGCTGACCTCGGCGTGTCGCACGCCACGATGTCGCGTGTGGTGAACGACCACGAAACGGACGCGAGGTTGCTCGTGATTGGCGCGTTCAACAAGGGGCTGGATGTGCCGTTCGGGTGGCTCGCTGGCGAGTCCAAAGATCCTCCGCCCACGAGTGACGCTGAGGGCCGGCCGCTGGTTGCGGGGGTCCCACGATGGCGTCGTGCACTGGTCAAGCTTGATCTTGACGGGCCGATGCATCGAGAGCTCTACGAGGTTCCGTACGCGGTTTGGCGCTACGAGACCCTTGTTGTCGGCGATCTGGCCCCACAGTCCAAGAGCGCCCGTGATTTCCGGGCGGCCACGTCGGAGAATCTCACCGAGTCTCTCAACACGTGGAGTGCTTTGATGGAGGCTTCGAAGGGTGCAATCGGCCAGGCGGGCATGGCCGTCCTCCTGCAGAAGCACCGCCTCCGGACCCAGCTACTTTGCTCCACCGGCCTGGGAGGTCGCGGGTTCGAGCGTGAGTTCGGGAGCGCGCTGAAGAAGTGGTTCGACGAGTACCACTCCTCCAGGCGCGCCTGAAGTCCCGGATGGCCGACCTCAGTCCAGCGTGACCGCGACGAGTCCATCCCGCGTCGCCTCGGCTCCGATGGAGGTCGCGGGTTCGACCTCCGGGGCCCACTCGCCCAAGATGAAATCCGCGGCCGACTGGGCCTCCCGCGCCGCGACGAAGATCGCCCTGCAATCTCGATTCAGCAGGTTGATCCAGCTGTCGATGTAGCTGGCGGACTGGCCGACAACATCGAGGCCAGCGTGGCTGCACAGGTAGGATGACGTCAGCTCCGCGACGAGCTCCTCCTGGGCGTACTCGGGGTCTCCGAAGCGGCCCGAAGGACGACGGTCGAGTCGCGAGGGATGCCCGGTCCAATGACCGAGCTCGTGGAAAACGGTCGAGTAGAAGGCCTCCGGGGCTGGGAAGGCCTCCCTCGGCGGGAGCATGATTTCGTCCGCCACGGGGCTGTACGCCGCCCTGTCTCCACCGTACCGGATGGTCGCCCCGGGCCTGCTGAGCACCTCCTCGGCTACGGCATCATGGGGTGTAGAAGCAAAAAGCCCCGCGAACGAGGTTCGCAGGGCTTCGAGTCCATCGATCTGGTCCAGGTTGAACAAGAAGAAGTGCTTCGCGAGGTAGAGGTACTGCTGATCGACCTCCTGGTCCCACGACGCCTCGGCTGGTCGTTGCTTCTCGAATCTTTCGTAGTACACGACGAGAGTGCCGGTCTCCCCGCGCCGGACGTGCCCGCCGAGCCTCCTTGCTGCGGCGTAGGTCAGCCATCCCGGTGAGCTGTATCCCCGTTCCAGGGCGGTGAAGTCTAGCAGGAGCCGGTTGATGCCCCGGTATCGCCTCCCCGTCTCCGCGTTCCGTGGCTGGCCGCAGATCCACGGCCGCTCCCAGGGCACCACTCCCTTCTCCAACGCTTCCACGATCCTCCAGGTCACCTCGACGTAACGTGAGCCCGACTGCTTGCGCGGCATACTGCCTCCTGAGTGGATGAAACGAAAAAGGCCCAGGCGGGATGCCTGGGCCTCGGTGACGCCCGCTCCTAGGTGAGTGGGCGATGGGGGGGCTTCTGGATCTCAATGCGAGGTCCTGAAGCCCTCAGATAGGTAGCCCCGTACGAAAACGGGGCCGTTCTGGATTTCGGATACCCCCTATCGGTGTGGCGCTTGTCCTTCAAGCAACCGCTCCGGTCGGGGGATTACCGGGGGATTGGAGGGGGATCTTACAGGAGATCGGACTCGGATTGGGATGCTGCCTCTCTGAACCACTATCGCCCCGGCGGGAGTCCTCATCTCCACCATCATCATCATCATCATCTTCTTCTTCTTCCTCTCACTCTTCCTCATGCTCTTTGCGCTGGCGTTCATGCTCGTCATGTCAGCAATCGCGATGATGATGTTCTTCTTCTTGTAGGTGTTCTTCGTTTCGCTGA
>JANJUF010000009.1 GCA_024710705.1 Gemmatimonadaceae bacterium | reverse complement strand
CACTTCGGCGATGCTTGGCAGGCCGGGGCGCTCGAGGAGCACGAGCAGCGACTTGTCGGGCGAGATGAGGATGGTGGGCTTGGCCGGTGCGTCGAGGATGCGGGCGACCGCCGCGGGCGGTTGCTGGTAGCCGGACTGGGCCGCGAGCGGGGCGGCAAAGAGGGCGAAGAGTGCAACGCAGTAGCGAGTAAAGCGCAGCGCCACGGTCAGGTACTCCGGAGTGAGGGGGTCAACCCAATACTACGCATCCACGCGACGGAGCGTTCGCCCTAGAACTCCACGCTCAACCCGATGCTGGGGAGCAGCCCGATGGAAGTGTTCCGCTCCACCAACTGCGCCCGTTGGTCCCACTGCAGTCCGGAGACATTCTCACGGTCGTACACGTTCTGGATGTCGAGGTACCCGATGAGCTGTACGCGTTGCAGGCTCCATCGTCTGTCGATCCGCAGGTCGAGCGAGTGAAACAGCGGAAGCCGCTCGCCCGCGTTCCACCGCGAGAAGTCCTGTCGTCCAGCGTCCGGCCCGGCGGTGATGAAAGGGGTCGTTGGCAGTCCGCCTGCGACGCGGAACTTGCCCGACAGTTCCCACTTGGGGTTCGGGCGCCAGCCAAGCACGATGTTCCCGATGGCGCGCGTGTCAAAGCTCCCAGCGCGGCGCACGCCGTCCGCGCCGTCAAAGGTGGTGCGCGCCACGCTCACGCTGGCGAGCCCGAAGAGCGGAACGTCGCTGAGCTGCTTCTGCGCGAAGAGCTCGGCGCCCACTGCACGACCCGTCGCCACGGCAGCGAGCGGTTCGAGTCCGAACGGAATGTCGCTCGTGACATCATCGAACCCGCTGGGGCTCAGCACGGCCTGAGGACGGAAGACGCGGCGCGGGTACTGCGCATATCCCTTGGCGTACACCTCGAACTGCAGCTTCGTGTCGTCGCGCAGGAGATGCTCCACGCCGATGACCGCTTGGTCGGCGCGGAACGGTGGAAGCGATGCATTGCTGGGATCGCCGACCAGCCAGATGAACGACGGGGTCTGCCAGTAGCGGCCGGCGCTCGCCGTGAGGGCGGTGCGCTCGGTGAGAGCGTAGCGCGCCCCAAGGCGCGGACTGCCGCGGGCGGCGCCGCCCAGGAAGCCGTAGCGGTCGGCGCGCATCCCGAGCGTCGTGCGCAGCCGCGGCGTGGCGTGCCATGCGAGCTGCGCGTACAGCGCCTGTCGGTCGGCGGTGAAGGTGGTGTCCACGGCGAGGGGCTGCGGCGTTCCCGACGCGTCCGTGCGCAGCGCACCGGGGAGCACGAGATCGTAGCGCAGATCGCTGGCGTAGCGCGCCACGGCGCCCATGTTCAGCTCCACGCGCGGAGTGGCCTGTACGGTCAGGTCGGCACGCAGCGACTGCTCCCCTTCCGTCGTGAAGGCCCGGAAGATGGTGCTCGGTGGACTGAGCGAATCGTTCTGGATGGTGCGGAACTCCGTCCACGTGCGGCCGAGCGTGATGTCGAGGAGCCCGCGCGGGACCAGTCGGCGCCAGGTGAGGCCGCTGAAGTACTGCTGTTGCGATGGCGCGGCCACGCGCGAGTTGTCGTAGCGCTGGTCGGCATCATCGTTGAAGAAGGTGACCGTGCCGTCCGCCCCGATGAAGAGGAAGGAGAGCTTGTCCCGGGCGCCGAGGTCCTGCACAGCTTTCACCTGCAGATCGCTGTACGCCGGTACGAAGCCGAACCCGGCCGCCTTGAAAAGCAGGTCAAGGTACGATCGGCGCGCGCTCACGTAGAAGGAGCCGCGCTCTCCCAGGGGACCCTCCGCGACCGCGAATCCACCGGTGGCGGAGAGCGTGAATTCGCCGCCAATGTGGGTCCGATTGCCCTCGCGCAAGGTGATGGAGGTGACGGACGCCGTGCGATCGCCGTACTTGGCGGCAAAGCCGCCCGCCGAGAACGATGCCTGTTCAACGGCATCCACGTTGATGAGCGAGAGCGGGCCGCCGGTGGAGCCCTGCGTCCCGAAGTGATTGATGTTGGGGACTTCGACACCATCCACGAGGAAGAGGTTCTCGAACGGCGCACCGCCGCGCACCGCGAGATCGTTCCGTCCCGGCTGGGTGACGCCGACGCCCGGCAGCAGGGCCACCGCGCGCACGACGTCCTCCTGCACGCCCGGTGCGCGGCGAATGGCCTCGGCACTCAACGTTTGCGTGGACGTCGTGCCCTCGGCGGTGGGCGTGAAGTAGGCCGCCCGCACTTCCACGGCGGCGACGTCCACCGGCGCCGGAAGCAGGCGCACGGCAAGTGTGGTGGGCTTTCCGCTGCCCACGGCGACGTCCGGAACGATCACCGGACGATAGCCGATGGCACGCACCTGCACGCGCCACACGCCGGGCGCCACGCCGATGATCACGAAGCGCCCGCGCTCATCCGCTACCGCGCGCTGCGCCGTGCCCTCGACCACCACCTGTGCACCGGCCAACGGGTGCTCCGTGCCGGACGCGACAACGGATCCGGATATGGTGCCCGTGCCCTGCGCGAGCAGCGGAGCGGACACGAATGCGAGGACGAGCGCGGCGAAACGCCTGAACTGAGCCATACTGTGATGAAGGCCACCGACGAACCGATGGTTTCGTAGACCTGTCAGGGAATGTCGGTGGGTTGGATGGTGCGGGCTTCCCGCTCGGCTGCGGTGACATGCGCGTCCAGCAGCAAGGTCCGGAAGTCAAACGGCCCACGGCCCGCCACGTCGTTCAACCGCGCGAAGGCGGCGCGGGCGCCGGCGACGTCTCCCGTGCGCAGGCGCGCGATCACCGCGGCATCCACGAGC
>JANJUF010000129.1 GCA_024710705.1 Gemmatimonadaceae bacterium | reverse complement strand
GCCTCGTGCGCGGCCGCGGCGCTCCCCACTTCTTCGAGGGCATACCCGTTCGCGTCCTTCACGCGCGCCCCGCGCGGGAAGTGCACGCGATACGCCTCGAGCCCCAAGCGCGCGCACTCGTCGCCGACGCGCTCCGCGGCCGCATCACCCGCCGCGTCGGCGTCGTAGGCGATCAGCACGCGCGTCGTCCCGTGGAGCCTGAGCGCGGCGCGGTGCGCCTCGGTGAAGCCGCTCACGCCATAGCTCGTGATCACGTGGCGATGGCCCGCGACCCAAAAGGTCATCGCGTCCAAGAGCGCCTCGCAGAGGATGACTTCCTTCGCGGCGACCAGCGCCTCGACGTTCCACACGGCCGTGTGCGGCCCGGGGAGATAGAGATGGTCCGGCGTCCCCTCGCGCAGGTGGGGCGTGATCTTGCGCCCATAGCACTGCGCCACCCGTCCGCGCGCGCCGAAGATCGGCACCACGAGGCTCCCGCGCAGGTGCTCGTGTCCGCTCGCGCGCAGGATCCCCAGCCGCTGCAGCTGCTCGCGGATCGCGATGCCCGCCTTCAGCTGCGGCTTGGGCAGCCGGTAGCCCAGCGTGCGGTTCGCGAAGCCCAAGCGGAAGCGGTCGATGAGCGCCACGTCGTTGAGGCCGCGCGATTCCAGGTACGCAATCGCCTCCGGGCTCGCCTTCAGCGTCTCGTGGTAATAGTCGATGACCTGTCGGAGGAGCGCGGCGTCGTCCACGTCCACGCGCGCGCCCTTCGCGACCGGCACCAGCGGCGCCGTCGCCGGCGCGCGGCCCTCGCGCGCCAAGAGCCGCTCGACCGCGTGCCGGAAGCTCACCTTCTCCGTGCGCATCACCCAGTCGATCGCGCTGCCGCCGGCCTGGCAGGCCCCGAGGCAGTGCCAGAGGCCCTTGGCCGGCGTCACCACGAGGCTGGGGCCCCGGTCGTCGTGGAAGGGGCAGCGCCCGACCAGGTCCGCGCCGTGGCGCCTGAGCTCCACGTCACTCGCCTGCACGAGCGCGACGAGATCCGTCTCGCGCTTCAGCCGCTCCAGCTCCGCGTCGGGGATCCGCGCCATTCGCGCCGCTCCGTGGAAAACCTGTCAAGGGGGAGGCGCGCCCAAATCGCGCCAGTTGACCGTGGCCAGCGATTATACGATTATCGGGTATCACCGCCCGCGCAAGTCCCGGTCGTCGGAAACGTGCCCTTATCCTCGGAGGTCCCGATGCTGCTGCCCCTCACGCCGATCGTGTCCGACGCCATGAAGCTCAAGGCCCTCGACGGATTCGCCGCCCGCCTCGCCACGCTCCGCCAGGAGCGCGGCCTCACGCAGACCGAGCTCGGGCGCGCCGCCGGCGTCTCGCAGCGCGTGATCGCGTACTACGAGACCGAGAGCCAGCAGCCCCCCGGTGCGCTGCTCGTCGACCTGGCCCGGGCGCTCAAGGTCTCGACCGATGTGCTGCTCGGCGTGACGGCACTCCCCGAGCGCACCTCGCCGAAGACCGCGCGCCTCCTCAAGCGCCTGCGCCGCATCGAGGAGCTCCCGCCCGCCGACCAGCGCGCCGTCCTCAAGCTCGTCGACGCGATGCTCGAGACGCGCCGCCGCGCCACGCCGGCGACGAAGGCCAAGCGCAAGGCGAGCTGACGCGCGCCGCGCACGAAACGACCGCGCGCCAAAGACGACGCCGCCCGACCCTGTGAGGGGGTCGGGCGGCGTCTGCATCGTGCTCACCTCATCGAAGCCTAACCGCCAGTTGCTGCTGACAGCGGCTGCGCCGCTGCAGCAGAACTATGGGTTAGGCAAGCAATGGCCTTAGCTCTGTGAGCAGTCGCTCACGCAGTTGATCGAGGTTCTTGAAGTCTTCCTTCTCGAGTCGCAAATCCAAGCCATTGCCGAGAATTTCAGCGCCGTCAAGGTAGAGAAGCACGCGGAAGCCAGAGAATGACACGACCAAGTACTTCTCTTGGTTGCCGAGCTTCTCCTGTGAGTCCGGAGCTCTCCCCGCTGCCGCGATTGCACTGATGACATCGGCGCAGGCGCGCCTTTGGAAGTCCGTCAGATCATCCGTCATGGGAGCGGTCCGAGATCGAAGAAGTCGATGTGTCCGTTATTCCATCGGCGCGGAATCATTCTTCCGGCTGCCCTATACACTCGTCGACCGTTGTGTCGCCCGACGCCAATGCGGAGGTACTGCGCCGACTTCACCACGCCATCAAGCACCTTACCGCCGCCGAACACCGTCAGAACCGCAGCGGCCGCCGAACACTCCTCGCTCTCCCCACACGTGGCTCCCCAACCGAGGATCGTGTTCGTGACGCTGCTGAGGATGCTGCTATCGGCCTGCGTCGCGCGGTACGCGTAGTAGCCCGAGGAGCCCTTTGGGCAATCGCTGTAATCCTCGGTCTCACCATCACCGCCGGCGTCCTTCGGGCAGAGCCCAAACGGATCGGAGAAATTTATGGGGTCGCCATCGGCGTAGCCGTACAGGTTCAGCCCGCCGGCGAGTCCGATGGGGTCCGGCTGCGTGGACAGTCCGCGTCCGGTAGCGTAGTTCCCAGACCGCCGGTGGAACACCCTCGGCTCGCGCGCTCGTTCCATCATGACATAATGCTGCCGCCGCAGAGCACACTCAATCCGAAACGCTTTCTGATGTCGCATCCAACACTGATGCCGTATGCACAGTAAGTGCTAATTTGACGTAATATGTGGTTTGTGTTACCATTCGATTGCAAACTTGCTAGCCACATGGTGGCGCAAGACTTCGGTGGCACAACAAGACCGGGAGGGCGCAATGACCGGAAAGACTCGCCGCCAGTTCGCTCCCGCGTGCGTGGTACTGATCCTCGCAGTGCTGGTGTCGGCCCACGAGGCCCAAGCGCAGGGGTGCGGCCTCGGAAGCGCCTGCATCACCGTGCTGCCGGCAGCTGACACCGTGGACCTCAGCGCGATCTCGGCACCAACGGACACCGCGGTCTTCGTCGCGGTTGAAATCGAGATCTGCAGCGACTGGGACTGGCATACCCTGGTGATCGACTACAACGGCGTCAGTATCATCGACTCGCTGAGCGTCATGGGCGTGATGTGCCCCTACGGCGCCAAGTACTGGGGGCAAGTCCGCCTGTCGAAGGCCAATGAGGGATACAACAATCTGTATGCCTCGATCGAAGGGCTCGATCAAAACCAGGACCCACAGTTCGCCGATGGAAGCGCGACGTTCCGCTACCTGTGGCCGGGATACACGCGACCCACCTTCCAAGTCGCCGTGACGGCGGGAGCGATGACTCTGGAGCGCCACACCAGCGCGTCCGGCATGACGGCAACGTTCTCCGTCACCAACGAGGGCAGCCGCCCTGCCTCATATCGACTTACCAACGGCTGTCACTCAGGGATCACCTGCGCGCCCGACACCACGCTGATCACGCTGGACACCACATCGGCTGGACGAACGCACACTCGGCAGGTGGGTTTCTCCACCGACAACACGGTGCGTGACGATGGGGCCATCGTCGTCCGCGCAGTGGGCGCGTTCCGGCACGACACGACGGCGTACAACACCGGTGCCATCGACTCCGCGCGAACCGACGTATTTGTCCGCGCGCTGGATCCCGTGGGAACGCCGGGACTGGTCTTGGCCAGACGAACCGATCTCATCGCGCCGAGCCTGTGTGTGAACGTGCCGGCGGGTCGCGATGGCGGGAACATCTGTGGCAATCTCGTGCTCGCGCACGGGCTGCCATCGGTGACGACCAGGAACCAAGTCCGCGCGCCCATGCTGGTCTACAACTCCGATCACGCGCGCCCGACGCCAATTGTCGCGGCGAATCTTACCCTGCCGAGCAACGGGCTGACGCCAGACTCCGTGGTGGCGCGGCTCTGGGTGAACAACGGGCTCGTGGGCACCCCGACGAGCTGGGCGGATACCTCCTTTGCGCCCGGAAAGACCCGCCGCATTGCCGTGACGTTCGACGCGAGCGCATTCGCGACGGGCATTTACCCCCTGCTGCTCGAGACGAGGCGACACCACGGCGGCAGCGTCTCTGCCGACACGGTGATCAGCGAGCTCGTGATCGTGAATCGCGGGAACAGCCCGTTCGGCGCCGGCTGGTGGCTTGCCGGGATGGAGCGGATCATCGTCGTCAGCAGCACGAAGCTGCTATGGGTCGGCGGGGACGGCGCGGCGCGAGTCTACATCGCCGCCACGGGGGCGGGGCCCTGGTTCGGTGCGGCGCTCGCGGGGCCCGACAGCATCACGAAGGTGACGAACGGTGGGACGTGGTACGAGCGTCACCTCGCCGCTGGCGCCAAGATTCGATTCAACGGCAGCGGACTGCACCTTGAGACGGTGAGTCGCCTCGCCGACGTGACGTACTTCCGGCAGGACACGACCGTGAATCCCGCGCGCCTGACCTCCATCAAGGTCCCGCTCTGGCCGACGGTGGACACCTATCGGTTCCGCTATGATGGAAACTTCAAGCTCGACAGCGTCGTCGCGCCGGGCCCGGCGTTGGTGGCAGGGGACACCATGCGCGTCACCCGGGTGGCCGTCTCGAGCGCGAACGTGGATTCCATCACCGACCCGGACGGCACGACAGTCCGCTTCGTGTACGGCACTTCGGCAGCCGCGCGCCGGGTGGTCACGCGCACGAACCGCCTCGGCGTCGCCACGCACTTTCGGTACGACGCGGGGAATCGTCTCGCAGCCGATAGCCTGGCGGCTGGCGGCTCACTGCCGCACGCCATCGTCAATCGCGTCACGATGGCGGAGTCGCGCGGAGTCGGCACCGTGATCGCCCCGCCCGACTCCGCGTACACGCTGTTCAACGCGCCGCGAACCGATGTCGCTGATGAGACGCGATTCTGGGTGAATGCGCTGGGCGCTCCGACGCGCATCCGGAACGCCCACGGGCGCGAGACGCGGATTCGATACCACCAGACATTTCCGGCGCTTGCCGACTCGGTGTCGATGCCAACCGGTGCCTGGTCCCGCGCCAAGTACAATGCGCGCGGGCTCATCGACACGCTGTGGTCAGCCAACCTCCGGTCCCTCGGCGATAGCCTCGCGGTCACGGCGATGCGATGGCACGAGACGCTGCCGCTGCCCGACACGGTGTTCGCCGCCAACGGCCGCGACACGACGATCGCGGCTTACCATGCGAACGGCAACCTCATGTGGAGCCAGCGCGGGTCGAGCGCGACCCGCCGCGATTCGGTCTTCTATCACGAGGGCGGCGGCGCCGCCGACCTCTACCGATTCAGCCGACTGCCCGGTGTGGACACGACGAATGCGGATACGGTGCTGTACGATGCTCGTGCAAACGCGGTGACGATGTACGACCGCCGCGGGTTCAAGTCGCAGGTGGACCGGGACGCGCTCGGCCGCGTGGTGCGCTCGCGTGTTCGCCACTCGGCAACGGATACAACGCTCCTGAGGGTGGACTCGACGTTCTACGACCTGATGGGCCGCGTCGTGCGGCAGCACTCCTTCGGTCCCGGCTACGTCTTCTCGAGCGGCACCGTCTTCGGCACGATGAGCTTCAATGAGGCCACGATGCGCCTTCATGTCGTCACCGCATACGACGACGAGGGCCGGCCTGATAGCGTTTCGCGGACAGCCAATCCGAATCCTGCCGGCCTCGACGCCCTAACCACGAGGTTCTCGTACGATGCGGCGGGTCGCGTGGTCGAGGAAGGCAATGGTGGAAGCGGGGTCAAGACGTACACCTACGACCCGGCGGGCCACGTGGTGCGTCTGCAGGTCGGCGCTGACGTCGACGTCACCAGCGCTTTCGATGCGGCGGGCCAGCTCGTGCGGCGCACGACGCCGGCGCGAATCTACAACGGACTGAACTGCAGCTTCTTCGTGGCGAGCGAGTGCGAGTTCGCCTTTCCACTCAGCACGGGCGGCACGGCCGCGCTCAGAATCCCGGGCGACACGGCGACGTTCGCGTACGATCGCGGCGGGCGCATGACGCGCGCCGACAACGCTGTGGCTCGCATCCGGCGCGGTTGGTCTCCGGGCGGTCTACTCCGGGCGGACACCGCGTACGTCCGGACGCTCCACTACGCCGCGGAGGGCGCGCCGCTCCCTGCCACGGACTTCGCCGCGCACCGCTATATCCTCGCGTACGACTACGACCTCGCCGGACGGCGCACCAAGCTCTGGCACCCGTCGCAGTTGCTTCCCTCTGGAGTCACCGCCGCGCAGCAGTATGCGTACGCGACGGGCACGGGCGCGCTCACCTCGGTGACCGATGTACTCGGCGGCGCGTTTCAGATCACGTACACGCCGTCGGGCCAGCTGGCGACCCTGCGCGCCCCGAATGGCGTGCTGGACACCGTTACTTATGACCCCAACGGGATGGTCCAGCGCCGACTGCTGAAACTGAATGCCACTGACGTGCTGCTCGCCGACACGCTCACGCGCGACCCCCAGGGGCGCCTACTGACGTTCGCCGGGAAGCGTTTCGTCGACGGCGCCAGTACGCTGGTGACGAACACGTACGCCGGACTCGGCGCGCTGACGTCAACGATCACGCTGGCGCCGGACCGGGAGGAGTACTTCCTGCCCGACGCGCACGGGAACGTCGTCCGTTCGGGCCGACATGGCGTGGAGATCGGCAACGATGTGGACGACCCGGCGTACCGGCTCTACACGTACGGCGAGGCGGGCCGGCTCGCGGTCGTTGCGGGGCCGAACCCGAGCACCGCGCATAACTACCGCGACCGGCGCAATGTCGAGGGGGTGGGGGAATGGCGCGACGGGTACCAAGGGATCGAGCAACAGAAGTCGGACATCGGCCTGGACCGCTGGACGCAGGCGGGCCACTACTACGACGGCCTCGGGCGGCTGGCCGTCTTCGAGCGGCACGTTGGGAACTTCAGCCAGGGGTCCGCGGTGGACGACCCCGCGGGCGTGATTGAGCGCTACCGCTACGACGCACTCGGTAGACGCGTGCTCGTGCACACCGACCGCCTCCAATCCTGCAGCGTCGCCGGCTGCGACCGCACCGTGCGCCGGACGGTCTGGGACGGCGACCAGACGCTCTACGAGATTCGCGCGCCGGCGACGTCCGCCGAGTCTGACGCGCCGAGTGGGCACGGTCTCGGAAGCGCGCAGAACCAGTTCGGGCGCATCGGCTACACGCACGCCTTCGGAATCGATCGTCCACTGGGTGCGGTCCGGATTTCGGGAAACTCGATCCTCGTGACGTTCTACCCGCACGTGAACTGGCGCGGGCTGTTCGAGGGAGCAACGAAGCCAGACACGTTGCTGATGAACAATGCTGTGACGTGGCCGGGCGTGGCGGCGAGCGCATACCTCGGGACGCCCTCGGTCGGGGCGCAGGAGTGGATGGGGTCGCTCGTGGTGGAGCAGGCGGACGCCTCGGGGTTGCTCTATCGGCGGAATCGCTACTATGATCCCATGGGAGGCCAGTTCACGCAGCCGGACCCGATCGGGCTGGCGGGCGGGCTCAATTTGTACGGGTACGCGAACGGCGATCCGGTGAATTTTTCGGATCCCTTCGGGCTCTGCGCCGAAGCAGCCGGCGGCGATACGATTCAGACCCGATCAGCT
>JANJUF010000127.1 GCA_024710705.1 Gemmatimonadaceae bacterium | reverse complement strand
ACGTCGAGCCCGAGCAGGGCGTGACGCCCTTCCATCAGCGGATTGTCCTGGTTCGGCGTGGACTCGATGCTCACCGTGCCGTCCTTGGCGGCGACGAGCCAGGCCCAGCCGGAGCCGAAGCGGCCGACGGCCGCGGCCTTGAAGGCGTCGCGGAACTTGGCGTAGTCGCCAAAGGCCTTGCCGATGGACGCGCCGAGGTCACCGCCGGGCTCGCCACCCGCCTTCGGGGCCATCGTCGCCCAGAAGAGCGAGTGGTTCCAGTGGCCGCCACCATTGTTGCGCACCGCGCCACGCACGCTCTCGGGCACCTTGGCGATGTTGCGGCAGAGGTCGTCGAGCGACCACGAGGCCAGCTCGGGGGCCTTCTCGATGGCGGCGTTGAGGTTGTTCACGTACGCCTGGTGGTGCTTGCCGTGGTGGATCTCCATCGTCTGCGCGTCGATGTGCGGCTCGAGCGCGGCGTGGGCGTAGGGCAGGGCGGGAAGGGAATGGGCCATGGGTCGTTCCTCGGTGGCTTTTGACGAAGGTCAGGCAGGACGGGCGCGGCGGGACTTCCACCAGCCGTAGATGCCTGGGGTGATGGACAGCAGGATGATGCCGATGATGAGCGTCTCCACGTGGCGGTCGAGCCCTGGCACCATCTTCACCACGTAGTACCCCGTAAGCAGCATGGACCAGATCCAGAGCAGTCCGCCGATCACGTTGTAGAACACGAAGGTCGGGTAGTGCATCTTGGCCGCGCCGGCGACGACGGGCGCGAAGGTGCGGGCGAAGGGCATGAAGCGGGCAAGGATGATGGTCTTGCCGCCGTGCTTTTCGTAGAACGCGTGGGCCGCGCGGAGGTGGCTCTGCTTGAACCAACGCGAGTCTTCCTTCTTGAAGAGCGCCTCGCCGGAGCGCCGCCCGATGGCGTAGGCGATCTGGTCGCCTCCGATGGCGGCGACGGAGCAGAGGATGCCGAGCGTCCAGACATTGAGGTTCACCACCGGATCGTGGGCGGCGGCCACGAGGCCGGCCGTGACGAGCAACGAGTCGCCCGGCAGGAAGGGGAAGAGCAGGCCGGTCTCGATGAAGATGATGGCCGTGACGCCCACGTAGCCGGCGGTGGCGACCAGGCTTTCGAGATCGCGCAGTTGGTTCAGGAGATCGGTCAGGAATTCCATAGCGCGTAAGTTAAGCCCCCGCACGCCCCGCGAGCACCGGGCCGACTATCTTCCGGCCCATGTCCGTGCTCCATCGCGTTGCCATCGTGCTGCACAAACCGCAGGACCCGGTGAACATCGCCGCCGTCGTGCGGGTGATGAAGAACTTCGGGTTCGTGGACCTGCGCCTCGTGGCGCCCGTGCCCTACGATCCGTGGCGGATCGAGGGCATCGCCCACGGCACTCGCGATCTCGTCGAGCGGATCCGCCACTTCGAGACGCTCGATGACGCCGTCGCCGATTGCGTGTACGTCGCCGCCTTCGGGGCCAAGCGCCGCGCGCATCGCTGGCCGGTGACCGAGCCGCGCGCGCTCGCCCCGGTGATGCTCGAGAAGGCCGTCGATGGGCCGGTGGCCCTGCTGTTCGGCCAGGAGGACCACGGCCTGCCGAACGATGCGATCGATCGCGCGCAGGTGTTGGTGCGCATCCCCACCACCGAGCACGCGTCGCTCAACCTTGCGCAGGCGGTGCTCGTCGCGGCCTACGAGCTGCACCTCGAGGCCGGCGACGCCACGCGCGACGTCGCGCGCCACAAGCACCACGCCGCTTTGCCCAAGCACGACGAGTGGGAACGCGCCCTCGCCGACATCGATCGCGCCCTCGCCGCCATCGCGTTCTATCGCACGCGCAATCCGGAACACATCATGCGCTCGGTACGTTCGCTGCTGAATCGCGCCGGGCCCGACAGCCGCGAGCTCACGCTGGTCCGTGCGATGGGCATTGAAGTCTTGCGCACCATCGACCGCGTGAAGCGCGGGCTCGAGCCGGGCGAAGCGCTGTCGGGTTCTGACTGACACCCGGTCGGGGGCGCGCTGATTGCGCGCCGCCAACTTCGCATCGCGCACGCACTTGCGGGTGGTAGGCGCGCGGGTCATCTTCCCGTGACGAAAAAAGGCTTGTGAAATCGTTCACAAGCCGAATGGACTATTCGGATTTCCCTCCCTCCGAGTCATTCGCGCATGACGGGTCGCAGCAAGTGGGTCATCATCCCGGGGACGGCCGTAATCGCCCTGGCCGCCACGATGCTCTCCGCCTACGCCGGGTCGCAGTCGGCGGCGGAAGCCGCCCAGGCGCCCGCCGAAGAGACGGCGACGCAGAAGGCCAATCGCGAAGCCGCAGGCAAGGCGGAGCCTGGACCATGGGCCTACAGCGGCGCCTCCGGCTACACCTTCTATGTAGGTGGCGGCATCGGCCGCTCGCCCGAGCAGCCGGTGAAGTTCCCGCATCCGGTGCACGTGAACACGCTGCAGATGAACTGCGCGTTCTGTCACAGCGCCGCTGGCCAGTCGCCGGACCCGGGACTTCCCGCCGTGGCCACCTGCATGGCCTGCCACACGCTGGTCGGTGGGGACCGTCCTGAGATCCAGAAGCTCTCGGCCTATTGGGCCGCCCGCCAGCCCGTGCCGTGGGTGCGCGTGCACAAGGTGCCGGAGTACGTGCACTTCCCGCACATGCGCCACGTCAACGCGGGCGTGACCTGCCAGACCTGCCACGGGCAGGTGAACAACATGCCCCAAGTGTTCCAGGCGCAGTCGCTCAACATGGGCTGGTGCGTCCAGTGCCACGTGAACGGCTACGACGCCGCCGAAGGAATGCGGGCCGCCGGCTACGAGCCCGACTCGGCCGCCCTCGCCACGCCCCGCAAGCGCGCCAGCTACGACTGCGCCACCTGCCACTACTAGGATCTCGATGACTCCCGATACCACGGAAGCCACCCAGGGAACCGAGGAGCGCGCGGCGGTCAAGCGTCGCGAGTTCCTCAAGGTCCTCGGCGTCTCCACCGCCGCCACCGCCGCCGTCGGATGCGGCACTGGCGAGGTCGAGAAGCTGATCCCTTACCTGGTCTCGCCGGACAACACCGTCCCCGGCGTCTCCAACTACTACGCCACGACCTGCCGCGAATGCTCGGCCGGTTGCGGGCTCATCGTCGAGGTCCGCGATGGCCGCGCGATCAAGGCCGAGGGAAATCCCGCGCATCCGGTGAACCGCGGAGCGCTCTGCGCCCGCGGCCAGTCGTCGCTGCAGGGGCTCTACAACCCCGACCGCTTCCGCGGCCCGATGAAGCGTGAGGGCGGCAGCCTCGTCGCCACCACCTGGGATGACGCCATCGGCATCCTCGCCCAGAAGCTCGGCGAGGTGAAGAGCCGTCGCGCCGGTGCGGCGTTCATCAACCAGCACGAGCAGGGCTCCTTCCCGGCGCTGATCGACCAGATCCTCTCCGGCTACGGCATCCCGGCGCACCTGAGCTACGACGCCGAGGCTCCCGTGGCCACGGCCCAGGCCAATCGCGCCGCGTACGGCGCGTCGTGGCCGCACCACGAGTTCTCGGCCGCCGACCTGATCGTGTCGTTCAGCGCCGACTTCCTCGATGGCTGGGGTGTGCCGGTGCCGCAGCAGCTCGCGTTCGCGGAGGCGCGCGGCAAGGTGGAGGGCGCGCCGCGCTTCATCTACGTGGGTGCGCGTCGCTCGCTCACCGGCCTGAATGCCGACCAGTGGATTCCGGCGCGTGCGGGCTCCGAGCTGGCCATCGTGAACGCCTTGCTCGGCCGCGGCTCGCTGGCTGCCGCGGCGGAACAGGCGGGCGTCGGCGTGGCGCTGCTCGAAGGCTTGCAGGCGGAAATCCGCAACGCCGAGGCCAGCGCCGTCATCGCCGGCGGCTACACGCCCAACGCGGGCGAGCTCGCCACGGCGGTCGCCGAGCTGAACCGTCAGCGCGGCAGCATCGGCAAGACGATCTTCCCCGACCGCGCGCTCACCGCGTTCGACGGTGTCGCCTCGCTCGCCGAGGTACGCGCGCTCACGCAGCGCATGAACGCCGGCAGCCTCGAGTTGGTGATGGTGCGTGGAGCCAATCCGGCGTACACCACGCCGCCGTCGCTCGGGTTCGCCGCTGCCTTCGCGAAGGTGCCCTTCAAGGTGGCCTTCTCGAGCATCCCCGACGAGACCACGGCGCTCTGCGACCTGATCCTCCCCGACCACCACGGCCTCGAGAGCTGGGGTGACGCCGAGCCGGTGCGGGGCCTGCTCTCGCTGCAGCAGCCGACGATGGATCCGGTGTTCGATTCGCGCTCCACGGCGGATGTGTTGCTCGCCGTGGCGAAGAGCGATCCGCAGTTGGCGCAGCGCTTCCGCGCGGCCGACTACCGGGCCTGGCTGGCCGAGCGCCTCGGCGGCAACGCCAACCTGCGCACCGCGCTCACCTCGGCGATCACTCGCGGTTCCGCGGCGACTCGCACGGCCAGCACGGCGCGCGTCGCGCCGGCGCCGGCTGCCGCTGGTACGGGCGACTACCAGCTCATTACGTACCTCTCGCCCACCCTCGGCGATGGCCGCGGCGCCAACAAGCCGTGGTTGCAGGAGCTGCCGGATCCCGTCACCAAGACGTTGTGGCAGACGGTGGTCGAGATGCACGGTGAGACCGCCATCGCACTCGGCGTGGAGGACGGCGATCACGTGACCGTCACCACCGACGCGGGGTCCATCACCGCGCCGGCCTTCGTGTACATCGGCATCCGGCCCGACACCATTGCCATCGCCCTCGGGCGCGGGCAGGGGGAGGCGGCAGGGCGTTATGCCATCGCCGGCGAGAACGCGTACAAGCTTGGCGCCGTCACCGAAGACGCCCGCAGCGGAGCCGCCGTGTACGGCGCCACCCGCGCCCGCGTGGCCAGGGCCAACGGCAGCGAGCGCATCGTCACGATCGAGGGCTCCGGGCGCCAGCACGGCCGGAACATCGCGCAGGCCACCACCATCGCCGCGCTGCTGGCCGGCGAGAACGAAGTGAAGCACCATCACTTCGACGGCCAGGCCTCCACCGATTTCCTCCCCGGGCTCCGCTCGCCAGTGGCGAACGACGCCCAGGGCGAGTTCGGCGTGAAGGACTCGAAGGACAAGGGACAGTACGATCCCGAGCATTGGTCCGGCGCCGCCAAGCGCCGCTGGGCGATGACCGTGGACCTCGCCAAGTGCACCGGCTGCTCGGCCTGCGTGACGGCCTGCTACGCCGAGAACAACATCCCGACGGTGGGCGCGTCGTGGCAGGGCGCGCAGATCCTGCCCGACCGCACCGGCTTCGGCGCCAACATCACGCGCTCGCGCGAGATGGCGTGGATCCGCCTCGAACGCTACTGGGAGCTGGACCGCGAGCCGAAGGACGTGAAGTTCGACGCCGACCATCCGGACTTCGAGACGCGCTTCATCCCGATGATGTGCCAGCACTGCGGCAACGCGCCCTGCGAGCCGGTGTGCCCCGTGTACGCGACCTACCACGCGCCCAACGGGCTCAACGTGCAGGTCTACAACCGCTGCGTCGGCACGCGCTACTGCTCCAACAACTGCCCGTACAAGGTCCGCTACTACAATTGGTTCGGGTACGGCGACCCCTCGCGCACGCAGTATGCGTTCCCGGAGCCGCTGCACTGGCAGCTCAACCCGGACGTCACGGTGCGGCAGAAGGGCATCATGGAGAAGTGCACGTTCTGCGTGCAGCGCATCAAGGAAGCCGAGAACCGGGTGGCGCTCGAGGGCCGCGACCTCGAGCCCGACGAGTTCACCACGGCCTGCGCGCAGGCCTGTCCGTCGCGCGCGATCATCTTCGGCGATGCGGCCGACGAGAACTGGTCGGTGGCCAAGTGGGCGAAGGACCGGCGCGCCTACCACGTGTTCCAGGAACTGAACACCTACACGGCGGTGGTCTACTTGCAGAAGGTCAACCATCCGGCGCCTGCGGCGTCGGCCAACGCGTAAGGAGGCGGCGACCATGGCAACACTCGTGCAGCCCGCCGACGAACCGCGCCGGCCGAACATCGCCTCCGCCGACATCCAACTGCCGGCGGTCACCAGCTACGAGCAGGTCGACAACGAGATCCTGTCGATCCTCAAGCCGACCAAGGCCTGGTTCGGCGGCCTGCTGATCGCGCTGGCCTGCCTCGGCCTCGGCATCTTCTCCTGGGGCTACCAGATCCACCAGGGCCTCGGCGTCGCCGGCTACAACCCGCCGGTGATGTGGGGCGTGTACATCATCACCTTCGTGTTCTGGGTCGGTATCGGGCACGCCGGTACGCTCATCTCGGCCATCCTGTACCTCTTCCGCGCCGGCTTCCGCACGACCATCTACCGCGCCGCCGAGGCGATGACGGTGTTCGCCGTGATGACGGCCGGCCTGTTCCCGATCATCCACATCGGGCGCCCGTGGAAGTTCTTCTGGCTGATCCCGTATCCGAACTGGCGCCTGCTGTGGCCGAACTTCAAGTCGCCGCTGGTGTGGGACGTCTTCGCCATCACGACGTACCTGACGATCTCGACCACCTTCTTGTTCGTTGGGTTGATCCCCGACATCGCGGTGCTGCGTGACCGCGAGACGAACCCGATCCGCAAGAAGCTCCTCGGATTCCTGAGCTTCGGCTGGCGCAACAGCGAGCGCGAGTGGCGGCACTTCGCCCGCGCGTACCTGTTCCTGGCCGCGTTCTCGACGCCGCTGGTGCTCTCCGTGCACTCCGTGGTGTCCTTCGACTTCGCGATGGGCATCGTGCCGGGCTGGCACACGACGATCTTCCCGCCCTACTTCGTGGCCGGCGCCATCTTCTCCGGCTTCGCGATGGTGTGGACGATCATCATCCCGATGCGCCGCTGGTTCGGGCTCAAGCACTACGTGACGCTGAACCATCTCGACGCCTCGGCCAAGATGGTGCTCTTCACCTCCCTGGTGGTGGGCTGCGCGTACATCGTCGAGTTCTTCATCGCTTGGTACGGCGGCATCCCGTACGAACAGGACTACTTCTGGAACCGCGTCTTCGGGCAGTGGTGGTGGGCCGCCTGGATCATGCTCACCTGCAACATGATCCTCCCGCTCTCGCTGTTCTCGCAGAAGCTGCGCCGCAATCCGGCCTGGCTCTTCATCCTCTCGATCTTCATCAACATCGGGATGTGGTTCGAGCGCTTCGTGATCGTGGTGCCCTCGCTCTCGCACGACGTCAATCCCTGGCAGTGGTCGAGCTACGTGCCCACCTGGGTGGACTACGGCCTGCTGATCGGCTCCTTCGGTTGGTTCTTCATGTGGTTCCTGCTGTTCGTGAAGCAGCTGCCCATCATGGCCCTCGCCGAAATCAAGGAAATCGTCCCGCCGAAGATGAAGAAGGCGCACTCGCACCACGGGGGGCACTGAGATGATGCGCGGCATGATTGGTGTCTTCCACGAGCTCGACAGCACCGTGGACACGATCGAGGAGCTCAAGCACAAGGGACTCGGCAAGCTGACGGCGTACTCGCCGACGCCGCGTCATGAACTCGAGCATGCGATCGATCCGCCGCCGAGCGGCGTCCGCAAGTTCACGCTCTTCGGCGCCTTGGCCGGCGTGACCTTCGGCTACTGGCTCTCGATCTGGGGCTCGATGTACTGGCCGCTGGTCGTGGGCGGCAAAGCCATCGCCACCTGGCTGCCTTACACCGTGTTCGGTTTCGAGGTGATGGTGATGGTCGGTGCGCTGTCGACCGTGTTCGGAATGTTCTTCCTTGCGGGGATCCCGCGGCTCACCGACACGGTGGGCTACGATCCGCGCTTCAGTCATGGCCATTTCGGCGTCTGGTGCGAGTGCGCGCCGGACAAGCTCGCCGAAGTGGAAGCCGTCATGCGCCGCCACGGCGCGGTGGAGGTGCGCGGTGAGCGCTAGGACGATCCGCCGCACCCTCGGGGTGCTGGTCTTGCCGCTGGCGCTGGCCGCCTGCGATCCGAACGATTGGCTCACAGACATGAAGCAGCAGCCGTCGGTGAACACCTGGCAGGCGTTCTCCATGGACTCGCTGACCGGCGAGACGACGCCGTTCCGCGGGAACCCGCAGGGCTCGGTGCCGATGACGGGCCTCACCGTCGCCTCGTGGGAAGTCTCCTACACGCCGTCCATGCAGGCGGTGGATTCGCTCTCGCGCGTGCCGAACCCGGTCGAGGCGGACGCCCGCTCGATCGCCAACGGACATCGCCTGTACCAAGTGAACTGTGCGGTCTGCCACGGCGAGCTGGGTGACGCCAATGGCACGCTGCGGCAGTTGAACCCGGCCTACGGCTTCGCGCCGGCGATCAATGGCGCTGCCACTGCGGCGCGCAGCGATGGCTACCTCTGGGGCATGCTTCGGAACGGCCGCGGCCTGATGGCCAGCTTCAACCGCATCTCCGAATCCGAGCGCTGGGACATCGTGAACTACGTGCGCGGATTGCAGGGCAAGTACCCGGTGCCGACGGGGCAGGTGGTGCGCCCGGGCGAGGCCGCCTCGTTCAGCCGGGTGAGCGCCATCGCGCCAACCGTCCCCGTCCTCCACGTCAAGCCGACCACCACCGGAATCGTCCCCAAGGCCGAGAAGGCCGCGGACGACGACCACGGGGGCCACTAACATGAGCCATCAGCATCACTATTCGCCACCGCGCGACCAGCTGATTGACGTCCTCCGCACGAAGACGATGCCGTCGGCCTTCAAGACGACATCGCTAGTCCTCGGCGTCCTGGGCATGCTCCTCTTCGCCGTCGGCGCCGCCACCGGCGAGTCGCGGGCCTGGCAGTCCTTCCTGGTGAACTGGCTCTTCTTCACCACGATCGCCTCGGCCGGCGTGATGTTCGTCGCCGTGCAGCGAATCGTCACCGCGCGCTGGTCGCGCGGCGTGATCCGCTTCCTGGAAGGGTTCGTGGCCTTCCTGCCCTTCGCCGCCATCGGCCTGCTGGTCATCATCTTCGGTGGCAAGTCGCATATCTATCCGTGGTGGGACAAGGTCGGCACCGGCTACCTGATCCCGGAAAAGGAGCTGTACTTCAACCACGGCTTCTTCTACCTGCGTTCGCTGCTGGCTTTCGGCGCGCTGCTCGTGCTGCAGGTGTGGTACATCTGGACCACCGTCCGTCTCGACGTGGGCGTGACGCCCGAGTTCGGCGCCTCATGGGCGGCCGGCCTGCGCGCCAGGATGCGCGCCTCGTTCGGTGAGGAGCGCCGCGAGCTGCACAGCACGCATTCGCTGCAGGGCAAACTCGCCGTGGCCATGGCCATCGTCTTCGGCTTCGGCTGGTGCGTGCTCGCCTGGGACCACTCGATGTCGCTGGACTACTACTTCTTCAGCACGATGTACGGCTGGCAGGTGTTCATGGGCGGCTGGCTGGTGTCGTTCATGGTCTTCGCCGTCCTCCTGCGCTGGTGGAAGGGGCAGTTCCCCGAGCTCCCGGAACTGATCACGGAGAAGCACTATCACGACGTCGGCAAGCTCGGCTTCGCCTTCACGGCATTCTGGGGCTACCTGACCTTCTCGCAGTTCATCATCATCTGGTACGGCAACCTCGCCGAGGAAACGCACTGGTTCACCGTGCGCCTGAGCGGGGTGTGGAGCACCACCACCATGGCCGCAGCCATCCTCACGTTCGTGCTGCCCTTCGCCGGGCTGATGAGCGTGAAGGCCAAGATTTGGTCGCCGACGATGATTCTCTTCGCGACCTCGTCGTTCGTCGGCCTCTGGTTCTCGCGCTACACCGAGATCTATCCGTCCATCCACGGCGCCGGCGCCTCAGCGCTGCCGCTGGGGCTGTGGGAGGTCGGGATCTTCCTCGGCTTCGCCGGCCTCTTCGGATGGAGCTACGCACAGTTCATGGACGCCTTCCCGAAGGCCCGCGTGTTCCTGATGACCTCACCGTATCGCGATGAGGTGCAGGTTCCGGTGGATCCCAAGACGATGGAGCCGCTGCCGGCGCACGAGTAGTGAGGAGCGAGGAGCGAATGGGAGGAGCGAGAGGCTGAGGGGAGGATTTGAGGAGGCAAGGGGAAGGGTGCGAACCCTTCCCCTCGCCTCTCGTCTCTCGCCCCTTTCTCTCACCTCTCGCTTCTCAACCTCGCTCCTCGCTCTTAGCTTTAGAGGAGTGCGGGGCGTTAGCTCAGCTGGGAGAGCACCTGCTTTGCAAGCAGGGGGTCGCCGGTTCGATCCCGGCACGCTCCACTGCAGGTCCGGGTCGTCGCGGAAGATGCCGCGACGACCCGGCTTGTTCTCCACCCCGTCCGAGAATTGCGCGATGGCGCTTGCGGTACCCGAGGTCGGCTCGCCGGCCCCTGACTTCACGCTCGACACCACCAGCGGCACCCCCTTCACGCTGTCGGCGCAGCAGGGGAAGCACAACGTGCTGCTCGCCTTCTTTCCGCTCGCCTTCACCTCGACCTGCACGGCCGAGATGTGCGCGTTCACCGACGACTACGCGGCCTTCCAGGCGAAGGACGTGACGGTACTGCCGATCAGCGTGGACGCCGTGCCCTCGTTGAAGGAGTACAAGGCGAAGTACCACATGGCGGTGGACCTGGCCTCCGACTTCAAGCGCGTGGCGTCGAAGGCCTACGGCACGCTGATGGAGCACACGTTCTTTTCCACCCGCGCCTACTTCCTGATCGACAAGCAGGGCATCGTGCGCTGGGCGCACGTGGAGGCCTCGCCAGGCCACCGGCGGGAGAACGCGGAGATCTTGGCGGAGATAGCAAAGCTCTGAGGGAAGACGGAAGACACAAGACGGAAGACGGAAGGGAGGCCCCGCATCGCCTGTCCTTCCGTCTTCCGTCTTCCGTCTCAGGTCTTGATGTCGATCCTGCGCGCCTTGGGGAGCTCCACCTTCGGCACGCGCACCGTCAACAGGCCGTGCGCGAAGCTGGCCTCGATCTGCTCCTCGTTGGCGGTGGCGGGCAGCTTGAACCGGCGCTCGAAGGTGCCCGTCACGCGCTCCGTGGAGAGCCAACGGCCATTTTCGCTCTCCCGCCGCACCGGGGTCTCGCCGCGCACGCGCAGCGTGCCCTGGTCGGCCGTGACCTCGACCTGTGCCGGGTCCACGCCGGGGAGTTCGAAATCGAAGGTCCAACTGTCCTGCGTTTCATACACGTCCACCACCGGCTGCCAGCTGGCCGGCGTGGGGGAGGTGCGGGTGATGGCGTCTTCGAACAGACGGTCCATTTCGCGCCGCATCGTGATGAAGGGGGCCAACGTCGTGCGGTACACCATAAGTCGGTCTCCTGGATGAGTGTGTGAGGGTCCGCGGGCGAACCGCCCGCACGCCGGCACGGGTGCGCAACGGTCGTGCCGCGGACAGTTCGCCGGGCTGGCGCACGCGGTCTGCCGCGGCGACCGTGGCGCTGTCATCACGGCGCACCGCGGGCGTCCCATTCACTTGTCCGACCCACCCACCGGCCATAGCTTCCCGCTGGTCCTCCACCATTTCCGTGACGAAGACCACGCCCCCAGACGTCGAGTCCGAAGGCCGCGCGGCGCGCTCCCTGGCGGCGCTGGCCGGCATCAGCGCCGAGCTGGCCTCGGCGCGGGCCTTGGAGAGCACCATTGACCGCGCGCTGGGCACCCTGCGCTCCTTCCTGGACGCGGCGGAGGTCTCGCTCTGGCTCCACACGCCCACGGGCCTGAGCCGCGCGTGGGTGGCTGGGGCGGAGGACACCACGGAAACCGAAGTCCGGAACGGCCTCCGGCTCGGCGATGGACTCACCGTGGTGCGCGACCTGGAAGTCGCCCCCGTCATCCTCGGGGACCGTCGGGTGGGTGCGCTGGTGGTGCGGACCTCGCGCGCGCTTGGGGACGAGGAGCGGATGCTCCTGACCGCCCTCGCCAACTTGCTGGCGCCCGAGCTCGCCCACGCCGAGCGGTCGCGGCAGCTCGAGGTCGAGGTGGCGTCGCGGACGGCCGAGATCGAGCGCGGGCGCCGCTTCACCGAGAAGATCATCGACTCGTTGCCGTTGGGCCTCTACGTGATCGACCGCGAGTACCGCATCCAAAGCTGGAATCGCAAGCGCGAGACCGGGATGCAGGGCGTGTCGCGCGAGGAGGCCATCGGCCGCACGATCTTCGAGATCCTGCATCGCCAGCCGGCGGAGATGCTGAAGCGCGAGTTCGAGGAGGTCTTCTCCACCGGGCGGATGCAGGAGTACCAGACCGAGTCCATCTCCTCGGGCGAGGCCCGCACGTATCGCATCACCAAGATCCCGATGCGGCTCGGCGACGGTCCGGTGAGCCACGTCATCACCATCGGCGAGGACGTCACTGACTGGAAGGAGGCGCAGGAGCGCTTCTCGCAGGCGGAGAAGCTGGCGGCCATCGGGCAGCTGGCGGCCGGCGTGATGCACGAGATCAACAACCCGCTGGCAACCATCGCCGCCTGCGCCGAATCGCTCGGGTACCGGATCGAGGACCTCGAGAAGGCCGGGGTGGTGCTGGCCCCGGAGACGCACGACTTCCTCGGCATCATCGAGAACGAAGTGGTGCGCTGCAAGCAGATCGTGGATGGCCTGCTCGATTTCAGCCGGCCGAAGCAGGCGCGCAAGGAACGGGTGGACCTCAACGAGGTGGTGGAGCGCACGCTGTTCCTGCTCAAGCATCACGTGCGGTTCAAGAAGCTGAGCGTCGAGACCGACCTCGACCGCACGATCGGGCGCGTCCCGCAGGCCAACTCGGAGCAGTTGGTGCAGGTGTTGATGGCACTGCTGATCAACGCCATGGACGCCATGGGCGAGCGGGGCACGGTGCGCATCGTCACGCGGGCCGGCACCGACCCCAAGCGTGGCGTCTTCCTCGACGTGGTGGACGCCGGGCACGGCATCGCCCGCAGCGAGGTGGGGAAGATCTTCGAGCCGTTCTACACGACCAAGGCGCCGGGGCAGGGTACGGGCCTCGGGCTCTCGATCTGCTACGGGATCGTGCAGGAGCACGGCGGCGTGATCGAGGTGGAGAGCGTGCTCGGGCAGGGCTCCACCTTCCGCGTGGTGCTGCCGGTGGTGGCCACGTGAAGATCCTGGTGATCGAGGACGATCCGACCGTCGGGCAGTTCGTGAAGCGCGGGCTCGAGGAGGCCCGCTGGACGGTGGACTTGGTGGCCGACGGCGAGGAGGGGGAAGAGCTCGCCAAGTCGCAGCCCTATGACCTCATCGTGCTGGACCTGCGCCTGCCCGGGCGCTCGGGGCAGCAGGTGCTGCGCAACCTGCGGGCGCGTGGGTTCGAGAAGCCGGTGCTGGTCCTCACGGCGCAGGACGCGGTGGATGCCAAGGTGGAGACCCTGCGGGCCGGCGCCGACGATTACGTGACGAAGCCCTTCGCCTTCGAGGAGTTGCTGGCCCGGGTGGAAGCGCTGGCGCGGCGCCCGCGGGCGATCGTGTCGCCCAAGGTCACCGTGGCGGACCTCGAGGTGGATCTCGACGCGCGGGAAGTGCGTCGCGCCGGCCAGCTGATCGAGCTGACGCCGAAGGAATTCCTGGTGCTCGAGTATCTGGCGCGCCACGCCGGCCGGGTGCTCAGCCGCACGCTGATCACCGAATACGCCTGGGGCTATCACTTCGACCCGGGCACGAACATCGTGGACGTGGTGATCAACCACCTCCGCAAGAAGATCGACGCGCCGCACGAGAAGAAGCTGATTGCCACGGTGCGCGGGGTCGGTTACGTCCTGAAGGGCTGACGGGCCGTGAACTCGATCCGCGGTCGCCTCACCCTGTCGTATGTCGTGGCCCTCGCGGCCTCGCTGGTCGTCTTCGCGACCGTGCTGTGGTCGGCTTCGCAGACCGTGGCCACGCGGACGATGCAGCGTCGTGCCGACGGGGTGGCCGACCTGGCCACGGTG
>JANJUF010000057.1 GCA_024710705.1 Gemmatimonadaceae bacterium | reverse complement strand
CCTCCGTCCCACCAGACGTGAACGTCCCCGACGCTCGAGGCCCGTACCCAACCAAGTCACACATCCACCGAATCACCCGCTCCTCGATGACCGTGGCCACGGGACTCATCTCCCACACCGCCATCGAGTTGTTCACCGCACTGATCACCACATCCGTCCACACCGCCGCCGCCAACGGCGCCGACACCTGATGCCCCATGTACATCGGATGCATCAGCCGATTCACATCGGGCATGATGTCGGTCTCAATCCGCTTCACCACATCCGCGAGCGGCTTGATCCCCATCGGCATCGGCTCATCGAACCGCGCCGCAAGCGTCTGCTTGTCCAACAACGTGGAGACAGGCCCCTCGCCAGTCTTGGTCTGCGCGAAGTAGTCGGCAGCGATCTTCAGGAACGGCCCCCCGGCCTCGAGCGTCATGTCGCTCTCCAGGGCGGCCAACAACTCGGCGGTGCGCGCATCTGTCATCTCAGGAAGCTATCTCCCCCGCTGGCTGAGGATTAGTCCTCGAGGTATCGTCTGGGCATGTCGGGCATACCTGGCCATCGCGGTTCAATCGTGGACCGGCTCCCGCCGGGAGTCGCGGAACAGCTCGGATTCTACGTGTACCTGTACGTCGATCCGCGCACCGATCGTCCGTTTTACGTGGGCAAGGGAAAGGGCAACCGAGTCCTCTCGCACCTGGAGGATCCATTGCAAAGCGAGAAGACCAGCCGAATCGCAGAGATCTTCGCGCAAGGCCTGCAGCCGCGCCTCGAGGTTCTGGCGCACGGCCTCGCCGATGAGGAGTCTGCCTTCAGAGTCGAAGCCGCGGTTATTGATCTGCTTGAACTCGGGAATCTCACGAACCAGGTAGCTGGTTGGCGAAGTCTACAGCTGGGACGGATGCCGCTCGAGGAACTCATGGTCTTCTATGCCGCCAAACCAGTAGTCATCACCGAGCCAACGCTCCTGTTCAGGCTCAACCGCGTCTACCGTCGCAACATGACAGCGCACGAACTGTACGAAGCGACGCGCGGAATTTGGAGACTCGGCAACCGCCGAGAAGGCGCGCGATTCGCGATGGCAGTGTTCGAAGGCATCGTACGAGAGGTGTACTCTGTTGATCGATGGGTACCCGCGCTCTCAGTTCCCTACTCCACCCGGACGCTTACGGCCGAGCAGGCTGAGGGACGCTGGGAGTTCGTGGGGACCGTAGCGCCCTCGGAGATTCGAGAGCGATACGTGAATGGTTCAGTGAAGGAGTATCTCACGCAGGGAAGTCAGAATCCCTGCACCTACGTCAACTGCTAGCCTGTCAGCTATACGCGATCTCCAATAGCGCCTGATACGCCTCATGCTCCCGAAACTGCTCAAACCGAGTGGCCACCACCTCGAGCGCACCCATCGCCCGATGCGCCGCGAGCCGACTCGCTTCCGCGTTCCAGTCCTCACGCTCGGCCTGCTGCAACACGGCGTCGAGCGCCTGGCCAGCGGCGAGCAGCGGATGCCCCGCTGAGACAACCCCAAACGATGTGGCGCAGGACCCGTCGCGAAGCAGACGGTCGCGGCAGACGGCGAGAGTGCGCTTGATGCGCTCTGTCATGTGAGTACCCTTTCGAAGGCAGTGCACGCCCAGTTCGCACGTGGCCCCGGTGATGACTCACACCGGCCGACATTGCCACCGTCTTCGGCGCCTAAGTGCGCAGGGTGACGGCTTGGCGCGCGGATCTTCGGGTCGGATCCCTCCCCGCGCTCTTCACATTGTCAGCCGGGGCGCCGGCTGACTCCGAAATCTAACTGGCCCGCCCGCGCAGTTTGCTCCACATTCGAGGCGTGAAATCCCGCCCCCTCGCCCTCCTCCTCGCCCTGCTCGCCCTGCTCGCCCTCCTGGGCGCGCCCGGCGCCGCCGCCCAATCCGCCGACTCCCTCCGCGCCCTCGTCGAAGCCCCGCGCATTCCCGGCGACACGGGCGTCGCCGGCCTCACGCTCGACGAGCTCATCGCCCGCACCAACACACCCGGCATCAGCGTCGCCGTCATCCACAACTTCGAGGTCCACTGGGCCCGAGGCTACGGCATCGCCGACGCCGCCACCGGCCGACGCGTGGATGCGCGCACCCGCTTCCAAGCCGCCTCCATCAGCAAGCCGGTGACGGCCCTCGCCGTGATGCGCCTCGTGCAGGACGCCCGCTTCACCCTGGACGACGACATCAACGCCACGCTCCGCTCCTGGCGCGTCCCCGACTCCGAGTTCACGCGCACGCAGAAGCTGACCTGGCGCTCACTGCTCTCGCACACTTCCGGCGCCGATGACGGCTTCGGCTTCCCCGGCTACAAGCCCGACGCGCCACGGCCCACCCTCATGCAGATCCTCAATGGCGAGAGCCCAACAAACGTTCGAGCGGTCACCTTCGCCCGCCCTCCCTACGCGCGGTTCAAGTACTCCGGCGGCGGCACCACCATCGTGCAGCTCGCGCTCACCGATCTCACGCAGCGCGACTTCGCCACCTGGATGCACGAGATGGTGCTCGCGCCACTCGGCATGACCAACAGCAGCTTCGCCCAGCCCGCTCCCGACTCCCTGCACGCGCACCTTGCGCACGCGCACTCGGTGCAGGGCCGGCGGATGGGCGACGCACCCTGGCACGTGTATCCCGAACAGTCCGCCGCCGGACTTTGGACCACCGCCGAGGATCTCGCGCGCTTCGTGATTGAGCTTCGTCGGGCCGCGCGCGGGCCACGCGGCACGCTGCTCACCCAAGCCGCCGCGCGCGAGATGCTCACGCCTGTGGGCACGGGGCCCTTCGGCGTTGGGCCCATGCTGAGCTACCGCGGCGAGGGATGGTACTTCCACCACAGCGGTGGCAATTGGGGATTCAGCGCCAACGTCGAGGGCCACGTCCGCCACGGGTATGGCCTGGTGGTGATGACAAACGGCGGTCTCGGGGGCCGGGTGATCAACGAGCTCACGGAGCGGGTGTCGCGCCTCTACGGCTGGGACCGCGCGGTGGAGCCGCTGCGGCGGTGAACCAGGACCAGTAGCGGGAATGGTTCGATGACGCGCGTGATGCTTTGACATCACCAAGTTGATGCGTTAGCATCACCGTATGCGCACCACCGTGGACATCAACCCCGACCTCCTCGAGCGGGTTCGCCAACTCGCCGACGCCGAGGGCGTCTCCTTCAAGGAAGCGCTCAATCGGGTGATCACGCGTGGGCTCTCCGATGCGCCTGTCGCGGTGGCTGAGCCGTACCATCTGCCGAGCTTCAACATCGGCTTCCCTGCCGACTGGGATGCCAAGCGCATGAAGCAGATCCTGTTGGACGAGGACCTCGAGCATTACCTGAAGCTCCAGCGCCGAGATCGGAACGAGTGAAGATCCTCGATGTGAATGTGCTCCTGGATGCGTTCAATAGCGCGAGCCAGCACCACAGGCTTCAGCGCGCCTTCCTCGAGCGCGCGCTCAACCTGGACGAAGTGGTTGCGCTCCCCTGGCACACGCTCTTGGGATTCCTCCGCATCGCGACGGACCGCCGCTTCAATCCCCATCTCGAGCCGCAGGTGGCCGCGAAGCTGATTGACGGTTGGCTTGCGCGCCCGCACGTAAGGATCCTGCATCCGGGACCGCGACACTGGACAATTTTGCGGGAGCTCGTCGGCACGGTGCCGGCGGCTGGTCCACTGATTGCCGACGCCCACCTCGCCGCCTAGGGCCTACAGGACCCCGCGCACCGGCAACGCCGTCCCGCACTCCTTGCAGAACTGCGCATCGGCATCGTGCCCGTCGCGCCCGCACTTCGCGCAACTCACCGCCCGCGGCATCCGCTTGGCCGAGCGCTGCAGCTCCATGGTCACGATCCCCGTGGGCACGGCGATGATGCCGTAGCCGAGGATCATCAGCGCGCTCGCCAGCATGCGCCCCACGGTGGTGGCCGGCGAGATGTCGCCATAGCCCACGGTGGTCATCGTCACGATGGCCCAGTACATCGCCGTGGGGATGCTCGTGAATCCGTGCTCCGGCCCCTCGATCAGGAACATCAGCGAGCCCACCACGCTCACGGCGGTGAGCACGGTGAACATGAACACCACGATCTTGTAGCGCGCCGCCACCAGGGCCTGCGTGAGGATGCTGGCCTCGGTCATGTACTGCGTCATCTTGAGGATGCGGAAGATGCGCAGCACCCGCACCACGCGGACCACGCCGAGGAAGCGCGACTCGGGCAGGACGAGACTGATCCACGTGGGCAGCAGCGCCAGCAGGTCAATCACGCCGTAGAAGCTCTTGGCGTAGCGCAGGCGGTCGGCCGCGCACCACAGCCGCGCGATGTACTCCACGGTGAACAGCAGCGTGAACAGCCATTCGAATCCGTAGAGGATGCGGTGCGCCGACGGCGGCAGCGTGGGGAGGCTGTCGAGCAACATCGTCGCCACGGAACCGAGGATGGCGATGATGAGCACGACGTCGAACACGCGGCCGGCGCGGGTGTCGTGATCGAAGATCACGCGGCGCCAGTACTGGCGCTCGGAGATGCGTTCGGTGGGCGTGGGCATCAGGGTTCAATCACGGCGAAGCCCATGGCGCGCGCAACCTCGAGCATGCGACGGTCGTAGCTGGCGAGGGTCGCCTCGTACCCGGACTCGCGGAGGTAGTCCATGGCCGCGAGGTGCAGGGCATCCAATGTGCGCACCGGCTGGGGGAATGGCTCCAATGCGCGCTGCATCGCCGGGCCGCGCAGCTCCACGAAATCCACCCGGGACGTGAATGCCGCCACCGATGCGCCCAAGCGCTGTGCGAGCCCCTGCGTATGCACGCGGCTCCAGATCTCGTATCGCAGCAGCTGGCTCGAAACCAAGGGCGCGGCCCACAGCGCAGGATCCGGGCGCCGATCCTCAACGAGAATCTCCGCCAGCGCCACGGAGGCGTCGAGGTATATCACCGGTCGGCGCGGCTCTCGTCCAGACCGGCCATGAGCTCATGGAATTTCATGACGGGATGCCGAGGTGGCGGAGTGTCGCTCTTCACCAGCGCCGGCGTGATGATGCCACTGCGCACGGCATCGGCCCAACGCGGATCTTGCATCCGCGGATCCGCCTCCACCCGCGGCGCCACCAACTCGGCCACCACGCGGTCGCGGTCGGTGATGAGCACGCGCTCTCCACCGGCGGCGAGCTTCACGTACTCGCTCAGCTTGTTCTTGAGCAGCTTGATGCCGACGACCCGCATGTCCCCAAAGTAGCTACTGGTAGCTACTTTGGAAAGTGGTGCTCCATCGGCCGGTTCGATGTCGATCACAGGGCATGCTACGCCGAGGCCGGGCGTCCGCCACAATCATTACATTCCGCAGATGCGCCTCCTCGCCCTCGCAGCCCTCGCGCTGCTCCAGGCGGCCGCCCCACTCGCCGCCCAGGCCCCGCGCCTCCTCCCCGCCCCGCGCGAGATCGTCCGCGCCGAGCCCCCGGCCCGCTTCCGCGCCCCCATCACCGTGGACGCCGGCAGCAACGCCGACGACCACTGGGCCGCCCATGAGTTCGTGGAAACGATGCGCTCGCGCGGTCACGTAGCGTCGGTGGCGCCGAACGGCGGCTGGCACGTCACGCTCCTGCGCGCCGACACCGACGCCGGTCGCCGCGCACTCTCCGCCGAGCGACTCACCATTGATCGCGCGATGCACGACGAGGGCTACGCGCTCGTCACCTCCGCCGATGGCGCCACGGTCATCGCCCAGAATGCCGCCGGCATCTTCTACGGCCTGCAGACGCTGAAGCAGTTGATCACCGGCGCACCCAGCGCCGCGGTGCTTCACCGCGTGGCCATCCGCGATTGGCCGGCCATGCGCTGGCGCGGCATGCAGGACGACCTCTCGCGCGGGCCCATGCCCACGCTCGAGTACCAGAAGAAGCAGGTGCGCACGATCGCCGCGTACAAGCTCAACACCTTCACGCTGTACTTCGAGCACACGTTGCAGTTCGCCTCGCAGCCGGTGATCGCACCACCCGGCGGTTCGATGTCGCGCGCCGACGTGGCCGAGCTGGTGGCCTACGCCCGCCGCTACCACGTCACGATTATCCCGCAGCAGCAGACCTTCGGGCACCTGCACCACG
>JANJUF010000108.1 GCA_024710705.1 Gemmatimonadaceae bacterium | reverse complement strand
CGCATGGGCTATTCCTCGTCGTCGTCGTCATCGCCGTCGCGCGCACGACGCGCGGCCAGCTGCTCTTCGGTCATCGGCGGCGCGCCGAGCTCATGCTCGTGCACCGAGATGAGGTAGCGGATCACGCCCTCGTCCAGCTTGTGGGAGCGCTCGAACTCCGGGAGGGCCTTGCCCTCGGCGGCGAAGCGGGCGACGACGTAATAGCCGGCTTCCTTGTTCTTGATCTTGTAAGCGAGCTGGCGGCGGCCCCAGTGGTCCAGGGTCGCGGGCGCAGCGAGACCGAGCAAGCCATGATGCTTCTCGATCTTCTCGGCAATGGCGGCGTCTTCGAGAGCAGAATCGAAGATGTACACCGCCTCGTATTCACGAGACAATGCGGCAATCCTCCTTTGGTCTAATCGCGGCGGACGGGTTGCCTTCGTCTGCCGAGGTGAAGTTTTAGTGTAGCCCCTAATTCTAAGTCAGACTTGGAGTTGACGTAAGGGGGTGGGTCGATTGTGCGGGGACAGACGTACGGTTGGGACGGGAGAGGTGCGGGGAATAGGGTCACGGGTCACGTGGCACGACCACCTCTCGCCTCCCCCTGCTCGCGCCCCCTCACGCCCCACAGCGCACGATCGCCGCACTTCTCTCGTTGGCCGCTCCCGCCTCACCCGCTCGTTCAGGGAGACGGGAGCCGCTCAGCGGCAATGAATCCAAACGACGCACTCGGCCCCGTCGCGAGCACCTCCGCCCGCGCCGCCGCCGAGCCTACGCGATCCCCGGTGGCGAACTTCCACTGGGCAATCCCATTGCCGATCGTCTGCCGCTCCAGCGGGCTGCTCATAGAGGCGCGCAGATCGGCCTCGGGCAGCTCGCCCTTCATCCACAGCAGCAGCCGGTGATAGCTGCCGTTCTCGATGATGATCCAATCGCCCCGCACGGTCGCGAGCACGCGGCGGGCGGCGCCAAGGTTGCCGGCTCGGGCGAGGGAGAGCACCTGCCAATAGGTGGCGGCGACCCGCTGATCGAAGTTCTTCGCCACCTCGGCGTCGGCGGCCCAGATCTCGGCGGCCGGCTGGAAGTCGTCGGTCAGGAACTGCGCCAGCGCGAGGTGATAGCGGATGTTCGACTGCAGCGTGCTGGTGGGGATGCCGGAGGGGTTCGGCTGGCCGTCCTGCTCGACGAGATCAGGCTTGCCGCGCGTGAGCTCGTAGGCGCGGGAGAGGTCGGCCTTGGCCTCGGCGAACTTCCGCAGGGAGAGGTAGCGGTGGCCGCGGTGGCGGAGGAGCCAAGGCTCGTCGGGCCAGCGCCGCAGGGCCTCCGTGTACATGGCGACGGCGGAGGAGTAGTCGGTGTAGCCGACGAATCTTGCGTGCCAGATGACGGCGTCGAGACTGCTCGGGTTCTGCTGGGCGGCGGTGCGGGCGGACTCGAGGGAGCCGGGAGACGGGGTGGTCTGGGCTTCGGCGAGAAGGCTGCCGGCGGCGAGCAGGGAGATGGCGGAGAGGAGTCGCATCGCCAAAGGATGCAGCACTTCAACTGCAGTGGGAAGTTGGGAGTTGGGAGTTGTGAGACTTACAACTCCCAACTCATAACTCCCAACTGCAGTTATCAGACATTGAACCGGAAGAGCACTACGTCGCCATCGACCATGACGTACTCCTTCCCTTCCGCCCGAGCCAATCCCTTCTCTCGTGCTCCCTTCCATCCGTTGCACGCCACAAAATCTGCGAACGAAACCGTCTCCGCCCGGATGAAGCCCTTCTCGAAGTCCGAGTGGATCACCCCCGCCGCCTTCGGCGCGGTGTCGCCCTTATGGATGGTCCAGGCGCGCACTTCCTTTTCGCCGGCGGTGAAGTAGGTCTGGAGGCCGAGCAGCGAATAGCCGCCGCGGATCAAGCGATCCAAGCCCGCGCTCTCGATGCCCAGCGAGCTGAGGAACTCCTTCTTGTCCTCGGGCGGCAGTTCGGCGAGTTCCATCTCGATCTTCGCCGAGAAGGTCACGACCTCGGCAGGCTCGTGGTCAGCCGCGATGGCGGCGCGCAGCGCCGTCACATGCTTGCCCTCGGCGCCGGTGAGCTCGCTGTCCGTCACGTTCGCCGCGTAGAGGATCGGCTTGAGCGTGAGCAGCTGCAGCCCCTTGAGGCGCTCGCGATCTTCGGCGGTGAGCGTCACGTGCCACAGCGCCTGACCATCGGCGAGCGGCTTGTGCGCCTTCTCCAGCGAGCTCACTTCCGCGGCCGCGTCCTTGTCGCCCGTCTTCGCCGCGCGCTTCGCCTTGTCGAGACGCTTCTCCACCACCGCCAGGTCGGCGAGGGCGAGCTCGAACTCGATCGTCGCGCGGTCGCGCACCGGATCCACCGAGCCATCCACGTGGATCACGTCCTCGTCGTCGAAGCAGCGCACCACGTGCACGATCGCGTCCGTCTCGCGGATGTTCGAGAGGAAGGCGTTGCCGCGGCCCTCGCCCGTGCTCGCGCCCTTCACGAGGCCGGCGATGTCCACGAACTGCACCGCGGCCGGCACCGTGCGCTCCGGGCTGACGATCTCCGCCAGCTTGTCGAGCCGCGGGTCGGGCACGTTCACGACGCCGACGTTGGGGTCGATGGTGCAGAAGGGATAGTTCGCGGCTTCGGCCTTGGCGGCGGTGAGAGCGTTGAAGAGGCTGGACTTGCCGACGTTGGGGAGGCCGACGATACCGAGAGAAAGCATCTGGGACGGAAGACGGAAGACGGAAGGGAACTGCAACGGCAACGGCCACCGCGATGGCTGCCGGGAGAGCGACTGCCGCCGCGAAGGCAACTGCTACCGCTATGGCGTTGAAATGTAATGGGTTGCGATGCCATGACGGCGGAGTGACGGAGCCCCTCCACACTATTGGCGCATGCATCCTTTCCGCCGATTAGCCGTGTGGGAGAAGGCGCACGAACTCGTGCTGCTCCTCTACCCAGTGACCGAGGGGCCGATGGCACGCCGCTACCCGAGTCTGGCGCATCAGCTCCGGCGTTCGGCAGCGTCCATCGCGGCGAACTTGGCGGAGGGCTCCGGGCACCCGAGCCAGGCGCAGTTCAACCGCTACATCACGATGGCCCTGGCCTCGGCGCGGGAGTCGGAATACCACTTGCTCCTTGCCCGGGACCTCGGGGTGCTCGAGAGCCGCGAGTACGCGGTGTTCGAAGCGCGGCTCGGAGAGATCTCCGGCATGCTGATCGGCCTCCGAAAGCGCGTCATGCAGCGTATTGGGACCGCGCCGCCGTCCACAGCGCGCGTGGACCGCACGACCAAACGTGGGTGACGGCGGGCAGTACGAGCGAAGGCAAGCGAGGCGAGCGGAGCGAAAACGCGAAGGGGAGCCCCGAATGAGGCTCCCCTTCCGTCTTACGTCTTCCGTCTCAATTCCTTACGCGATGAACCACGGCGCCAGCACCAGCGACACCACCGACATCAGCTTGATCAGGATGTTCATCGCCGG
>JANJUF010000100.1 GCA_024710705.1 Gemmatimonadaceae bacterium | reverse complement strand
CTTCCGGGCGCTGCCGAGCTGGCGGGGGGATTCCCAGTTCTCGACCTGGGCGCATCGGATCGCGGTGAATCGCACGCTGAATGCACTCCGCTCGGTGCGGCGGCTCGCCAAGCTGGAAGTGGTCATGGAGGACGACACCGTGTCGGTGGACGAGGATCCGGATCGTTCGTTCCTCGCGCAGTCCATCGACGAAGCGGTGCAGCAGCTCTCCCCCGGCGCACGCGCGGTGTTCGTGCTGCACGACGTCGAGGGATACACGCACGAAGAGATCGCCCGGGAACTCGGCATCACCTCGGGTGGCTCCAAATCCCAATTGTTCAAGGCCCGCGCGAAGCTCCGTCGGTTGCTCGCGCATCTGGTAGACGCCTCCTCACCGGCGAAGGACTCGGAACATGTCACACCTCTCGATTGACCGTCTGGCCGCGATTGCGGACGACACCCCGACCCCGGACGAGGCCACGCATCTGGCGGGCTGCTGGGATTGCCGCGCCGAGGTCGCCGCGTACCGTCGGCTGGCGCGGCTGTCGGCCATGGCACCGACGCCCAACGAGCCGCTGACGGCGTGGTCTCAGTTGGCGCCGCAGCTGCGCGCCGAAGGGATCATCGTGGACGCCACGCGCGGCGGTGGCGGGGGCGCGGCCGGCGGGGCGCCGGTGCTCGCGTTCACGGCGCCGGCACGCGGGACCGGGCTTCAGGGGTGGGCGATGCGCGCGGCGGCGGCGGTGGCGCTGCTCGTCGGGGGCGCGGTGCTGGGCCGTGCGTCCACGGGCCTCGGCTTCTCCTCCGCCCCGCAACCCCTGGCCTATGCGCCGGCACCGGGCATGGTGAGCTATGAGTCGCCCGACGACGCGCTCCGCGCCCTCAGCGTGGCCCAGCAGCAGTACCAGAGCGCCGCGGCGTTCCTCGCCTCGCAGGACACCGTGTCGCGCTTCATCGGCATGAACCAAGACAGCTATCGGGCCCGGCTCGCCGCGCTCGACGAGATCGCCGCGACCACGCGCGCCGCGCTGTATCGCGCGCCGCAGGACCCGATGCTGAACCAGTATTACCTCACCACGCTCGGCGCCCGAGAAGCGACCCTGCGTGAGATCGGCGCGACGCTCCCCGAGACGCGCCGGCTGGAGCGGTACTGATTCGACCGATGCTGATGCGACTCCTGGCGCTCGTCGCCGTCGTGCCCCTCGCCCTTGGCGCGCAGCAGGTGCGCGTGCGGACGACGGTGCAGGACTCCAATGCGCTGCGGGCCGTCACCGAGGGGAACATCGCCGAGGTGCTGCGCGTGGTGAACGAACTGCGGGCCCGCGAATCGCGGATCCTGAAGCAGCTGGAGGCGCTGCCGCCCACGAACCGCGAGCAACGGTATCCGCTGGAGCTCGAGCTGGCGCGCGTGTCTCGCGACGCCTTCACGGTGATGAGCCTGATCGAGTCGCGTTGCCTCGAGCAGCGAGCGCAGGCGCCCAATGGCTACCTCGGCCTCAATCTCAATACCCACGTGGAGGTGGATTCGGGTGAAGTGACGGTGCAGCGGTCGATCGTGGAGAGCCTCGAGCCGGGTTCGCCAGCGCAGGCGTCCGGGATTGCACCAGGGGACCGGTTGCTCTCCGTCGCCGGGCGTGATGCGCGCGAGCGCTTCCCCGATCTTCGTGGCGTGCTCGAGCCGGGCCGTCGGGTGGTGGTGCGGGTGGAGCGCGAGGGACGCGAGCGCGAATTCGCAATGACCGTCGCCCAGCGGCCTCAGCGGTTCGATGCCGGATGCCCGCAGTTCGAGCGGGCCTTGCAGCCGCTGCGCATGGGCGGGGTGGCACGCGTGTGGGTGCAGGATTCCACCGACGCGCAGGGCAATCGGCGGGTGTACGTCATGACGCCGAGTCTGGCACCGACGCCTCCCACGCCGCCGTCGGCGGCATCGCCCCGCACCCCGGCGGTGCCTCCCGTCCCGGCCGTGCGCGGGAACGTCCCGTTGGCCGGCGCGGCGCCGCCGCCGACGCCACCCACGCCGGCCGCAGCGCCGCCGGCGCCGAGCATGTTCGTGTTCGGTTCCACCAGTGGGGGCAGCTCCTTCTCGTACTTTGCCGGCGCGCAGTTCCGGATGCTCGACGACGACTGGCGCTCGGTGCTCGGGCTGCGTCCGGGCACGGAGGGTGTGCTGGTGAACGAAGTCGCACCCGGATCGGCGGCCGCGCAGTCGGGGCTGAAGGTCGGCGATGTGGTGACCATGGTCGGCGACACACCGGCGACCTCGCCGCTCGTGGTGTCGCGCCTGCTCGGGCTCACCGAAGGCTCGCAGGCCACGCTGCGGGTGCTGCGCTCGCGCGAGACGCGCACGGTGACGTTGCGCTGGTCGGGCGGCGCGGGGCGCTGAGCCCCGCGCCGGGTCAGAACAGGATGCGACCCGGCGGTAGGTCGTAAACCAGACGGGCGGTGCGGCGGTCAACTTCGGCGAGGCCGGTCACGAAGACCTGCGCCGCCATGATGCTGGTGGAGTCGCTGGTGTGGTCGAGGCCCAGGAGGTGCCCAACCTCGTGCCGCGCGATGGCGCGGATGCCCTCGCGGTTCACCGGGCGGCCGTCGGGGAGTTCGCGCGCGAGCACGATGGTGCCGCCGGTGATCCAGCCGTGCTGATCGTTGCGCCAGAGCGTACGCCCCGTCATCCGCTCCTCGAAACGCGAGACCCACGTGACGACTATCTCGGCGCGGGCCGAGTCGGTGACGAACGTGAAAAGGAGCGGGAGGCCGAGACCGTCCCAGGCGTCGAAGGATTCCCGCACCAACTCGATCCAGCCGGGATCGAACGCGCTGTCGCCGGGCGTCTGGACCCAGATGCGCATCGGGTCGGCGCGACGATCGGGCCAGCGATAGTTCCAGCCGTCGCGGATGACGAGCAGTTCGGGGAGGTAGGTCGCGTCGCCCCGGGCGTCGAGGGTGAACCGGATGCGCGCGCTGTCGCGCTCGGGAGCTGGAAGCGAAGACTCGGTGGTCTCGCCGCCCTGCCGTTCGGCCGGGGTGGGTTCGCGATCCACCACCCGCACGACCCGGTGTTGCGCCACCTCGGGCTCGCCGGCGCAGCCGACCGCGCCCAGGAGGGCGATGGCGGCCGCGAGTGCGGCGAGCGGAACGCTGCGGGCGATCACGCGTCGAGAAAGCGAATGGCGGCCTCGAACACCTTCGCAGGCCATTCGAAGAAGGGCATGTGCCCGCAGTGCGGCACGCGGAACAGGTGCGCGCGCGGGAGGATCGCCGCGAGTGCGGCGGCCTCGGCGACCGGGACCACGTCCTGCTCGCCGTGGATGAGCAGCGTCGGCGCACGCAGCGTGGCGAGGGTGGCGCGCCAGTCGTAGCCCTCGCGCCGGAGCCGCGCCGCGACGGCCGCACCCGTGTCGCTCAGGGCGAGCGGCGGCGGTGCGAGCATCGCCGTGGGGTCATCGAACCACGCGGGATACAGCGCACGGCTGTAGTGGGCGTGGGCCTCGGCGTCCTCCACGCGCAGCATGCGCGGGTCGAGCGTGGCGAGCGCTTCGTACTCGCGGCGGCGTTCGTGGGCGAGCAGGAAGGCCAGCGCCCGCGCGTGCAGGGAGTCGAGCCAGCCGGAGGTGGGGCCCACCGCATCGAACGTGACGATGCGCCGCACGCCGTCGAGATCGTGGGCGGCGGCGAGCAGGGCGATGCCACCGCCCCACGAGTGCGCGGCGACGTCCCACTGCGGGTGTCCGAGAGCTTCGCGGAGGGCGCGGAGGTCGAGAGCGTCGTGCTCGATGCGGGCCGCGCGCGCGCCGGGAGGGGCGCTGGACTCGCCCCGCCCGCGTTGGTCGTACAGGATGACCTGACGCCCGGCGGCGAAGGGCGAGAAGGTCGGCCAGAGCAGGTCGTGGCCGTAGATCATCCCGCCGTTGATCGCGACGAGCGGGACCGTGCCGGGCACGGGCGGGGAGGTCCAGACCGCGAAGTCCAGCCCTCGCGCCTTCACGGTGCGACGCTCGAGGGGCGGCGTGCGCGGTTGGCTGCGACGCCAGGTAGTCAGCCGGTCCTTGGCAGAGGGCTCGTGCACGCGGGGAAACCTACTCGCCGAGTCGAAGTTGGCGACCAGCCGACCCGGGCCGCGCCGGGGGGTTGACATAGGGGTGGGGGGTATCCATATTCATACCCACGGAGGGTATGCGCCCTCGGTGGCGCCCCTCGGCGCCGAACCTTGGAGGAGCGATGACGACGCAGACGTTGGAGATCGGTGGGATGACCTGCGGGCACTGCCTGCGGATGGTGCAGCAGGCGATCAACGGGCTCGAGGGTGCGAAGCTCGATGACCTGCGGATCGGAAAGGCGACAGTGACCTTCGACGAGACGAAGCTCGGCGCGGATGCCATCGCCGAGGCAGTGCGCGATGCGGGCTATGACGTGCTCGCCACCAAGACCGTGTAGGAGGAGCCGATGACGGGAACTGATACTCTGGTGATCCTCGGCGCGCTGGCGGCGATCGCCGCCGTGAACTGGTGGTTCTTCGTGGCCGGCCAGTCGCCCAAGGCCGCCGCCACGTCGGTGGGCGGCACAGCCGAGGTCGTGATCACCGTGGATGGCGGCTACTCGCCCGCCGTGGTGCAGGTGCGCCGCGGCGAGAAGGTGCGGCTGGTGTTCGATCGCAAGGACACTTCTTCCTGCTCGGAGGAGGTGGTGATTCCCGACTTCAACGTGCGCCGTTTCCTGCCCACTGGGGAGCGCACGGTTGTCGAGATCGAGCCGACAACGGCCGGTCGTTTTCCATTCACCTGCGGCATGAGCATGCTGCGCGGGAGCATCATCGTCGATGGCTAGCCACACCACCACCCGCATCCCCGTGACGGGGATGACCTGCGCCGCCTGCCAGTCGCGCGTGCAGCGCACGTTGCAGAAGCAGGCCGGCGTCACCGACGCGTCCGTGAACCTGATGATGGGCACGGCCACCGTGACCTACGATCCCGCTGCCGTGCAGCCGGAAGCGTTGGTGGAGGCCATCAAGCAGACGGGCTACGGCGCCGAGCTGCCCGCGCCGAGCCGCAGCGCCTTCGAGGAGCAGGACGCGCGCGACAAGGCCACGGCCGAGGAGTACCAGGAGCTGAAGCGGAAAGCGATCGTGTCCGGCGCGGTGGGACTGGCTGGCATGGCCGTGATGCCCTTCATGCACGCGATGATGTGGCTCACGTGGGTGTTCTTGGTGGCGACGGCGCTCATCATGGTCACGGCTGGCCGCCACTTCTACGTGCGGGCCTGGAAGGCCTTCACCCACCACTCGGCGGACATGAACACGCTGGTGGCGCTGGGGACGGGCGCGGCATTCCTGTACTCGGTGATCGCCACGGTGGTGCCGGGCTTCTTCCTGGCGCGTGGTGTGCCGGCCGACGTGTACTACGAGGCGGTCATCCTCATCATCGCCTTCATCCTGACGGGCAACGCCTTCGAGGCGCGGGCCAAGCGCAACACCGCCACGGCGCTGCGGGCGCTCGTGCAGCTGCAGCCGAAGACGGCGCGCGTGCTGCGCAACCTCGCGGAAGTGGACGTGCCGATCGAAGAAGTGGTGGCCGGCGATCGCGTGGTGGTGCGGCCCGGCGAACGGATCCCGGTGGATGGCGTGGTGGTGAAGGGCGAGAGCGCGGTGGATGAATCCATGTTGACCGGCGAGTCCATGCCGGTGCCGAAGAAGACGGGCGACCGCGTGATCGGTGGGACGATCAATCGTACGGGTGCGTTCCGGCTCGAGGCCACGACGCTGGGCGAGGCCAGCGTGCTGGCGCAGATCGTGAAGCTGATGCGCGATGCGCAGGGATCGCGGGCACCGATCCAGGCCCTGGCCGACCGCATCTCGGCCATCTTCGTGCCGATCGTGATCTCGATTGCCATTGTCACGTTTGCCGCTTGGGCGGTGCTCGCTGCCGACGCGTCGTACGTGCGCGGATTCGCGGCTGCGGTGACGGTGTTGATCATCGCCTGCCCCTGTGCGATGGGGCTGGCCGTGCCGACCGCCGTGATGGTGGCGACGGGGAAGGGCGCCGAACTTGGCGTGCTCATCAAGGGCGGCGAGGCACTGCAGCGCGCGGGCGACATCAGCGCAGTGGTGCTGGATAAGACGGGCACCGTCACAGAGGGGCGGCCGACGGTGACGGACCTCGTGGTGACAACGCCGGGATCGGATGAGCTGGTGCTCGCCGCCGTGGCCGCACTGGAGGGCCTCTCGGAGCATCCGCTGGCCGACGCGATCGTGAAGGCGGCGAAGGAACGCGGCCTCGCGCCTGGCCAGGTGGAAGGCTTCGGCTCGGTGACCGGGAAGGGCATCGTCGGCGTGGTGGATGGCAGCGCGATGGCGGTGGGCAACGCGGCGCTGATGGCGGACTACGCGATTGACGTGACGCCGCTGGCGTCCGACGTGGCCCGCCTCTCGGATGCCGGGCGCACGCCGATGTACGTGGCCCGCGACGGTGCCCTGGCGGGACTGCTCGCCGTGTCGGATCCCATCAAGGAGAGCTCGCGCGCGGCCATCGCGCGGCTGCACGAGATGCGGCTCGAGGTGGTGATGCTCACGGGCGACACCGAGCGCACGGCCCAGGCAATCGCCCGCGAAGCCGGCATTGACCGCGTGGTGGCGGGCGTGCTGCCGGAGGGGAAGGTGGCCGAGATCAAGCGGCTGCAGGACGGCGGCGCCGTGGTGGCGATGGTGGGAGATGGCATCAACGACGCGCCGGCGCTCGCGCAGGCCGACGTGGGCATGGCCATCGGGACGGGCACTGACGTAGCCGCCGAGGCGGCGGACGTGGTGCTCATGCGTGGCGACCTGCGGGCCGCGGCGCAGGCCATCGAGCTCTCGCGCCGCACGATGACGACGATGAAGCAGAACCTGTTCTGGGCCTTCATCTACAACGTCATCGGCATCCCGGTGGCAGCGGGAGTACTTTACCCGGCGTTTGGATTACTGCTGACACCGGTGCTCGCGAGCGCGGCGATGGCGTTCAGCTCGGTGAGTGTGGTGACCAACTCGCTCCGCCTCCGGCGGGCACGGATCGCATAGGAGATTCCATGGCAGCAACCAAGAAGATGCTTCCCACGTCGCCGGCGGCGTGCCACTGCGCCATTCATGACGCGGATGGCGAGCGCAAGGCGGTGGCGGTGGATCCCGAAATCAAGCGGGCGAACCTCACGCGGCTGCGTCGCGTGGAGGGGCAGGTGCGCGGCCTGCACAAGATGATCGAGGAGGACCGCTATTGCGCCGACATCCTCACCCAGATCTCCTCCGTGCAGGAAGCGCTACGCTCGGTGTCGCGCCAATTGATGCGCAACCATCTCAAGCACTGCGCCTCCCACGCCATCCAGAGCGGCGAGGCCGAAGCCGAGGCGATGTATGACGAGCTGGTGGACATGATCTACAAGAGCAGCCGCTGATGGAACTGGGACTCTATACCTTCGTCGAGCACACGCCCGATCGCAGCGGCACGCTACTGCCGGCCGAGCAGCGCATCGCGAACCTCCTCGAGGAGGCCGCGCTCGCGGATGAGGTCGGGCTCGACGCGTTCGGTGTGGGCGAACACCATCGCCCGGACTATCTCGCCTCCACGCCGGCCGTGCTGCTGGCGGCCATCGCCGCCCGCACCAAGCGCCTCAAGCTCTCCAGCGCCGTGACCGTCCTCAGCTCGGACGATCCGGTGCGGGTGTTCCAGGAGTTCTCCACGCTCGATTTGATCTCGAACGGGCGCGCCGAGATCATCGCCGGGCGCGGCAGCTTCATCGAGAGCTTCCCGCTCTTCGGGTATGACCTGCACGACTACGACGCGCTGTTCACCGAGAAGCTAGAGCTGCTGATCAAACTGCGCACCGAGGAGCGCGTGACCTGGCGGGGCCGCTTCCGGGCGCCGCTGCAGGACCAGCCGGTGTATCCGCGTCCGCTGCAATCGCCGATCCCGCTGTGGATCGCGGTCGGGGGCACCCCGCAGTCGGTGGTGCGCGCGGCCACGTTGGGCCTGCCGATGGCGCTGGCCATCATCGGCGGCTCGCCCGAGCGATTCGTGCCCTACACCGACCTCTACCGCGAGACCTGGGAGAAGGCCGGACACGATCCGGCCAAGATCCAACTGAGCATCAATTCGCACGGCTTCATCGCCGACACCACCGCGCAGGCCGCCGAGATCGCCTTCCATCCGTACATGCTGCAGATGGGGAAGATCGGGCGCGAGCGGGGCTGGCCGCCGCCGACCAAGCATCAGTACGACGCCGAGCGCTCGCCCAAGGGCGCGGTGCTCATCGGCGACCCGCAGGCGGTGATTGACAAGATCCTCTGGGAGCACGAGCTGTTCGGCATGACGCGCTTCACGCTGCAGTTCAGCGTCGGGTCGATGCCGCATCGCGAGATGCTGCGGGCGATCGAGCTCTACGGCACGGTGGTGGCGCCGGCGGTGCGGAAGGCGGTGGCTGTGCCGGCAGCCGTCTGATGCCGGACATCGGCGCGATCGCCCTCACCGCAGGGATGATCGTCGCCGGGGCCAGCGGGGCGCAGCTGCTCCACACGCCGGTGGCGTGGCCCAGCACGGTCGAGGGGTTTGGCCAGCGGGTGGCGGATCGCACCGGATACTTCGTGGTGCAGGCCTCCACGTACGCCCTGCTCGGCCGAGGCCTCGGCTACCGGCGCGACACTGTCACCTGTCCGCGGTCGCAGTTGCTGCGCTGCGGGTTCGCACGGACCTTCACGGCCTTCGATCGCAACGGCGTGCGGCGCGTGCACGTGCCGCTGCTCGCCAGCGTGATCGTGGGCTCGGGTGTGTCGTTGGCGTGGCGTCCCGAGCGCGCCGAGGCAGGGAAGTCGTGGGCCTTTGTGGGGTCGCGGATCGGCATCGGGCTCGCGGGACAGCTCGGCAAGCGGATCGTTGCCGACTGGTGGAAGACCCGCTGACTAGAACCGCACCCCGACGTTTACCACGCGCCCGTCCAACGGTCCCCACACATCCGTCGTCCAGCGCCCGCCCGGCCCCTGCGTGGGCCGCACCAACGAGTTCGCGCGCGTCTGCCGATAGTCCAACAGGTTCTCGGCGTTGAGGAACACTCGCAGCGCGCCGATGTGGCGCTCGACGAGGAAGCCGATGTGCACGTAGGGCTCGCTGCGCGTGCGGAACGGATCGTCAGCGAGTGACTGCACGCCGGTGCGGTAGAGCTCCAGCCCGGCGCGCCCCACGTCCTCCACCTCGTAGGCGATGAGCGCGCCAATGCTGTGGGTGGGCGTGAGGGGCACGTCACGACGGAGCCCCGAGTTGGCATCGGGCTCGGTGGCGTTGAGCCAGGTGTAGCTCACGCTCCAATGGAAGGGCTCGGCGTGCGAACGCAGCGCAAGCTCGGCGCCGTGGGTGCGAGTTCGGCCGTCGAGATTGACGAGTGCGAGCCGGAACGGACCGCTCGCCGACTCGCGGGTCGCCACGGCGTGGTTGAGCTCGGACGCAAACACCGACGCGTGCAGCTCCACCTCGCCCAGCTCGCCCGCCAGATCAAGGGAACCGCTCCGCCCACGCTCGGCGCGTAGTGCCGGCAACGGATCGAGCGCCGAGAGTCCAACCACCTCAACCTCTTCCGTGAAGGGCGTCGGGGCGAAGTACCCCTCACCGAGGGACGCGCGCACGGACCAGCCCTCGCGCAATCGCACCAACGCAGAGAGGCGTGGCGACAGTTGGGTGCCGTACTCGCTGTGGGCATCCAGGCGCCCGCTCGCCGACAGCGCCACGCGTCCGACGTCCACCGTGTGCTGGGCGAAGAGTCCCGGCGTGGTGAACGTGTAGTCGAACCCGCCCACATCGTCGGCGGCGTAGCGCTCGCCCTGCAGGGCCGCGCCAAGCACCCAGATGCCCTTGAGTGCCGCACCGGTGGCCGAGATCTCGGCGAAGGCGGTGCGATGGACATCGCGTTCGAGTGTCGCGCCGAAGCGGTGTGCGTGGCGCTGCGAGGCCAGCGTGCCGCGCGCTGAGACGATGGCCGGACCCAGCAGCCAGCGCGCCGTCACGCCGGCATCGAGCCGCTCGGTGCGCAGCGCTTCGCGGAACGGTTGTCCGTCAGGCGCGAGCGCAGCGGGCTCGGTGCCGCCCACGCGATGCTCGAGCGTCCCGCCGAGCGTGAGCATCGCCGAGTGGCCACGCTCGCTCTGCCAGTAGAGCCGCGGACGCAGCGTCCCGCGCTCGTAACGCGCGACGTCGCTCCAGCCGTCGTTGTCGCGATCGGCACGGTCCTGCGCGTGGGCGCCGACGAGCAGCGTGTAGCCCAGGCGTTCGCTGAGTTCGGCGCCTCGGAACAGCACCGCATCGCTGCCCCCGAGCGAGGTGCGATTCAGCAACACGTCATTGATCGGCTCGTCTTCCGGGCGACGCGATACGAGGTTGATCACGCCGCCAAGCGCCGAGCCGCCGTACAGCGCGCTGGAGACGCCCTTGATGATCTCCACCGAGCCGAGGTCCATCGGTGGGATCTGCAGCAGTCCGAGGCCGCCGGTCTGGGCGCCGTGCAGCGGGAGCCCGTCCACGAGGATCTGCGTGTAGCGGCCGCGCAGCCCCTGCACGCGCACGTTGGCGCCGCCGAGTCCGGGTGAGGTAGCCTGCACGCGGAGCCCGGTGGTCTCGTTGAGCATCATCGAGATGTCGCCGGGGGTCATGAGGAGCTTCTCTTCGACCTCTTCGCGCCCGAGCACTTCCACGCGCAGGGGTTCGTCCTCGATGCGGCGCTCGGAGCGGGTGGCGGCGATCACCACCGGCGCCACCCGCGTGGGGCGACGGGTGGTGTCGGCGCGCGCGCTATCGGGGCGTGGAGGTGCCTGCTGGGCGGTCGCCGGGAGTGCGACGGCGACGAGCAGGAGGGAGGGGAGTAGCAGTCGCATCGAAGTCCGGCTCACGAGTGGTCGAGATTCCGCAGCACGATCTCGGCGTTCCGCACGAGTCCGGTGCGCTTGGCCCGCGTCATCGCGGAATGCCGGAAGGCATCGCGATAGGTCGCGTCATCCATCGCCAGCAGCTCCTGGGCGAGCGTGCGGGCGTCCTTCCCGGCAATGGGCGCACGCGGTGCCAAGGCCGCGTCTCCCGCTTCGCGCGCGAACTTCACGTTCCAGGGGCAGACGTCCTGGCAGATGTCGCATCCATAGAGATGCGTGCCGATCGCCGCGTGGAACTCCTCGGGAATGGCCGTCCGCGACTCGATCGTGAGGTACGAGATGCAGCGACGCGCGTCCATCACGCCGGGCTGCACGAAGGCCTGCGTGGGGCAGGCGTCGAGGCAGCGCGTACAGGTCCCGCAGTGTTCGGCGTCGAACGGCGCGTCCGGAACCAGTGCGAAGTCCAGGAACAGCGCGCCGATGAAGAAGAACGATCCCCGCTCTGGGTGGATGAGCATGGTGTTCTTCCCGAACCACCCCAGGCCGGCCTGGCGAGCCAAGTCGCGTTCGAGGATCGGGCCGGTATCCACGTAGGCGCGACCGCGCACGTGCTCGCCGCGTTCGGAGCGCACCCACTCGAGGAGCGATTCCAGCCGATCCCACATCACGCGATGGTAGTCGGTGCCGCGGGCGTAACGCGCCACGGGGCCGTCCGGCTGCTTGCCGCCGTAGTCCAGCGTGACGACCAGCGCCGAGACCATCCCGGGCTCGGGACGCGTGGTATCGGCGCGGAGGTCGGCGCCGCGCCGCAAGTACTCCATCTCCCCGTGGCGTTCGGCGGCCAGCCACTCGGCGAACGCATTCCACGTGGACGTCGGGCCGAGCGTCGCGATGCCAGCGAGATCGAAGCCGAGTCCGAGGGCCTGGGCCTTGAGGCGCGCCTCGAAGCTCATCGCAGGCGTGCCGCGCTCAGGGGAAGCGCGCGGCCCAGCGCGCGTAACGGATCACGTCGTCCACCGGCGGCACGGCATCGCGATCGCCGTAGGCCGTGTACATCCGCCAGCGCACGTAGTCGCGCGCCGGAAGCGGGAGGAAGGGGAAGCGCGCGTACCAGCGCAGGCGGCGGAAGCGCCAGGCGACCACGATCAGCGCGCGAGCCAGCGAGGGGCTCAGCAGCGCGTGGGGGATCAGGCGGAGGACGAGGGAGAGCATCGGGTGGTGATGCTCAATATAGGGTGCGCCGTCAGCGCGACCCACTGCCGGCGGAGAGAATGCGGTCGAGCACCAGCGCGACGCGGATTCCCTCGACGAACTCCGAGCCTTCGTTCACGAAGGTCGCGCGGTCGGCCGAATAGCTCACCAGGAGCGAGGTCGGCGTGCGGGGGATGCGGATGAGCATCCCGGCCTCGCCGCCCACGGCACCGGTGCCACCACCCTGCACGTTCGATTCGGCGCTGGCCGCGTACCAGGTGTCCACGCGGAGCTGGGCGATGCCGGCGATGAGTTCGCCTTCGACGCGCGCGTGCAGTTCGACGCGCGACCAGCGCGCGGTCCCCGACGGCGTGATGAAGGCGCGGAGGTGCGGTCCGGCGCCGAGTGAGAGTCCGGGGATGACGCGCACACGGGCGATGATGCGCGCGTCCACGTAGTCCTCGGCGCCGGTGCTGGTGGTGGCGTCGGGGGTGAGTGCGGCCTCGGCGTAGCGGCCTTCGAGTTCGACGCGGCGGAAGGCGACGGTGGCCTTGGCCCCGAGTGCCGGGCCGCGAAGCAGTTGGGCCGTGGCGACGTCGCGGGTGACGCTGAGATCGGTGAAGTCGGCGCCGATGGTGAAGGGCGAGAACTGCTGTGCGAGGACCGCCGCAGGCGCGACTGCGACGGCGAGCGCGACGATCGCGAGGATCCGACGCAGGGTCATCGGATCTCCACCATCACGCCGCGCTCGGCGCGCACGCGGAGGCGGACCTTCGCAAGGCGCTGCACGTTCTCCGCCTGCACGCGCTGCAGTTCGCGCTCCCACTCGGCGCGGCGGGCGCGGTTGAAGGCGATGTTCTCGGGCACCGGGCGCGGCTTGGCGGCCGTGGCGAGCCCCACGATGCCGCCGATGCCCACGGCGCCGGCCACCGCGTAGCGCGTGGACGATCCCTCGTCCGCGCCCACGAGCGCGGGGAGCACCACCACCGCCACGGCACCAGCGATGCCAGTCATGAACTGGCGGATCCCGTTGGCGCGCACTTCCGTTTCCGGGCGCAGCGATGACTGCGCCGGCGGATCCGGCCAGGGGAGCGTGTCAATGCGGACGTGCTCGACCTCGAGCGGCACCTGCAGTTCGCGTTCGGTGTTCCCGCCTGGGCCGCGCGAGGCGATGCGCAGCAGGTAGCGTCCCGGTGCCCCGGCGCGGCCGCTGGCTTCGCGGCCATCCCAGGAGACGAGCAGGCTGTCGCCGATGACGCCTTCGTAGAGCACGCGCTCTGGCGCGCCGAGCGAGGTCGTGACGCGCACGCGGATGTCGTGCAGGGACGAGGCGAAGAGGCGGATCGGGAGCCGATCGGTGGGAATCTCCAGTTCGGCGCTCGGCGCGATGACCGCGGCCACCGCGCGCACGCCGATGCGCGCTTCCTGGAAGACCGCCACGACCTCCGGCGGGAAGATCACGCCGTCCGGACGGTAGCGTGGGTCAATGATGAGCAGTTGCCGGAAGGCGTCCACCGCGGCCGGGCGCACGCCGCGGAAGAGTTCGGAGGCGCCGAGGTACATGAAGGCGCGCGCGCGATGCTCGTCGCTGAGGCGCTGCGGGCCGGTGAGCGCGAGGGCCGCACGCAGGCGCGTCGTGGCGACGTCGTACTCGAGGTCGTAGTAGGCGGCGACGGCGGTGGCGATCGGATCGGGCGTCGCCTGCGCGCCGAGGGGAGCGATGCAGCTGAGGAGGAGCAGCGCCAGCGGGGCTCGTATCGCGACGTTCTTGAGCGCGGCGCGCCAACGACTCACGGGGCGACGGGGGTCAGGACGATGTCGGTGATGCGCAGCGTCTCACCGGCCTGCAGGCGAACCGTCCGCGTGAAGGTCGAGAAGCCTTGGCGGGAGACGCGGATCACGTGTTCGCCGGCTGCGACCTCGATGTTGGCGCGCGGGGTGTTGCCGATGAGGACGTCGTCAATGAAGACCTGTCCCCAAGGCGACGCATTGATGGTGAGCTTGGCCATCTGGCCGGCGGCGGCTGGCGTCGGTGCTGGTGTTGTGGCCCGCGGGATGCTCGAGGGGGCCACCGGCGGCCGCTCCGCCTGCGCGGGGCGCGATTCGGTGCGCGGGGCGGGCGTCTCCGGGCGCACCGGCGCCGACTCCACCACGCGCGTGGCGCTCGGCGGTGGCGCGGCGGTGGACGGTGCGACGACGAGTGGGACCGGCATGGACGACGCGACGCTGGGTTGCCTCGCCTGCTGGAAGCGACGCACGAGCGTCGGTATCGAGGCGACGGTCGCCACGACGATCGCGATGGCGATGGCGAGGCGGATGGGATTCCGCTTCGGCTTGGCGGCGGCCTCGGGCGGCTCCCAATCGTGGATGAGGAGCGCTTCCGTGGACATGCGGCCGGAGGGGCGATGCTCGGATGCGCCGACGGGGCCGGTCTGCTCGAGCGCGAAGAGGAAGTCCGCGCAGGAGGGGAAGCGGCGCCAGGGCTGTGCGTCGAGGGCGCGGGCGATGGCGTTGGACATCGCCACCGGCACGTCGGGCCGGAAGCGCGCGATCTGTTCGCCGGGCTCGAGTGGGGCTTCGCCGGCGACGGCTTCGAAGAGCACGGCGGCGAGGCCGAACTGGTCGGAGGTTGGGAGGCGTTCGGCGCGCGAGACGTCTTCCGGGGCCATCCAGGGATGCCGGATGACCGGGGCGTCGCTGGGCGTGACGGCCTTGGTGCCCTGGGCCGGCGTGCGGCGCCGGGGCGGCAGTGGGCGTGCGAAGGCGGGGTCGGCGAGCCAGGCCCAGCCCTGCGGATCCACGAGGACGTTCTCGGCTTTCACCGCGCCGTGCACGAGGCCGTGGCGGTGGAGGTACTCGAGGGCCGAGACGAGTTGGGTGGCGATGCGGCGCGCCGTGCGCGGTTCGAAGCGGCCGGCGCTCTTGAACTGCTCGCGCAGTGGCTTGGCCCCGGTGTCGGGCATCGTCAGCCAGAGGAGGCTGTCGGTGGTGCCGAAGCGGAGGACGGGGACGAGGTGCGGGTGGTCGAGGCGCTGGTAGGCGTCGAGGACCGAGCGGAAGCGGGTTTCGGCGTCGGGGTCGTCGTTGCGACGCTGGACGACCTTGAGGATGACATTTTTGTCGCCGTTCTTGGCGATGGCGTGGAAGACGAGCGCGCCATCGCGTCGACCGGCGATGTCAACGATGTCGAATTCGTGCGCGAGCTGCCGGGTGACGATCTCCATGAGCGCATCGACGCCGGCGACGGCCACGGAGGCGTCGGTGCGGTAGCCGCAGACGTCGCAGGCGCCGGTGTCGGGCGAGATGGTGGAGACGGCGCAACGGGGGCAGGTAGTGCGCACGGGATTCGGGGCGGTCATCTCGGGCTAAATATAGGCGGGGAAAGGGGTTCAGAAGAGAGCGGAGGCCCGATTCCCGGGGGGATTCGGGTTATACACCGGGGAGGGATGCAAGGTTTGTGCGCGGGGTTAGTTCACCGTGATTGGGCTGCTGGCTCCCGAGTTAGGCACTCCGATCGCTGATACCACGAGTACGATGGAGAGCTCACTCCCGTTGTAAACGAGATCCGCGAAGGAGACCACGCCATTTGTTGCCACAACGGACTTGGTCCCGGCCAGATCCGATTCGATGCCAGCTTGAAGGGCGATCGTCACCGACCCATTGAACGAGGAGGCGAGGTTTCCGAAGGCGTCGCGTGCCTCGACTTGGATGGCCGTTGGGAACTGCTCAGTTGAAGTGATGTCAGTCGGCTGCGACACGATGACAAGCGTGTCCGCGGCGCCCGCGTTCACGGTTACCACCGCGTTGTCGGTGATGGCTGCTTCGTTCAGCGTGCCGGTAATGGTGGCGGTGCCGGCCGTGGTAGACGAGAAGGTCGCCTCGTACGTCCCGGGGCTGACCGAGGTTACCGTGCCGAACGATCCGACAATCGTGCTCGCCAGCTCGATGTCGTCGTTGGTGGTGTTGAGAACGTTCCCGAACTCGTCGCGGACTTGGATGGTGACTGTCGTCGAGCCGCCGGCGGTGAACGACGCATCGGCGGTTGTGATGAGTGTTTGGGCCGCCGACGAAGCGGCCGGCGTCACATCGATGGTGGGCTGATCCGTGAGCGCTACCGCACTAACGCTCGCCTGAATCGTCCGGAGCCCGGTCGTCGAGGAGCTGAACGTCACCGACGCCACCCCCAGCGCGTTCGTCTGAGCGCTCACCGCCGACAAATCGGTCGTCGCGCCGTTCGCGAGGAATGAGACGGTGGCGTTGGAGATCGGATTGTTGTTGCCGTCAAGAATCGTTGCCGTAATCGTGCTGGTCACCGATCCGTCGCTGGCGATGATTGAAGTAGCCGAGACTTCGAGCGAGGAGCTGTCCGGGTCCATCGCCCCAGCCGTGACCGTGAGCGTTTGCGTCGGGGTGATGCTGACTGCGCCATTGACCAGCGCCGAGATGGTCTTCTCCTCGGCGACGGTGGAGCTGAATGTCGCCGAGACCTCGCCAGCTCCATCCGTGGTCGTGACCGACTGCACAAGGGAGTTTCCGGTCCCGCTGGCGCCGATCACGACTGTCGCGCCAGGAATTGGATTGCCATTGGAGTCCCGCGCGGTGGCCGTGATCGTGGAGCTCGAAGCCCCACTGCTCGCCGTGATCGACGTTGGATCGAGGACGATTGTGGACTCCATGCCTGACGGTGCGCCAGGGGTGACATCCACCGACGTGCCGTTGGCGATGTTCACGCCGCCGAGCGTCCCGCCGATCGTGATCGTGCCGCTCTGGTCCGGCGTGAAGGTGGCCTGGTACGTGCCGTTGTTCTGGTTCACGGGCGCGCTGACGTTGCCGCTCGATGCGGTCAACACCAGGTCGGCAGTTCCATCGCTCCGAACGTTGTCGAACTCGTCAATCAACTGCACGGTGATTGTGGAAGTCGCGTCCGCCGTGATGCTTGTCGGGTTCGCTGCCACCGTGGAGGTCAGTGCCGAGGCTGGGGCTGGCACGACGCTCAAAGAAGCAGTCTGGGTGATCGCGAGCGAGCCGTTCACCGTTGCCGATATCTCCTTGATCTCTGCCCGTGTCGAACTGAAAACGCCGGTGACCACACCGTCGGCGTTGGTCGTGCCCACCGGCTGCGTGATGTCATTGCCGGTTCCGTCCGCACTCAGGGTCACGGTGGCGCCGGAAACGGGATTGTTGAGCGCGTCGCGCACCGTGACCGTGAGCGTCGTGGTGCTGGAGCCATTGCTGGCTGTGAGCGTCGTCGAATCCGCCTGGACGCTGGACTGCGCCGCCGCCGCGGCGCCGGCTTCGACGGTGACCGTCGCGACGTCGACAATGAGGCTCCCGTCGAGGCGCGCCTCGATGGTCGCGTCGCCGGCCACATCCGAGCTGAAGCTGGCGGTGTAGGTGCCGTTGAGGTTGTCCGTGACAACTCCGGTGCTGCCGACCGAGCCAGTGGCGAGTGCAAGCGTGACTGTGCCGCCGCTTCCGGTGAGCGCGTTATTCTCGGCATCACGGAGGGTGACCGTCACTGCGGTATTCCCACCCGCGGTGATCGTGGCGTCCGCCACCGTCACCTCGCTCGTGGTGAGCGACGCGATGCCCGGGTTGACGGTCACTGTCGCGTTCGTGCCGATAGCGACGCCGTCGAGCGTGCCAGACACCGTCGCCGTGCCGGTGCTCGCTGGTGCAAGCGTCGCGGAGTACGTGCCGTTGAGGTTGTCCGTCACCGCAAGGCTGCCGCCAATGGTGGACGTGAGCAACACCTCCCCGCTGGTGGACGTGCGGAGGTTGCCGAATGCGTCGCGGGCTTGCACGGTGATGGCTGACGTCCCGTCTGTCGTGATGCTCGTGGGATCCGCCGAGATGCTGGACTGCGCTGCGCTCGGCGCCGCGGCGGTCACCGTGACGGTGGGTTGCTGCGCGATCTCGACCGTAGAAACCGTCACGACGATGGTCTTGGCGGTCGCCTGGGTTGAAGAGAAGGTCGCCGTCGCCTGGCCGCTGCCGTCGGTCGTCGCCGAGGCGGACGGCGTGAAGGTGTTCCCGGTACCGGAGGCCGCAAACTCGACCGATGCACCGACCACTGGATTGCTGAACGCGTCGAGCGCCGTCACGGTGATGAGACTCGTGCCGCTGCCCGCTTCGATGCTGGGAGTTCCGGCGGTGACCGTGGATGTGCTCGCCGAGACGCCCGCGGGATCGACGGTCACAATCTCGGTATCCGCGATCGCAACGTCGTTGAGTGTGCCGCTGATGGTCGCGCTCCCGGCGTTGTTCGCCGCAAACGTTGCCGTCCACGTACCATCCTCGACATCCAACAAGTTGGTGATAGATCCGATGGACGACGTCAGCGCGACCGTGCCGTTGCTCGTCGTGCGGGCGTTGCCGGCCGCATCACGGAGCTGAACGGTGATCGTGGTGGAGCTGCCCGCGGTGATGGTGGTCGCGGCGGCCGTGATGGTGGTGGTGCCCGGCGCCGAGTTACCGACGGTGACCGTGACGGCCTCGGTGTCCGCAATGGGATCACCCGCGAGCGTGCCGGTGATATCCGCGGTGCCCAGCTCGCCAGATGTGAACGTCGCCGAGTAGGTGCCGTTCAGGTTGTCCGTGACCGTACCGACCGCACCGATACTCGACGCCAACGCGACCGCCACGCCGCCGGTCGTGACGAGGTTCGAATACTGGTCCCGCAGTTGAACCGTAAGCGTCGCGCTTTCGTCGGTCGTGATGCTGCTGGCATTGGAGGTGATGGTCGACGTCGCTGTCGAGGCAGCGGCCGGTGACACGGTCACCAGGGCCGTCTCGGTGACGAGAATGCCGGCAGCACTCGCCGAGATCAGCTTCTCACCGACGATGGTCGACGAGAGCGAACCTGTCGCGACGCCGGTGGCATCCGTCAGGCCGAGCGGCTGCGTCAGTGTGTTGCCGTCACCCGTCGCCTCGATCTCGACGAGTGCTCCCTCGACCGGGTTGCCTGCGGCATCACGCGCGGTGACCGTGATGGTCACGGCCGGGTCGCCCGCCACCAGGGTGGCAGAGGACACTTCCACGCCGGACTCGGTTGCCGAAACACCGCCCGTCGTGATCGTGACGGTCGCGGTGTCGACGATGCCGACGGTGTTCACCGTGCCGGAGACTGCCGCAGTTCCGGCGGTGGTGGCTGTGAGGGTGGCCGAGTACGTCCCGTCGCCATTGTCGGCAATCGTACCGATGCTGCCAAGCGTGGTTGCAAGCGTGACGACGTCTCCACCGACGAGGAGCGCATTGTCAAACTCGTCGCGCAACGAGACCGTCACTGCGGAGGTGCCGACGTCCGCCGACACTGATGTTGGATTGGCGGTGATCTGACTGGTCGCCGCAGATGCAGCGGCTGGTGTGACGGTGACGGCGGCAGTCTGGGTGATGGTCGTTCCAGCCACGACCGCAGAAATCGTCTTCGATTCGGCCATTTCCGAGCTGAATGCGGTCGTCAGCACGCCAAGTGCGCTGGTGCTGCCACTGGCGGGCGAGAATCCATTCGCAGTCCCCGTGGACGAGAATGTGACCGCGGCACTCGGGATGACATTGCCGAACTCGTCACGGGCCGTGAGCGTGAGCGTGCTCGTCTCCGCACCGCTGCTCGCGACGATACTCGCCGTTTCAGCGCTCAGCGTGGACTCCGATTCCGAAACGGCAGCGGGGGTCACCGTCAGGACAGCGGTCGCTGAGATCTGCACTCCCCCAGCCGTCGCGGTGATTGTCTTCGATTCGGCCCGTGTGGAGCTGATGGTGCCGGTGGCGACGCCGTCGTTGTCGGTCGTGGCCCCTGGCTGCACGAGCACGTTGTCGTCGCCGCTTGCGATGAAGCTGGCGGCCACGCCTTGGACGGGGTTGCCGAACTGGTCGCGCGCCGTGATGGTGACCGTGCTCGTCGCGGTGCCGGCGACAAGCGAGGTCGGATTCACCGAGACCGTTGAGAGCGTCGCCGAGACCGCACCGGAGGTGACGGTGACGACCTCGGTATCCGTGATGCTCGTGCTTCCGTTCAGCGTCCCGGTGATCGTCGCACTGCCCGGATCCTCGGACGTGAGCGTTGCCGTATAGGCGCCGTTCCCCGCATAGGTCACCGCAGTGAGCGCACCGAGGGTGGTGCTCAGCGCGACCGTCGCGGCATCGGTGGTGAGGTCGTTCTGCGCGGCGTCCTTCAACTGCACCGTGATGGTGGACGAGCCATCCACCGTCATGCTCGTGGGCGCGGCGGTGATCGTGGTCTGCGCGCCCGACGGCGCGCCGACGCTGACGCTGACCGTCGCGTCATCCGTGAAGTCGGCGCCGTCGAGCGCGCCGGTGATGGTGGCTGTGCCCAGCGCGGTCGACGTGAACATCGCGGTGTAGGTGCCGTTGTTGTTGTCCACGACGGTGCCGAGCGACCCGAGCGTGGTCGCCAGCGTGACCGTGCCGCCTGAGGTGGTGAGCAGGTTCCCCGACGCGTCGCGCAGCTGCACGGTGATCGCAGACGCCTCGTCGGTCGTGATTGCCCCCGCTGAGGCGCTGATCGAGCTCGTCGTCAGCGACGGCTCGCCCGGCTGCACCGTCACCATGGCATTGTCGGTGATCGCGACGGAGTTCAGTTGCCCCGTGATGGTCGCCGTCCCGGGCGAGGCCGACGTCAGCGTCGCCGTGTAGGTCCCGTCGCCGACGTCAGTCACTGCGCCAAGATCGCCCAGGTCGGTGGCCAATATGACGGTGGCACCGCCCGTGGCGAAGTTGTTCCCCGCGGCATCACGCACCTGCACCGTGATGACAGACGAACCGTCGGTCGTCATCGTCGTCGGCAACGCGGTGATCTGCGTCGTGGTTGGAGACGCCGCGCCGATGGAGACCGTCACGCCCGCCGTGTCCGTGAGCGCGTTCCCGTTCAGCGTCCCCGAGATGACAGAGGTACCGATCGCCTCGGAGGTGAAGGTCGCAGAATACGTGCCGTCCGTGTTGTCCGTGACGACCAACGCGTTGCCGATGGTGCGGTCTAGCGCAACGGTGCCCGCGCTTTCCGTCAGCGCATTCCCCGCAGCGTCGCGCAGCTGCACCGTGACCGTCGACGATCCGTCGGTGGTGATCGTGTTCGGGCTGGCGGTAATCGTGCTCGTCTCCAGCGACGCCCCGCCGATGCTCACGGCGACGGTCGCCTGATCACTGATCGGCTGGCCGTTGATCTCACCAGTGATGGTTGCGGTGCCGAGCGTGCCTGACGTGAACGTGGCAGTGTAGCTGCCGTTCCCGACGCTGGTGACCGCGCCAACCTGCCCGATGTCGGAGTCGAGCGTCACCGTCCCCGAAGGCGCGGTGAGATTGTTCCCGGCTTCGTCCCGCAGCTGGACCGTGATGGTGGCACTGCCGTCCGTGGTGATCGCGGTCGGGTTCGCGGTGATCTGGCTGGTGAGCGCTGACGGCTCGCCGACACTGATGACGACCGTCTCCTCAGCGGTGAAGTCGGCGCCGTCCAGGGTTCCCGTGATCGTCGCGCTTCCGGTCGTCAAGGAGGTCAGGGTCGCGCTGTACGTGCCGTCGGTATTGTCGACGACATTCGTGAGCGTCCCAAGGGTCGTCGCCAGCAAGACTGTGCCGCCCGACGTCGCCAGGTTGTTCCCGGCGCCGTCACGCAGCTGCACCGTGATGGTGGAGCTCCCATCGGTGGTAATTGACGTTGGGTCGGCGGTGATCGTGCTCTGCGTCAGTGACGCCTCGCCCACGCCGATCGTGACGGTCGCATCATCGCTCAGGGCCTGCGCGTCGAGCGTGCCAGTGATCGTCGCGGTGCCGGTGACGCCAGAGGTCAGCGTCGCCGTGTACATGCCGTTGTTGTTGTTGGTGACCGCCCCGATCGATCCGACCGTCGTGTTCAGTGCGACCACACCACCCGACTGCGTCAGGTCGTTGCCGAACGCATCCCTCAGCTGGACGGTGATGGTGGACGAGCCGTCCGTCGTTATGCTGGTCGGGATCGCGGTGATCGTGCTCTGCGTCAGCGACGCCGCGGCAGGAGTGACCGTGACGGTGGCCGTCTGGGCGATGGGCGTCGCGTTCACGTTCGCCGACACCGTCTTGGCGGCGGCGACCGTGGAAGTCAGCGTGCCGGTCGCGACGCCATTGCCGTCTGTGGTCGCGCTAGGCGTGATGGTGTTTCCCGTGCCACTGGCCGCGAATAGCACAGCCGCGTCAGGAACCACGTTCCCAAATGCGTCTCGGGCCGTCACCGTGATCGTGCTTCCCGTGCCGCCCGCGACGATTGACGTCGGATCGGCAGTGACGGTCGTCTCATCGGCGTCCACCGCCGCCGGGGTCACGGCGATGTCCACCGTATCCGCCGCGGCGACGCCATTCAAGGCCGCTGAGACGCGCTTCGTGCCGACGATCGTCGCGCCAATGGAACCACTCGCCACACCGTTCGCATCGGTCACGGCAGACGGCTGCGTGAAGGTGACATCGGCGCTCGGTGACACGAGCGTCACAGTCACGCCAGGCACGGCGTTGCCATTCGCATCGCGTGCGGTCACGGTGATCGTGCTCGAGCTGCTCCCGGCGACAATGCTCGAGACGGACGCGACGACCTCGGACTCGGTCTGCGAGATCTCCCCAGGAATCACGTCAATCGTCGGCTGCTGCGTGAGAACGTTCCCGCTGGCCGTCGCCGAGATCGTCTTCAACTCGCTCACCGTGGAGCTGAACGTCGCCGTCGCCACGCCTGTCGAGCTGGTCACGCCAGCGGGCCCAGTGATGGTATTGCCGTCCCCGGTCGCGCTTACGACAACCGTGGCGCCGCTGATCGGATTGCCGAACTCGTCACGCACCGTGACCGTCACGGTCGCTGAGCCGCTGCCGGCGAAGAGCGTCGGTGTGCTGACGGCGACCGACGAGACGGAGGGTGAGATCGCCGCAGCAACGACCGTCACGGTTCCCGTCTCCGTCACGGTGACGCCCGCGACAGTGGCAGAGATGGTCTTCACGCCAGCGCTCGTGGAGCGAACGTAGCCGACGAAGACACCGTTCGCGTCGCTGTTGCCAGCCGCGGACGCAAAGTTGTTGGTTCCGCCGCTCACGATGAGCTGCACCGATGCGCCGCTGACGGGATTCCCGAACTCATCGCGCACCGTCACGGTGACGGCGGTGGAGTCCGTTGTTCCGGCTGTGATCTGTGCGGTCCCGACGCTCAGCGACGATTCATCAGCCGCAACCGCCCCCGGCGTCACCGCCAGCACCTGCGTCTGCGTCACCGCAACCCCACCCGCCGTCGCCGAGATCGTGCGATCCCCAGTCGTCGTCGCCGAGATCGTCGTGCTCGTGATGCCCGACGCGTCGGTGTTCGGAATCGGCCCGGCGATTGTCACACCCGCCGCAGGGTCCGCCGCAACGACAACCGCCGCCCCGCTGATCGGATTGAGGTACTGATCCCGCACCGTAACGGTCGCCGTCGCCCCTGCGCCGCCCGCGACGATGCTCGATTCGCTGAGTGTGAGCAGTGACGACGGCCCATCAATCGCAGCCGGGCTCACCGGCACGGTCGGGCTCGCCGTCAGCAACACCCCACCCACCGTCGCCGTCACCGTCTTCACCCCAGCCCCAGTCGAACTCAACGCCCCACTCGCCACCCCATCCACACCCGTATTCCCACTCGGCTGCGTCAGTGTATTCCCGTCGCCGGTGGCCGACAGCACCACCGCCGCGTTCGGCACCAGGTTGTCGTACGCATCCCGCGCCGTCACCGTGATCGTGCTCGAACCCGCGCCCGCCGTCAGCGCCTCCGGCGAGGCCGTCAGTGTGGAGTTGTCGGCATCCACCGCCCCCGCGGTGACGGTGATGTCCACGCCGCCCGCCAACGTCACGCCGCCCGCAATCGCCGTCACCGACTTCACCTCAGCCGTCAACGACGCCAACGTGCCGGTGGTGAGACCGTCGGCGTCCGTGGCCGCCGGTTGGACCAGCGTGTTCAACGCACCGCTGGCCACGAGCGATACCGACGCTCCGGGCACCGGGTTGCCGAACTGATCGCGTACCTGCACGGTGATGGTGCTCGGCGACCCACCAGCCACGATGCTCGACGGATCGGCTCCCATGGTGCTCAGCGACGCACTCACGGAGCCCGGATTCACCGTCACCGTCGTCGTCGCGACCATCGGCGTCCCGCCAATCGACGCACCCACGGTGCGCAGACCCGTGGTGGTGGACGCGAGGGTGCCCGTGGCCACGCCGCTCGAGTTCGTCGGTGCAGCCGGCTGCACGATGGTGTTGTTCGATCCGTCCGACGTCAGCGTGACGGACACGCCCGGCACGACGTTCCCGAACTCGTCGCGCGCCGTGACAGTGATGGTGCTGGCCGACCCGCCCGCGACGATCTCACTGGGCGATGCGCCGATCGTGGACTCGGTGGTGGACACCGCCGCCGGCGTCACGCTCAGCGTATCGGTCATGGTGACGGCGCCACCGTTCACGGTCGCCGAGACGACCTTCGCCCCGACGAGCGTGGCGGTGATGCCACCGGTGGTCACGCCGGACGCATCGGTCACTGCCGCCGGCTGCGTCACGACGGACGACTCCCCGGTGGCAGCCAGTCCCACGGTCACGCCAGGCACGACATTCCCGAAGCCGTCCCGCGCCGTGATGGTGACCACGGCAGTCTCCGCCCCGGCCACGATGCTCTGCGGCGTGATGACGACCAGCGTGGAATCCCCACTCACCGGCGCCGGCGTGATGCTGAGCCCCACGGTGGTCGTGGCGGCCACGCCATTGAGGAACGCGGTGACGCTACGCGCGCCGACA
>JANJUF010000088.1 GCA_024710705.1 Gemmatimonadaceae bacterium | reverse complement strand
CACGAGCGTGCACACACGCGCGCGCCTTTTCTTTAGCGGCTATAGCTGCTAAGTGAGCAGCGGCACGAGCCCAGAAAACACGCCTCAAGGAATTTTCCGCCAACTACGACCGACGCCCGCGCGCACTGGCGCGCCAAGTGCGCAAGGCGTAATGTCTTAGGCGTGTGGAGTGCGCAGGATCAGCCCCAACCTGTTCATTTCACGCAGCCGGACCCGATCGGCCTCGCGGGAGGCTTGAATCTCTACGGGTATGCGGGGGGCGACCCGATCAACCGGCACGATCCATTCGGCCTGCGCGACACGACCATCGCAGACGAGGGCGCACGAGAGATCGTCGATGAGTGCAAGCAGGTCCGCGTGTGTCGCATGGCTCTGGATTCGCTGGCGGCGCAGCCCGAGAACTGGGTGATACGCACGGCACCTTCGGGAAGTTGCCAAGGATTCGCAGCTGGGTGCACGTCCGCTCCAAATGCCGATGGGTCGTACAGCTCAACAACCATCACGCTTATGCCCGGAGACTGGCCGAGCTTGCAGCGACAGATGGGCATCCCAGTGAACGGCCTGATCGTATTCGCGCATGAGATGGGCCACGCGCTGACCGACCGAATACCGTTCTGCGCATCCGACGAGCGGTGTGCAATTGGGCTGGAGAACGCCACTCGCTTCGAGAGTGGCAGTCGAACACTCCGGCAGTGGCCCTAGGCTACGATCTCCCTTCCGTCAACCGAGCTGATCAATGATCAAGCTGATTGCGCGTGTACTCGCGTGCGCATTTCTGATGCAAGCCTGCTCAACGGGAACAAAGGCGTCTCAGCCTGCGGCTGACGTCGCCATACTGCAGGTGATATCCGCGGAGTTCGCCGCGAAAGCGGCTGTGGAGGGCGAACTTTTTGGGACGGCGCGCGAGGTTCGTCTGGTCGATTCCATGTCGCTTACAAAGGACGTCACTCTGCACTGGTACCAAGCAAGCTCGCCGCATTCGCGGATACTGACGGTCGCAGTGCGCCGCGACGGGCAGTTCGCTGCACTTGGTGGATTCGCGAGTCCGAAGCCTGACGTTCTCGCGAGTTGGATCAGTGAAACGGAACCAGAGCGCGACGCGCGAGCGATCGGAGTCGCGCTCGCAAAGGCGCTTAGCGAAACGGGTTCGAACCGCTTCGTACTCCCGGGCGCACCTGAAACGACCGCGGATCGCGAGGTTGCCTCTCGGTGGAACTCGACTCGTCCGGCCGACTGGCCTATGGATACGGTCTTCACTCAAAGCGATGGCATGCGCATCGTTCGGATCTCCCTCACAAGCCACTTAGCTCGAAGCTATGATCGCCCTTGGCTTACCCACGCGTACTCGTTCGTTCTGGATGCCCAGGGGCAGCTTCTGGGCTGGGCGGTACGTGCGGGTCCTACGTTTCACATCGAGAGTACGAGCAACTCGGGAACTCCTGATGTCGGAACCTAGGTTCCCGAGCGACTCCTGATTGGCCAGGCCATTGAGGGGATGCTCATTCGCGGGTAGCCTAACCCGCGCGTTGAGCTGCGGCCGCGTCCGGCCGTCAGCTCCAACGTGGGTTGGGCCTCCCGCCGCCGCGGGCGCCGTTGCTGCGCCGCGGGGTGATTACGCTCTAGGCGGAATCGTCCAAGCAGCGCGCGAGCAGGTCGGAAACGCCGAGGACTGAAGCCCATCGCGACAAGGTGTCCCGGTTGAGCTTGTCACCCTGTAGCGCGATGATGGCTCGAACATCACGCCACTGCCGATCGGAGACTTCGCCGCCCCGCCGGTACCACTCCAGTTTGCGCAGCACGGTATGCTCGGCCGTGTCCATCCAGAGGGTCTGGGTGGGCAGGGCACCGATGGTGACGCCGATACGGGTTCGCAGTCGCTCATGCTCGAAAGCATCCGCGCCCGCGACGAAGAAATCGATCTTCACGCCGGCGCCCGCGTGAACCGCGTTGAACGTCCCCCCGGTGCGCACCGCGTCCCGTGCGGCATCCTCGGCAACGTAGTAATCGGGTAAGAGCGCGGCCATCAGGGCCGCGATGGCGTCCTGACGCAGGTCCGCGACCAAGTCAACGTCCAGCGTAGTGCGCGGCTCGCCGTGGACAGAGCTCGCCAGCGAACCGCCAATGACGTACGGAACTTTGATGCTGTCGAGCCTGCGCGCGACGTCAAGGGCTATGGCGAGGACGTCGGGAAGCGACGGGAGTGTCACCGTGGCGCGCGCGGATAGACCCGCGCCGCGAGCGCGGGTCCGAGCCGTCGGTCAATCGCCGCCTGGTGCAGCTCCGCAGGACCAAGCGTCGGGTGCCGCCGACGCAGCCCTTCTCGCTCAAGCAAGAGCACGGCCTGCGTCATCTCCCGCACCAATGCGAGCTTGTCCGCGGGCGACATCGCGCGCCACGCGTCAAGCTGCCGGGCATACGCGTCAGGGGACGTGTCGGCGGAGAGCACACGATTCATACACGGAATCTGTACGCTCGTGTGGCTCGCCGCCACACAGTCAGCCCTACCTAGAACGACGTCCCGAGCAACACGGCGTTCAGCACCAACCGATCCAGTGCCCGCCACCACCCGCGGAACATCGGATCGCTGGTGAACATCACCACGTTTCCGCGCCCCACCGACTCCTGCGCCACGAAGAGGCTGCCCTTGAGCAGCCGCTCGGTGTTCTCGGGGAAGCTGAACCCGGCCCGGAGCAGCGTTCCCTCGGTGGGGAACACCGCCACATTGCCGCCGTTCTCCGAGATGGAGTAGATGTCGCTGCCGCCCACCAGCACGGGGAAGCGCTGCTGCTCGTAGCCGAGCGTGACCCAGTTGGTGAGGTCGAGCACCACGTCGAGATGGCTGCCGGGGAGATCCGCCAGCTGATCGGCGCAGGCGTTCGGGCTCGCGGTGGTCCGTGCGGAGTCGAGCGGCGCCTTGGCCGCGCGCGTGGGCTCGGGATCCTTGCGCTCCTCGCAGACGATGCTGCGCACCGAGCTGAGCCCCACGTCCTCGCGCGTGGCCCAGCGCGTGGCGCCGCCAAACGTGATGAGCGCGCCGCCGTTCTCCACCCAGCGCTTGAGGTTGGCACCGGTGCCGATGCTCAGGCCACCGCTGGGTACGATGATCACGTTGAACGCCGAGAGGTCGCCGTTGAGGGCCGAGCCGGCGATGGGCGTGAACTTGATGCCGTAGCGCTGCTCGAGCGACCACCACACGGCCCCGTAGGAGGTGTGGCCGATGCCGGTCTCGCCCACGACGGCGATGCGCGGGGCCTTGAGATCGACGACGACGCCGGAGCCGATGCCGAACTGCGCGGCGTCGGGGAAGGCGGTGTTCACGCCGCGCACCTCCACGCCGGCTTCCTTGGCGAGTTGGTCGACACGCGCGGCCAGCCCGGCGTCGTTGCGCGAGATGCGCGCCACCCAGGTGCCGCGTGGCCAGGTGGTGGGGCCGGTCTGGATCGCCTCGCCGGCAATGGAGACGCGATAGCCTTCCTGCAGGAGCTGCGCGGCGAGCTTGGCCGCGCCGTTGCGATCGTTGCGCCACAGGAACGCCGAGCGCGCGTCGCGGCCCTCGACGATGCCACCGGCAATCGCGTGCGGCAGCATCTCGCCGTTGAGGCGGACGCCGTTGTTCAGCGAGAGCAGGGTGCCGCTCACGGCCGGCGCGTCCTCGGTCCAGTACGCCTCCACGCCGAAGGCCACGGGCAGTGCCCAGGCCGAGACATCGTAGAACTCGTAGCCCTCCGTGTCATTGGCATCGCGCGAGCGCTGGGCGTTGCGCTGGAACTTCTCGAGCTGGGCGCGGGCGAAGACGGTGTCGAGCACCGGATCCGGCTCGAGCACGGCCTTGGCGACCTTGCCCTGGGGCTGGGCGAGGTCCACCACATATGAGCCGGCGGGGAAGGCCCGCGAACGCGCCGCGCCGTCGAGATAGCTGTGTGCCCGCGGGCTGCTGAAGCCGTTCGTCACGCGCGTGACCTCCACGCCGGCGCGCAGCAACGCGGCCGCGAGCTCGGCGGCGCGCGCGGGGTCCGAGCCCGGCACGAACACCACGCGCTTCATGGTGCCGTTGCGCCCCTCGGTCATGGCGCGCTGGCGGAAGGCGGCGTAGTCGCGGACCATCTCCTGCGCGCGCGATGCGGCGGTCTCGAACGTCGCGACCGACGCCACGTAGTGCTTGGCGATGCCGTCGCGGAGCGAGAGCAGGGTGCCGTCGGCGCGACGCTTGAGCAGGGCGGGGCCACCGTCGGTCTCGTAGGTGGTGCCCATGGCGCCGGTGAGCGCCGGCCAGGAATCGTAGTAGCCGGGATAGTAGAGATCGAAGGCGTCACGCACGAAGTACAGCCAGCCGTAGCGATCGAAGGCCCCGGCATTGCCGCGGCCGATGGCCTCGCTCCACTTATATGGCCAGCCCGAGATGTTGGCGTTGATGGGACGCGCCGCGGGGGCCATGTAGTAGGTGGGGGTGTAGCCGTGGAGGTCGGCGGTGACCATGGGGTGCCAGCGCAGCATGCCGCCGACGATGGCCGGGCCCGCGCGCTGGGTCCTGGCCATCAGGTCGCGGTTCATGTCGAACCGGTCGTGGTTGAAGCGGCCGCTGATGCCCCCGGGCTGGTTGCGCTGCTGCTCGAGCGACTGCGGCTCGGGGCTGCCTACGGCGATGGCGTTGCTCCAGACGGAGAAGCGCTCGTGGCCGTCGGGGTTGGAGCTCGGGTTGATGATGACGATGGCGTTCTTGAGGCGCTCAAGCGTCGCGGGGTCGTTGGACGCCGCGAAGTGGTAGAGCAGCTGCATGGACGCCTCGAAGCCCGGCACCTCGTCGCCGTGCACGGATCCGGAGAACCAGACCACGGCCGGCGTGCGGGCGATGGCGGCGTCGAGCTGCGCCGGCGTGGCGCCGCGCGGATCAGCGATGCGGTCGAGGTCGGCGCGGATCTGATCGAGGCGCGCGATGTTCTCGGGCGAGCTCACCAGGTAGATGCGCATGGTGCGGCGCTCGTTGCTGACGCCGATTTCCTCGACGCGGACGCGGTCGCTGGCGGCGTCGGCGATGGCGAGCAGCACCTTCTCCTGCAGGTGGTATTGGGTATGCAGGGCGCCGACGTCGTAGCCGAGGATGGTCTCGGGGCGGGGGACGTTCTGCCGATACGGGCCCTGGGCGTAGAAGGAGAAATTCGCGTCGTCGCGCGGCCCGGAGTCAGCGGGGCGCTGGGCGAGGGCGGGCGTGGCGACGCAGAGCAGGGCGGCGAGAAGGAGTTTCTTCATTTTGACTTGAGACGGAAGACGGAAGACGGAAGGAAACGGCCTAGAATTCAATCTGCGTTCCTAGCTCCACTACTCGGTTCGGCGGGAGCTGGAAGTACTCGGTGGCCGACCGTGCGTTGCGGGACATCACGGCGAAAATCTTCTTGCGGGCGATGTTCATGCTCATGCCGCCCTTCCTCCACGGACCGCGACGCGGGATTAGCTGTTCGCGGCCGAGATAATAGCTCGTGTCGAGTGGGCGTGCGGCGATGCCGGCGTCGCGGCAACGCTGGAGGATCTCCTTCACGTCCGGGGACTCCATGAATCCATACGTCGCGATGACGCGGAAGAAGCCGTGGGCGAGGGCCTCGATGGCCACGCGCTCGTGGCGCTGCGTCTCGGGCACGTCGGCGGTGCGGATGGAGAGGATGATCACCGTCTCGTGGAGCACCTTGTTGTGCTTCAGGTGGTGCAGGAGGACGACGGGCACGCCGAGGGACTCGGAGGTCATGAACACCGCGGTGCCCGGGACGCGGGTGCGCGGATTGGCACCGATGTCGTCGAGGAAGACGTCCATCGGCAAGGAAATGTCCTGCATGCGTTCGGTCAGGATCGCCCGGCCACGCTTCCAGGTGGTCATCAGCGTGAAGATGACCAACGCAATGAGCACCGGCACCCAGCCGCCGTGGATGAACTTCGAGGCGCTGGCGCCGAAGAGGGCGAGATCCACCGTGATGAACGTGCCGAAGAAGAGGGCGACCTTCCACGGCGCCCAGTGCCAGCGGCGCAGGGCGATGATGGTGTAGAGAATCGTGCCGAGCACGAAGGTGCCGGTGACGGCGATGCCATAGGCCGCGCCGAGCGCTTCGGAACTGCGGAAGCCGAAGACGATCAGCAGGCAGCCCACCATCAGCGCGTTGTTGATCTCGGGGATGTAGATCTGCCCGAACTCGCGCGCCGAGGTGTGGGTGATGGTCATGCGCGGGCTGTAGCCCAACTGGATGCACTGCTGCGTGATGGAGAACGCGCCGGAGATCATGGCCTGCGAGGCAATGATGGTGGCCACCGTCGCCAACGCGACCAGCGGATAGAGCATCGCCCGCGGTGCGAGCAGGAAGAACGGGTTGCTGACCGTGGCCGCGTCGGCGAGGATCAGCGCGCCCTGTCCGAAGTAGTTGAGCACGAGCGCCGGCAGCGCGATGCCGACCCACGCGAGGCGGATCGGCCGCTTGCCGAAGTGGCCCATGTCCGCGTAGAGCGCCTCGCCACCGGTGACCACGAGCACGACGGCGCCCATGATGAAGAACCCCTTGGCCCCGGCCTCGGCAAAGAATCGAATCGCCCAGATCGGGTTGAGCGCCGCGAGCACTTCGGGTGACGCCACCACTTGCCGGACACCCAACAGCGCGATGACGAAGAACCACACGAGCGTGATGGGGCCGAAGAGGGCGCCCACCCTCGCGGTCCCGAAGCGCTGGGCAAGGAAGAGCGCGATCAGGATCATGGTCGCGAGCGGCACGACGGCAGGCCGCAGGGCATCCGACGCCACGGTGAGGCCCTCTACGGCCGAGAGCACCGAGATGGCCGGCGTGATCATGCCGTCGCCGTAGAGCAGGGCGGCGCCGAGGAGGCCGAGAGCAATCACGAGAAAGCGATTCGACCGCTTCGTGGGCTCCTTCTGCAGGAGCAGGGCCAGCATGGCGAGGATCCCTCCCTCGCCCCGATTGTCGGCCTTGAGGATGAACACCACGTACTTGACGGTGATCACCAGGATGAGGGCCCAGAACACGAGCGAGAGGACGCCCAGGACGTTGTCGTGCGTCGGATGGATCCCGTACTTCTCGCTGAACACTTCGCGCAGCGCGTACAGCGGGCTCGTCCCGATGTCGCCGTAGACGACGCCGAGGGCACCGAGGGTGAGGATCGCGAGGCGCTTCCCGCGGGGATTCGCCTCCACGTGCTGGCGCTCGACCGGCCGATACTCGCCGGTCATCTTGACCGAACGGCGCGGCTCCGGTGATTCGGGTGGATTGGGGTCCGCCATGTCTCGAGGGGCTTACCTGACGCCCCGTTGGTTGCTATGGATGCTGCGGAACGCGAACGGGGCCGGCAAGGCGCCGGCCCCGTCCGCAATCTACTTCCTGCCCCCGGCGCGCGCCTACTCGTAGCGCAGCGCCACGATGGGGTCCATCGTCGCCGCCCGGCGGGCCGGATAGACCCCGAACACGAGCCCGACGAGCGCCGAGAAGCCGAAGGCCAGCATCACCGACGAGCTACCGACGGCCGTGTTCCAGCCGAGGAACTTGGTGAATGCCACCGCGCCACCGGCCCCGACCAGGATGCCCAGCGCGCCGCCCACGAGGCAGAGCACCACGGCCTCGATCAGGAACTGGAAGAGGATATTGGCCCGCGTCGCGCCCAGGGCCTTGCGGATGCCGATCTCGCGGGTGCGCTCGGTCACCGAGACGAGCATGATGTTCATGATGCCGATGCCGCCCACCAGCAGCGACACGGCGGCGATGCCCGCCAACAGCATCGAGAAGACCTGCGTGGTCTCGCCGAGGGTATTGAGGAAGTCGGCCTGGTTGCGGATCTGGAAGTCGTCCGGGCGCTCGGGGCGGAGCTTGTGCTCGCGCCGCAGGATGCGCTGGATGTCGGCCATGGTCTCCGGGATCTCGGCCTCACTCGGCGCGAGCACGGAAATCGAACGCAGGCGGTTGTTGCCCATCACACGGAATCGCGCGGTCTGGATCGGGATCAGGACCTGGTCGTCGGGGTTGTTGAACGGCGAGGCCTGCCCCTTGGACTTGAAGACGCCGATCACCGTGAACTGGATGCCGCGGATGCGGATGTTCTCGCCGACCAACGCTTCAGGCGACTGCAGGCCGAGGTTGTCGATCACCGTGGGCCCGACGACGGCGAGGCGCTGGCGCCCGGCATCCTCGGCCGCGGTGAAGAATCGGCCAGCGGCCATCTCGTACTTGCGCACCTCAGGGAAGTTGGCCGAGGAGCCGACGACCTGGGTGCCGGTGTTCTTGTTCAGGTACTGGATCTGCAGGTTGGATGACATCTCCGGCTGCACGGCGGCGATCATCGTGCCGCGGTCCTCGAGGGCCTGCGCGTCCTCGATGGTGAGCCGGGTGCGGACGTCGAAGCTCATGACGCCGCCGGTGCGCGCCTGGCCTGGGGAGACGGTGAGCAGGGTGGTGCCGAGCGAGGCGATCCGCTCGTTCACGGCCGTCTGGGCGCCGCGCCCGAGGGCCACCACCGCGATCACCGCCGACACGCCGATCACGATGCCGAGCATCGTGAGCAGCGAGCGGAGCTTGTTCGCGCGGAGCGCCCCGAGGGCGACGCGAATGGTTTCGCCGATGAGCATGGGAGGTTACCGGCGTCCGCCAGCGGCGGCGCCACCCAGCGGGCTGTTGCCCCCCGTCATGGCGCGCATGCGGTCCTGGTTCTCCTGGCGCTGCATCTGGAGGGCGGCGGCGCTGAGCAACGCGACGCGGTCTCCTTCCTCGAGTCCGCTGAGGACCTCGGTGTAGTCGTAGTCGGCCACGCCGAGGCGCACGACGCGGGCCTCGTAGGTGGAGTCGGCGCGCAGCACGAAGACGAGCCCCGTTCGGGACGCCGCGGCGCGGGCGCCGTTGCGGCCCGCCGGAGCGGCACCCGGTGCGGCCAGCGAGCGTGGGCCGTTGCGCGCCGGGGTCGGCGTTCCCGTGGTGGCAGGTGCGGTGCCGCCCTGCTGCGCGCTGCGCATGGCGCAGGCGCGGGCGATCGGCTGCTCCACGCCGAGCTCCTGGTAGGCCGTGCGCACCGACGCCATGATCGCCTGGCGATCGGCATTCGGGTCACGCATCTGGGCGCTCAGCGAGTCAATGCGTTTGGCCACGGCCGGCTTGGCCGTGCGGGCGTCGGTGACGGCCTTGCACTGTGCGTCGGTGACGTCGGGCAGCTGGAAGCCGCCCTGACGCCCCTGCTGCGAGAAGTCGGCGTAGCCGGGACGGCCGGCGGGCGCGCCAGCCGGGCGGGCACCGCCATTGGGCGCGCCGCCGAATCCACCCATACCGCCGCCCATCGCCGCGCCGATCTGGGCGCGCACGCTGTCGGGGTCAATGCCGAGAATCGTCGCCGCCTGGGCCGCCTCGCGCACCGAACGGATGGCCTCATTGGGCACCGCGATCACGTTCTCGCGTCGATCGGAGATGACGCTGACCTCGCCGTTCATGCCGGGGAGGAGCAGTCCCTCGCGGTTCTCGAGCGAGATGAGCACGGGGAACATGGTGACGTTCTGCTGCACCACGGCCTGCGGCTCGATCTTCTCGACGGTGCCGCGGAAGGTGCGGTCGGGGAAGGCGTCCACGATGACGGTGGCTTCCTGCCCCGGGGAGACGCGGCCGATGTCGGTCTCGTTGACCATGGCACGGGCGCGCACCTTGGTGAGGTCGGCCATCTTCACGATGGTCGTGCCGCCACCGACGGCGCTGGTGCCCGACTGGATGACCTGCCCGAGCGCGACCGGCTTCTCGATGATGGTGCCCATCACCGGGGCGACGACGCGGGCGTCATCGAGGCGCTGCTGGGCGAGGTCGAGGTTGGTGCGGGCGCGGACGATCTGCGAGAGCGCGTTCTGGTACGTGAGGCCGGCCTGCTCGTTCTCCTGCGCGGTGATGATCTGGCCGCGGAAGAGCTCGTCGGAACGGGCCTTGTTCTGCTCGGCCACCTTGAGCGAAGCCTCGGCGGCCTCGAGGTCGGCCTTGGACTGGTCGTACTGGTTCTGCACGTCGCGCGTGTCGAGCTGCACGATGAGGGCGCCGGGGCGGACGAGCGAGCCCGTCTCCACCGGCATGTCGATGATCTGGCCCGAGGAACGGGACTTCACTTCGACGACGTTGATCGGTTCGATGATGCCGGTGGCCTCGGCCTGCACGATGATCGTGCGGCGCTCGACGGCGGCGGTCTGGATGCGGAGCGACTGTTGCTGATTCTTCCCGCACGCGGCGACCAGGCCGAGGAGGGCGAACAACACGATGGCAGGGCGGCGGGACGACACGGCGGGGAACTCCGAGAAAGTGCGAAAGATTTGGTGCGGGGCCTGGTGGAGCGGACTGCTTACTGCAGGTCGCGGCCCACGAGGGCCTCGATTTGGGCCTTGGCGGTACGCGCATCGAGACGCGCCTGGATCAGGTCGCGGCGGGCCTGGTCGAGGGTGGTCTGCGAGTTGAGCACGTCGAGCAAGGTGGAGGCGCCGAGCGCGTACCGCTCCTGCTGCACGCGGAGGTCCTCTTCGCCGGCGGCGACGGAAGAGATCTGGATCTGGACGCGGGCTTCGGCGGTGCGGAAGGTGCCGAGCTGCTGGATCATCTGCTGCCGCGAGTTGAGTTGCGCATCGCGGAGTTGGACGCGGGCGTTGTCCTCGGCCACCGAGGCCGAGAGCACCTGCTGCTCGCGGTTGAGGCCGTTGAAGATGGGGAAGTTGATGCTGATGCTCGTGGACAGGTTGCGGCGTTCCTCGTTGCCGAAGAACCGGATGCCGGTATCCGCGGCGGTGTACGACCACCCGACGCTCGCCGAGACCGTGGGGAGATACGGTGACTTCGAGGAGCGCGAGGACTGCTGGGCCGCGGCGAACTGGGCGCGCGCCTGCCGGACGGCAGGACCGTTCTCGGCGAGCGTCAGCAGTTCCTCCTCGGTGATGCCGATGGCGCCGGCGTCGGAGGTGTCATCGGCGACGGCGGTGACCAGGAATTCCGAGCCAATGAGCCGCGAGAGCGCCGCGTTGGCCGAGGCCAATCCGTTCTCCGCCGACAGGATGGCGAGCCGGGCGTTCCCCACCTGAATGGATGTACGGAGGGAGTCGGAGCGGGTCGCCGCACCGGCCTGCACCCGCGCGGTGGACGCGCGCAACTGCTGCTCCGCCTGTTCGAGCTGCTTCTGGGCCGCCGCCCGCTGTTCGCGGGCCGCGAGCACGGCGTAGTACTGCTGCTTGACTTGCAGCGCGACGGTGAAGCTCTGGGAGATTTCCGTCGCTTCAGCGGCGTCTACGTTCGCGCGGGCCGCCTGGAGCTCGAAGTACCGGCGACCACCCGTGAAGAGATCGAGGCTGGAGTTGAAGCGATGGCTGCCGCGCCATGGCTGCGGATCAGGACGGAACTCGTTGAAGTCGGGGACGAAACGGGTGCCCACTTGCTTCCCGACGCTCGAGCCGAACGTCAGCGAGGGGAGGAAGGACGCATACCGCTGGCGCACCACGCCGGCGCTCTGGCGCAGCGAATTCCGCGCCTGCACCGTGGCCGGCGCATTGCGCCGCGCCAGCCGCACGGCCTCATCGAGCGGAATCGGGCGCGCGTCGCTCTGCGCGGCCAACGCGACCGGACCCAACATCGCCAGCACCACGAACCCCTTCACGATCCCCTTCATTGCCTCTTCTCCTGGCGACGAGCTTCTTCGCGCTCGCGCAGCATCTGGTCGTAGGTGGCCTGCTGCTCGGACGTGAGCAGTTGCCGGATCCGCTGGCGGGCCAGCGCGCCCAGGGAATCGAGCCCCGGACGGACGGGTGCCATCAGACTGTCGTACTGGCGGTTCCGGTCGTCGAGGATCGTGTCGAGCGCCGCGCGCTGCTCGGAGGACATGCCCAGATCGTCCGCCAACCGCGTGCGCATCGCCCGCTGATCCCCCCACTGCTCCCGCGTCATGGCCCGGTCCGTCACCACCCCGACCGCAGCCCCTGCCGCGAAGGTCGCGATGAAGAACGCGATGGCCAATCCATTGGTTCGACGCATCGTACCCGCTCCTCGTTAGTGGTCGGTGACCGCGCGGAGGGTTGCCTGGCGATCGGGCACGAGTCCGCGGCGCGCAAACGTCTGCGGCAGGGCCGTGGGGGTCTCGATCACCGACTCGTAGGCCATGCGCCGCTCAAGGGCCCGCTCGCGCAGGAACACCGAGGTCGCCACGATGAGCGTCAGCCCGGCCGCCATGAGCCCGAACTGGTAGGCCCGTTCGGAAAGGGCCCACCAGCGCCCCTCGTCGCGGCCCCGCTCGATCCGCGCGGCGATGCGCTGCTCGAGTCCGGCCCAATACGTCTCCTCGGCCGGCGGCGCCACGATGGCCCGCAGGTGATTCGTCACTTCGTCATCCCGGACCAAGGCCGGGCCGTTCATCTCGTCATTCATAGTCCGCTCCTCACCGAGCCCAATACCTGGCGCAGTTGGGATCTGGCGTAATGGAGGTCGGAGCGTGCCGTCCCTTCCGGGATCTCCAGCATCTTGCCGATCTCCGCATGTTTGTAGCCTTCCACATCGTGCAGCACGATCACCGCGCGTTGCCGCGCCGGGAGCGTTTCCAACGCCTCCTTGAGCCGCCGACGGAGTTCTCCGCCCTCGGCCGGATCCCGGAACGGCGAGGCAACCGTCTCCGGGAGTTCGTCCGCGTCGCGCACCTTCCGACGACGCGTCACATCCAGTGCAGCATTCGCGACGATCCGGTGCAGCCAGGCCCCGAAGGCCTGGTCCGGCAGGAAGCGGTCAATGGCCTTGAAGGCGTGCAGGAACGCCTCCTGCACCGCATCCTCCGCGTCCTCATGGTTGATGACGATCGCACGGGCCACCGCGTATGCCCGCCGCTGATGCCTCCGCACGAGTTCCGAGAAGGCCTCGCGTTCCCCCCGCTGGGCGGAGAGCACGAGATCCCGCTCGTCCGACGGCCGTTCAGTCACGGTTCGACGGGGTGCGGAGGGTCTGGGCGCCCAGGGCAGGGCCACGCTGGTCATCGCGAACGCTCACCATCCATGCTCTCCAATACGCGGGGTGGGTGTACGGCGTTGGACAGCCATACCCCCCAAAGCGTTCGCGGTCAGGTGGCGCCCGGGCCGGCGAGCCCGAGGAGCGGCGCACGCTCGCGCAGGGCCCCGATCACGAAGGCGATATGCGGCTCCAACTCCACCCCCAACTCGGCTGCCCCTTGGACGACATCCTCCCGTGAAACGCCACGGGCAAAGGCCTTGTCCTTCATCCGCTTCTTCACGCTCGAGGCCTCGAGGTCCATCACCGAACGCGAGGGGCGCACGAGGGCGGCGGCGGTGATCAGCCCGCAGAGCTCGTCCACGGCGAAGAGGGCCTTGGCCATGCGGGTCTCGCGCCGTGCGCCCGTGTAGTGGGCATGCCCGAGGATGGCCTGGAGCACGTCCTCGGGATAGCCAAGGGAGCGAAGGTGGCGTACTCCCTCGCTGGGGTGCTCCTCGTCGGCCGCGTGGGCCTCGTTCGGAAAGCGCTCGTAGTCGAAATCGTGCAGGAGCCCGGCCAGTGACCAGCGCTGCTCGTCCTCGCCGAAGTGACGGGCGTAGGCGACCATGGCGCCTTCCACCGCCAGCATGTGCTTGCGGAGGGAGTCGCTGGCGGTCCAGGACTCCATCAGGGCGAGGGCGTCGGCGCGGGAGGGCAGGCTCGGCTGGTCGGACATCGGTCTGGTGGAGGCGGGGTGGGGTGGCTTGAGAGCTAAATCTACGCCACGTCCCGCCTTACTACGGTCCCCGATGGCTAGGGGGAATCCGTACCGCCGTGCCGGGGGCATTCCCTACGGAGAATCCGCCAGAGTGCTGACTTACCGGCTCCGGCAAGCGGTCGCATCATATGAGCGAGCACTCTCGCCCAGGGTCCCCACCGACCCTGCGGCGGCCTTCCCACACCCGCCGGAGCCGGGCATGAGTACGCACGTTGACACCTTCTCCTACGATGATGCCATCGTCCGAAAGTTTCTGTGGGCGACCATCATCTGGGGACTGGTCGGGTTCCTCGCCGGACTGCTGATCGCCCTGCAGCTGGCGAACCCGATCTTCAACTTCGACATCTCCTGGCTCTCCTTCGGCCGGTTGCGGCCGCTGCACACGAACGCGGTGATCTTCGCGTTTGCCGGCAACGCGATCTTCACCGGCGCCTACTACTCCACCCAACGCTTGCTCAAGACGCGGATGTTCTCCGACGGCTTGAGCAACTTCCACTTCTGGGGCTGGCAGGCGATCATCGTCGCCGCGGCCATCACCCTCCCACTCGGCTTCACGCAGGCCAAGGAGTACGCCGAGCTGGAGTGGCCGATCGACATCGCCATCGCGGTGGTGTGGGTGGCCTTCGCCATCAACTTCTTCGGGACCATCGCGCGGCGGCGCGAGCGCCACATCTACGTGGCCATCTGGTTCTACATCGCGAGCATCATCACGGTCGCGATCCTCCACATCTTCAACAACCTCAGCGTCCCGGCCGGCCTCTTCAAGAGCTACTCGCTCTACGCTGGTGTGCAGGACGCCTTCATGCAGTGGTGGTACGGCCACAACGCGGTGGCGTTCTTCCTCACCACCCCGTTCCTCGGCCTGATGTACTACTTCATGCCGAAGGCCGCCGAGCGGCCGGTGTTCTCGTACAAGCTGTCGATCCTGCACTTCTGGACGATCGTCTTCCTGTACATCTGGGCCGGTCCGCACCACCTGCACTACACGGCGCTGCCCGACTGGGCCTCCACGCTCGGCATGCTCTTCTCGGTGATGCTCTGGATGCCGTCCTGGGGCGGCATGGTGAACGGCCTGCTCACGCTGCGCGGTGCCTGGCACAAGGTGACTGAGGAGCCGGTGCTCAAGTTCTTCGTCGTGGCCATCACCGCCTACGGCATGAGCACCTTCGAGGGCCCCATGCTCTCGGTGAAGAGCGTGAACGCGCTGGCGCATTACACCGACTGGATCATCGCCCACGTGCACACCGGCGCGCTCGGCTGGAACGGGCTGCTGACCTTCGGCATGGTGTACTGGCTGGCGCCGCGGCTCTTCCAGGCGCCGCTGCATTCCAAGAAGCTGGCCGAGGTGCACTTCTGGATCGCCTCGTTCGGCATCCTGCTCTACGTGGCCGCCATCTACTCGGCCGGCATCACGCAGGGGTTGATGTGGCGCGCCTTCGACGAGACGGGACGGCTGGCGTATCCCGACTTTGTGGAGACGGTGATGCAGCTGATGCCGATGTACTGGGTGCGCGTGGTGGGCGGCACGCTGTACATCGTCGGGGCCTGCATCTTCGCGTACAACATCTTCCGCACCTGGCAGGCGCGGCCGAAGACGTATGAGGTGCCGATGGTCTCGGCGCCGCCGCTGCCGGCGGTGTACGTGGACGAGCATCCCGCACCGGTACCGGCGGGTGCCATCGCCCGATTCACCTCGGCCGGCTGGCACCGTCGCTGGGAGCGCCTGCCCACGCTCTTCACCGTGATGGTTGTGGTCGCGGTGGTGGTGGCCTCGCTGGCCGAGATCATCCCGACATTCCTCATCAAGAGCAACGTGCCGACCATCGCGAGCGTGCGGCCGTACACGCCGCTCGAACTCGTCGGGCGCGACCTCTACATCCGCGAGGGCTGCTTCAACTGCCACTCGCAGATGGTGCGCCCGTTGCGCCACGAGACAGAGCGTTTCGGGGAGTACTCCAAGCCGGGTGAGTTCGTGTACGACCATCCCTTCCTCTGGGGCTCGCGGCGCATCGGGCCTGACCTGGCGCGCGTGGGCGGGAAGTATCCCGACCTCTGGCACCTGCGGCACTTCGAGGAGCCGACGTCGCTGGTGCAGAACTCGATCATGCCGGGCTACCGCCATCTGGTGGAGCGCGAGTTGGACTTCGACGGCATCCAGGCGCGCGTGGACGCGATGGTGATGCTGGGTGTTCCGTACGGCGAGGCCGTGCGCAATGCGCCGGAGCTGGCGCGGGCGCAGGCCAATGACGTGGGTGCCCGCATCGTCGAGGGCGGCGGACAGGCCGGGATGGAGACGCGCGAGGTGGTCGCGCTGATCGCCTACCTGCAACGCCTCGGCAAGGACATCCAGCAGGCCGGTGGCGTGGCCGCCGCGCCGGGAGCCACCCCATGAAACTCGTGGACGTGATGAGCGCCTCCGGGCTCTCGATGTATGCCATCGTCGCGCTGTTGCTCTTCGTGGGCGCGTTCGTGACGGTGGTGATCCTGATCCTCGCCCCTGGGAGCGCCGAGCGGCACCGGCGCGCCTCCCGCCTTCCGCTCGACGACGATTCGCGGCCTGCGCCACAGGCCGGGAGTGACAATGGCTGACAAGTCGCAACACGAGGACAAGCTCCTCGAGCACGAGTACGACGGCATCCGCGAATACGACAACCCGATGCCACGCTGGTGGCTGTGGACATTCTACGCGACGATTCTCTTCGTGCCGCTCTACTACCTGCTGCCGCATCCCTTCGGGGAGGGAGATGGCAACGTGGCCGAGTACGAAGCCTCGGTGGCGGCGGCGCGGGCGGCGATGCCGGAGCAGGTCGCGCCGACGGTAACGGACGAGCAGCTCGTCGCGCTCCAAGGCGACCGGGCCGTGCTGGCCGAAGGGAAAGCCGTGTACGAGACCAACTGTGCGGCCTGCCATCGGGCCGATGGCGGTGGGCTGATCGGGCCGAACCTCACGGACGACGCCTGGATCCACGGCGGGTCGCCGACGCAGATCCATCACACCATCGCGGTGGGCGTGCTGGCCAAGGGCATGCCGCCCTGGGAACGCCTCCTGAGGCCCGAGCAGGTGAACGCCGTGACGGCGTACGTGCTCTCGCTGGTGGGCACGAATCCGCCGAACCCGAAGCCGCCTGAAGGGCCCGCACCGGCCACCGGCACGTGACCATCTCCGCCGCCTCCGGGCGTGTGCTGGCCACCCTCAACGAGGATGGCTCGCGGCGCTGGATCCGCCCCAAGCCTGCGTCGGGCAAGTGGCTGATCCGGCGGCGCGCGGTGGCGTATGCGTTGATGGCGTTCTATCTCGCGTTCCCGCACCTGCGTTGGAACGGGAAGCCGTGGATGTTGCTTGACCTGCCGCAGCGCGAGTTCACGTTCTTCGGCACCACCTTCCTGCCCACCGACACGCTGCTCCTGATGCTGCTGTTCGTGAGCGTGTTGATCTTCATCTTCCTGCTCACGGCGCTGTTCGGGCGGGTGTGGTGCGGGTGGGCCTGTCCGCAGACGGTGTGGATGGAGTTCGTGTTCCGGCCCATCGAGCGCCTGGTGGAAGGCGGGGTGGGCGCATCGCGCACGCTCGACCGCGAGAAGCGCCACTTCGCGCCGCGCCGCCTGCTCAAGCACGCCATCTACGCGGTGCTGGCGGTGATCCTCGGCAACACGTTCCTGGCGTACTTCGTGGGCACCGACGCGCTTCTGACGTGGGTGACGCAGTCGCCGCTGCAGCATCCCACGCCCTTCCTCGTGATGGCAGTGGTGACGTTGGCGGTGTTCCTCGACTTCGCCTGGTTCCGCGAGCAGACCTGCTTGGTGGCCTGTCCGTACGGGCGCTGGCAGTCGGCGCTGCTGGACAGGCAGTCGGTGATCGTGGCGTATGACAGCGCGCGTGGCGAACCGCGAGGGCATGGCGTGGGCGCGCGTCCCGGACTTGGCGATTGCGTGGCCTGCAACGCCTGCGTGAACACCTGTCCCACCGGGATTGACATCCGCGACGGCCTGCAGATGGAGTGCATCCACTGCACGCAGTGCGCCGACGCCTGCGACGACATCATGGTGAAGGTCGGCAAGCCCACCGGGCTCATCCGCTATTCGTCGCAGGACGCGTTGGCCGGAAGGCCGCCCCGCTTCCTGCGTGCGCGCACGGTCCTCTACCCGTTGGCGTTCACGCTCTTCTTCGGTGCGTTCCTTGTGGCGCTGGCGACGCGCTCGGCTGCCGACGTGACCTTGCTCGGGCCCATCGGCGCGCCGTTCACGCGCGAGGGCGAAGGGCAGGTGGTGAACCAAGTGCGCCTGCGGATCGCCAACCGCACGGGCGACGCCCATCGCTACACCATTGCGTACATTGACGAACCGGGGGCGCAGTTGATCGCGCCGGAGAATCCGGTGCTCGTGGCGGCCGGAGCGACGATCACCACCTCGGTGTTCGTGGTGCAGGGCGCCGATCGGTTTGTCGGGGGCGAGCGTCGCGTGCGCTTCCGGCTGTCCGATGGCGGCGAATACTCCCGGGAGTTCTCGTGGAGGCTCCCCGGGCCCTCCGAGGCGGCCGCGGCCGCCGGGAGCGTTCCATGAAGAAGGGATGGCAGTGGCCGGTCCTCATCACGGCGGCGTTGCTCTTCACCGTGGGGGCGAACGTGGTGATGTTCGTGGCCGCGGGCGGGGATCCGAACGGCACGGTCGTGGAACCCGACTACTACCGTAAGGCAGTGGACTGGGATCGCACCATGGCGCGGCGCGCGGCCAGCGACCGGCTCGCGTGGTCGAGCTCGGTCACGTTGGGTGCAGCGGTGGATGGCCGTCGCGACCTGCGGCTGGCGCTGCGGGACGCAACCGGCGCGCCCGTGCGCGATGCGAACGTCACCGTCACGCTGATCCACAACCTCCAGGCGTCCACGCCGTTACAGGCGGCGCTCACGGCGCGCGAGGACGCCTATGCCGCCGTAATGGACGCCGCGCGCAGCGGGCAGTGGGAAGTCCGCGTCGAAGCGCGTCGCGGCACGGAGCGCTACACCACCAGCGCCCGCGTCGAGGCACCGTGATCGCGCTGGCCGGCTCGGTCTTCGTGGCCGGACTGCTCGGCAGCGCACACTGCGCCGGGATGTGCGGGAGCTTTGCCTGCCTGGCATCGGGTGGCGACGGCTCGCGCGGGCCACAGGTGCTACGCGCGAGTGCGGGCTACAACCTCGGGCGACTCGTCTCGTACTCGGTACTCGGTGCGGTGGCCGGCGCAGCAGGCGCCGGGTTGGATCGGGCTGGCGCGGTGGCCGGCTTCGCGCGCCCCGCGGCGATGGTCGCGGGCCTGCTGCTCATCCTCTGGGGCACGGCGTCCTTGCTGGCCGCGCTCGGCGTGCGGATTCCGGCGTTGGACGTTCCACCGGCGCTGGCCACGCGCATCGCGCGGGCGATGCGTGCCGTGCAGGAGCGTCCGCCGATGGTGCGGGCGCTGTCCATCGGCGCGCTCTCGGCGGCGCTGCCCTGCGGGTGGCTGTACGCGTTCGTGGCGACCTCGGCGGCGGCTGGGAGTGCGCTCGGCGGTGCCACCGTCATGGCGGCCTTCTGGTTGGGCACCGTGCCGATGATGGCCGCCGTCGGCCTGGGCGCGCAGCGCCTGCTCGGGCGCTTTCGCTCGCGGCTGCCGGTTGTAACGGCCGCCGTGCTGGTACTGCTTGGCGCCCTCACCGTGGCCGGACGCTTCGGACCCACGGCGCACGCGCATCCGTCCACCCCGGCCGCGGCGAGCAGCGATGGGCACAGCGACCACCGCTGAACTCTCGCTTGGCGCCGCGGTGGATCTGCGCTGCGCGCACTGCGGCCTTGAGGCCGTAGCTGGCGAGGCGCGCCAAGTGGATGGTGCGCTCTATTGCTGCGCCGGCTGCGAGACGGCCGCGGCGATCATCCGCCAGAGCGGACTCGGCGGGTTCTACGCCTTGCCTGAGCGTCGCTCCTCGCGGGTGGAGCCGAGTGGGCGGAGTTTCGCCGAGTTCGACCACGAGGCGTTCCAGCAGGCGCACGTGCGTGCGACTGCCGAGGGCCTGCTGGAGACCACGCTGTACCTCGAGGGCGTGCACTGCGCTTCTTGCGTGTGGTTGGTGGAGCGGGTGCCGATGATCGTGCCGGGCGCGGTGCGCGCGGAGCTGGACGTGACGCGTGGTGTGGCGCGGCTGGCTTGGGACCCGCGCAAGACCGCACTGAGTGCGGTGGCGAGCGCGCTGGACCGGCTCGGGTACCGTCCGCACGCGTTCCGTGGGCGTCGGGCGGACGACGCGCGGCGCGCCGAAGAGCGCGCGATGCTCACGCGCATCGGCGTGGCGGGGGCAATTGCCGGCAACGTGATGACCATCGCGCTTGCGCTGTACAGTGGGCTGTTCAGCGGCATGGAGCGGGAGTTCGAGACCTACTTCCGTTGGCTGAGCTTCGTGCTGGTGACGCCGGCGCTGTTCTGGCCCGGGCGCGTGTTCTTCACCAGCGCGTGGCAGGCGGTGCGGAATGGCGGCCTGCACATGGACGTGCCCATCGCTTTGGCGTTGGCGGCGGGCTACGTGCAGGGTGCGTTCAACACCTGGCGTGAGTCGGGGCCGATCTACTTCGATGCGGTCGGCACGCTGATCTTCCTGTTGTTGGTGGGGCGCTACCTGCAGCATCGTGCCCAGCGCAGCGCGGCGGACTCGGCGGCGCTGCTTGGCGCGCTGGCGCCGGCCACGGCGCGCGTAGTGGAGGGTGGCACCGTGCGCGAGGTGCCCTCGGAGGCGGTGTTGCCAGGCATGCTGCTCGAGGTCCGCGCTGGTGACACGCTGGCAGCCGATGGCGTGGTGGAGCGAGGTGCGTCGTCGCTGGACCTCGCGTTGCTCACGGGCGAGTCACGCCCGGTGTCGGTGCGTGAGGGCGAGCGGGTGTTTGCGGGCACGGTGAACCTCTCGGCGCCGTTGCGGGTGCGGGTGGAGGAGGCCGGGATGACCAGTCGGCTCGGCAAACTCCTGCGAGACGTGGAAGAAGGTGCGCGGGAGCGGCCGCCGGTGGTGCTGCTGGCGGATCGCATCTCCGGCTACTTCATCGCCACCGTGCTGGTGCTGGCGTTCGTGACGGCCGCCATCTGGTGGCAGCGCGATCACTTCCTGGCGCTGGACAATGCCATTGCACTGCTGGTGGTGACCTGCCCCTGCGCGCTGGCGATGGCCACGCCGCTGTCGTTCACCGTGGCCATCGGGCGCGCAGCGGGACGGGGGATCTTGATCAAGGGTGCGCACGCGCTGGAGACGCTCACGGGCCGAGGCACACTCTTCCTCGACAAGACCGGCACGCTCACGCAGGGGCGGATGCTGCTCGAGGAGTTCACGGGTGATGTGTCCGCGCGGCCTCTGGTGCTCGCGTTGGAACAGCACTCACGGCATCCGGTGGCGGCGGCGTTTGCAGTGGCGTGGCCAGAAGTCGCCGTGCCTGAGGCGACCGAAGTGCAGGAGACGCTCGGCGGTGGGCTGCGCGGCGTCGTGGCTGGGCGCGAGGTGATCGTAGGGCGTCCGCAGTGGGTCGCGTCGCAGCTGGGCGCCGACGCGGTGCACGCCGAGTGGCGCGCGAACCCGCGTCTCACACCGGTGCACATCGCCGTGGACGGCGCAGTGGTGGCGCAGGCCGGCTTTGGCGATCCATTGCGTGCGGAATCGCGGGAAATGGTGCGAGGGCTGCAGCGTGCCGGCTGGGATGTGCGCCTGCTCAGCGGTGATGCGCCGAGTGTGGTGGCCGCCGTGGCGTCGGAGCTCGGAATCGCCGCGGATCACGCCGAGGGTGGAGCGAGCCCCGAGAGGAAGCGCGAAGCGGTTGTCACCGCGCGTGCCGACGGCACGGTGGTCATGGTCGGCGACGGCGTGAACGACGCAGCGGCCATCGCGGCGGCCTCGGTGGGGATCGCCGTGCGCGGCGGTGCCGAGGCATCCATGGCTGCCGCGGATGTCTATCTGGCCCATGGTGGAGTGGCGGCGCTGAGTGAACTCTTCGACGGCGCGCGACGCACCACCAACATCATCCAACGCAACATGCTCCTGGCGCTCGGCTACAACGGCATCGGCGTGGCGCTGGCGATGATGGGCGTGATCGATCCGCTTTTCGCGGCGGTGCTGATGCCGCTCAGTTCGGTGACCGTGGTGCTCGGTGCCTGGCAGGGTCGCACCTTCGCGCGGGGGCGCGCATGAGCGTGCTCTTCGTGCTGGTGCCGCTGGCGATCCTGCTGGTGGCGATCTTTGTGGGCGCGTATGTGTGGTCCACGCGCTCGGGACAGTTCGACGACCTGACTACGCCGGCGATGCGGGCGTTGCATGATGACTCGTCGGTCCCGCCCGAGCCGCCCGCAACGCATTGACGATCACCGCCACATCGATTGCTTCCTGCAGCAGCGCGCCGACCGTCGGCGGGATGTAGCCCAGCGCCGCGAACACCATCGCCGTGCCCGAGAGCACGAGCCCAGCCACGATGCTTTGCTTGGCGATGCGCACCGTGCGCTGCCCGATCTCCACCGCCTCGGCGATGCGCGTCACGTCGTCGGCAAGGAGCACCACGCCGGCAGCCTCGGCCGAGATGCCGCCGCCGTGCGCCGCAAGCGCGGCGCCCACGGTGGCCGCCGAGAGCGCGGGGGCGTCGTTGGTGCCGTCGCCCACCATCAACACACGCCGCCCTTCGCGCTCGAGCTGCTTCACGACGTCAACCTTGCCCTCTGGGAGCAGGTCGCCCCGAGCCTCGGAGATGCCAACTTGCTTGGCGATCGGCTCCACGTTCTCGGTGTGGTCGCCCGAGAGGAGGAGGGTGCGCGTGAGCCCCAGTGCCCGGAGCCGCGCGAACATCGGCGCCAGGTCCTCACGCACGCGGTCGGCGTAGGCAATCACGCCGAGTGCCTCGTCGTCTGAGGCGACGTAGGCGCGCAGGCCGGCGGCATCGTCGTGGAGCGCCTCGAGTGCCGCGGCGGCGTGCGGGTGCCGCTCGCGGACCAGGCTCAGCGCGCCGACCGTCACGTGGCGTCCTTCCACGTTGCCGTGCACGCCGCGTCCCGCCGCCTCGACGATCGCGGTGGCGACGGGAATCGTGAGCCCGCGGGCAGCCGCGGCGCTCACCGTGGAGCGGGCAAGCAGGTGTCCCGAACCGACCTCGACCGCCGCCGCGAGGCGCAGCAGGTCGTCCTCGCCGCCGGAGCGGGTGGCGGTGACCCGCGCGACCTCCGGGCGCCCGATGGTGAGGGTACCCGTCTTGTCGAACACCGCGGTGTCCACGCGCGCGAGCAGTTCCAGCGCCGAGCCATTGCGCACGATGATCTGCCGCCGCGCCGCGCGGTTGATGCCGCCGATCACGGCCACTGGCGTCGCCAACAACAACGGGCAGGGTGTGGCCACCACCAGCACGGCCAGCACACGTGACGCATCGCCCGAGAGCCACCAGGCAATCGCGCAGGCCACGAGCGTGATGGGCGTGAACCACACCGCCCACTTGTCGGCCAAGCGCTGGATCGGCGACTTCTCCTTCTGCGCGGTGCGCACCAACTCAACGATCCGTGCGTAGAGCGATTCACGCGCCGGCGCGGTGACCGTGAGCACCAGCGGACTTTGGAGGTTCACGACGCCCGAACGCACCGCCGAGCCGGGTTGTACGCGCTCCGGCAGTGGCTCGCCGGTCACGCGCGAGGTGTCGAGCGAGCTGGAGCCCTCGGCCACGGTCGCGTCGCAGGGGATCATTTCGCCGGGCCGCACGAGGATGCGTTCACCCACGGCAATCGCCTCGGCCGCGACATCTTCCGTGTCGCTGGCGGAGGCGCCACGCAGCCGGTGCGCGATGCGCGGCGCCGCGGCTTCGAGCTCCCGCACCGCATCCGAGGCGCGGCCCTCGGCGTAGCGCTCGAGCAGCTCGCCGCCGGTCTGCATCAGCACGATCACCAATCCGGCCACGGGCTCGCCCAGTACCATCGCCGTGGCGATGGCGAGCATGGCCACCACATCAGCGGCGAACTGTCCGCGCAGCATCCCGGCGAGCGTGCGCCACACGACCGGCGCACCGAGCACGAGCAGGGCCCCATAGTGGAGCCAGAACGCCCAGGCGCTGGTGGCGGGGCTGAGGTGGAAGAGCCCACCGACGATCAGCGCCAGCAGCGTGAGCGCCGGAATGCGCGCAGCGGCGAGCGGAAACGGAAGCGCCCCGGCCCGCAGTGCGTTCGCGGGCTCGGGGCGCTGGGGCGCAGAGGCGCCGGTCACGCGACTAGTGCGTCGCGCCCGCGGTGGGCTGCTCGTGCCCCTCGAACTTCTTGTTCGTGAGATAGACCGTCGTCAGCACCAGCGTGGCGATCACGACGAGGCCGATGACGAGCCCCTTGAAGGCGGCGGCCGTGTCCTTGCCGCTCATGGGAGTGTTGGCAGTCATGTGCGTTGGCTCAGCAAGAGTAGGGGGAGGGAAGGCCGTCAGCTGACGCGGACGGAGACCATGTGGTCCTTGTCCGTGAGCTGCTTCATGATATCGAGTCCGTCGGTGATCTGCCCGAAGACGGTGTGCACGCCGTTCAGGTGCCTCGTGTTGCCTTCGCTGAGCACCATGAAGAACTGCGAGCCGCCGGTGTCCTTTCCGGCGTGGGCCATGGACATCGCGCCCACCTTGTGGGTCTGTGGGTTGCCCTTGGTCTCGCACTTGATCGTCCAGCCCGGACCGCCGGTGCCCGGCGGGCCCTTGGGCGTGCCGCCGATCTTGGCGTTGGGGCAGCCGCCCTGCACCACGAAGTCGGGAATCACGCGGTGGAAGCGGATGCCGTCGTAGAAGTTGGAGTTGGCGAGCTTCTCGAAGTTGGCGACAGTGCCAGGGGCGTCTTTTTCGAACAACTCAACCTTGATGGTTCCTTTGTTCGTTTCGATCGTGGCGGTCTTCATTATGGTTGGGACGGAAGACGGAAGACGGAAGAGGGAAGGAACTGCAATCTAACGTCGGGCTGGGGAGGTTGCAGTGAACTGGTAGTAGCGGGCCACCTTGCATCCATTCCTCAAGGCGGGCTCGAATTCCCACTGGGCGATGGCGCGGCGGGCGCCGGTGGTGAGCCAGGCGCTGGTGGACTCGATCACGGCGAATGTCGTCATGTCGGGCTTGCCGAGGGTGTCCACGAGGACCTCCACCTTGAGCGAGGAGCTGCCGTCGCGGCGGAGGGCGTTGCGGGGCACGGGGGTTCTCACCGGCGCCGGACGCATGGCCTTGGGCGTGGGGACGCGCTCCACCTCGAGGCGCGGGTCCTCGGCGGCGGCTTCGCGGGCCAGGACGCAGGAATCAGCAGGAGGTGCGAGTACCTGGGCGTTGCGGGTGCGCGTGCTCGCGGAGGAGGCGCAGGCGCCGGCTGCGAAGGCCAGCGCGAGGACAAGTGCGAGATGCGGGGGGGTGCGGGTCACGGTCATTGGAGGAATTTATCAGCGGAAGGGCAGATATCGGCCAGTGAACAATCGCCACAACGTGGCTTTCGCGCATCGCAGACGCGCCGGCCGTGCCAGATCATGAGGTGCGAGAGGATGGTCCAGCGCCCGCGCGGGAACAGGGTGACCAGCGCGCGCTCGACTTTCACCGGGTCGGTTTCCTTGGTGAGGCCGAGGCGCTTGGACAGGCGCTGCACGTGGGTGTCCACCACGATGCCTTCGTTGATGCCAAAGGCGTTCCCGAGCACCACGTTCGCGGTTTTGCGACCGATACCCGGGAGCGCGACGAGCTGTTCCATCACTGCCGGCACCTGGCCGCCGTGCTCGTCGGTGACTTTGGCGGCGAATCCGGAAAGCGACTTCGCCTTGTTGCGGAAGAATCCCGTGCTCTGGATGACCCGCTCGATTTCCTCACGCGGTGCGGCGGCGAGCGCCTCCGGCGAGGGCCAGCGCCTGAACAACTCCGGCGTCACGAGATTCACGCGCTTGTCGGTGCATTGCGCCGAGAGGATCGTCGCCACGGCCAACTCGTACGGATTGCGATAGTCGAGCTCGCAGTGGGCGTCGGGATAGAGCTTGAGCAGCCGCCGCAGCACCCGGGCGGCGTGGACCTTGAGCTCGGACTTCGGGATCCTCAACGCGCGGCCGCGGCGCGCCGCCGACGCGTGGCGAACTCCACGAAGTCCTCGGCGCTACGCGTGTTGATCACGTCGGCGGCCGTGAGCCAGGCCTTCCGTGCCATACCGATGCCGAGGGCCATGTTGTCGAGGCCGTCCACCGAATGGGCGTCGGGGCCGATCTCGATGCGGGCGCCGTGGGCGCGGGCCAACTTCGCGAGGCGCCAGTCGAGGTCGAGGCGATGCGGATCGGCGTTCAGCTCCACGGCCACGCCCAGGGCGCCCGCGCGCTCGAGCACGGCGTCCATGTCAATCGCGAACGGCTCGCGGGTGAGGAGGAGGCGTCCGGTCGGGTGCCCGAGCACGGCGATGTGCGGATCGTCCAGCGCCTTGAGCACGCGGTCGGTCATCTGGGTGCCGTTCATGCCGAGCCGCGAGTGCACGGAGGCGATCACGTAGTCGAAGCGATCGAGCACCTCCACCGGATAGTCAATGCGTCCGCAGGGCAGGATGTCGGCCTCGACGCCCTTCAGCACCTTGAAGTCGGGGAATGAGGCGTTGATGGCGTCAATCTCCTCGTGCTGGCGCGCGAGGGACTCAGCGGTGAGCCCGCCGGCGTAGAACGCCGACTGCGAGTGGTCGGAGATGCCGAGGTAGGTCCAGCCGCGCACGCGTGCGGCCGCGGCGAGCTCGGCGATGGTCGCGCCGCCGTCGGAGTACTGCGAGTGGCAGTGCAGCACGCCGCGGATGTCGCCGAGCGTGATGAGATCGCCCATAGACCCATCCAGCGCGGCCTCCGACTCGCCCAGCCCCTCGCGGAGTTCGGGCGAGAGCCACGGCAGGCCGATGGCCGCGTAGAGCGCGGG
>JANJUF010000062.1 GCA_024710705.1 Gemmatimonadaceae bacterium | reverse complement strand
CAGGTGCTTGCGGACGGCGTGAAGAACTTCATGAAGGAGGAGTCGATGCCCGGCGGCGTGAACAAGCCGCTGTTCATCATCGCGCCGGCGCTGGCCTTCATCCCCGCGCTGATGGCGTGGGCGGTGATTCCCTTCGCCGCGCCGCTTCCGACGGCCTGGGGCCGCGTGGACATGGTCGTCGCCGACCTGCCGATTGGCTTCCTCTTCACGCTTGGCATCGCTTCGCTCGGCGTGTACGGACTTGTGCTCGCCGGCTGGGCGTCGAACAACAAGTACGCCCTGTTGGGCGGTCTCCGCGCCTCGGCCCAGATGGTGAGCTACGAGATCACGATGGGGATGGCCATCCTCTGCATCCTGCTCGTGGCGGGCAACGTCTCGCTGAACGAGATCATCGTGCAGCAGCAGACCTCGGGCTGGAACGTGATGGTGCTGTCGGTGGCCGCCTTCCTCTTCCTTGTCGCGGCGTTCGCCGAGACCAACCGCGTGCCCTTCGACATGCCGGAAGCGGAGTCGGAACTCATCGCCGGCTATCACAGCGAGTACAGCGCGATGAAGTTCTCGATGTTCCCGATCTCCGAGTACGCCAACATGGTCACGGCCAGCGCGATGTTCGTGACCTTGTTTTGGGGCGGATGGGACATCCCGTTCACCGATTGGGACAACAGTGGTCCGTACACGATGGGCAAGTCGCTGGCCACCTTCGGCATGTTCTTCGCCAAGGTCGTGTTCTTCGTCTTCTTCTACATCTGGATCCGTTGGACGCTGCCGCGCTTCCGCTATGACCAGCTGATGTCCCTGGGCTGGAAGGTGCTGCTGCCCATCGCGCTCATCTACGTGACCGTGATCGCGGCGGCCATCGTGGCCTTCGACAGGGCGGGCCTCGGGCGCGGCCAGACCTTCGGTTATGCGATGGGCGCGCTCAACCTGATCCTGGTCATCCTGCTGTTCGTCGTGCTCGATCGTGGCCGCCTGGTGAACCCCGCCTCGGCGCGACTGGGCCGAGCCGACATCGAACGCCTGCGGCGCCGCGCCCCCGAGCGCGCGACGCTGACCCCCGAGGAGATCCGCTGAGATGGCCATCAACGTGAAGGTGATGGACCGGCCGGTGAGCGAGGTGAGCTACGTGCGCGCCACGCTCAGCGGGCTCGGGCTCACCCTGAAGCACCTCGTCAACCCGCACAAGGTGACGGTGCAGTACCCCGACGAGCGCTGGGACATCTCCCCGCGCTGGCGCGGCACGCACCGCATGCTCACCACCGAGGACGGCCAGGCGAAGTGCGTAGCCTGCGGCCTGTGCCCCACCGTCTGTCCCGCGAACTGCATCAAGCTGGTGCCGGGCGAGGACGAGGCGGGGAACCGCTACCCCTTGGTGTTCGAGATCGACGAGTTCCGCTGCATCTTCTGCGGCTACTGTCAGGAGGTGTGCCCGGAGGAGGCGATCCACATGGGCCGCCACTACGAGAACGCCGAGTTCAGCCGCGCCAAGTTCGTCTATGACCTCGAGCGCCTCACCGCCCAGACGCACCCGGTGAGCGAGTTGTGGGACCCCGCCGACCCGCGGGGGGAGTGAGGGATGAACAACGAGTTCTACCCCCTCTTCTTCTCGTTCCACTTCTACCTGTTCGGGCTCATCGCCCTGGCCTCGGCGTTGCTGTTCGTGACCCGCAAGAGCCCGGTGGCGGCGGCGCTGTGGCTGGTGAACGTGATGTTCTGCCTGGCGGCGCTGTACGTGATGCTCGACGCGCAGTTCATCGGCGCGATCCAGGTGCTCGTGTACGCCGGTGCGATCATGGTGGTGTTCCTGTTCGTGGTGATGTTGCTCAACCTCGGCAGGCCCGAGGACGTGAGTGACATCCGCGGGCAGTTCCCGCGCCTGGCGGCGGGGGCCGTGGGACTGGCCCTGCTGGCTGAGGTGATGGTGCTGGCGCGGGCCAAGTTCCCGGCGCAGATCGAATCGGCGATCCCCTCCGGCGACCTGTCGCGCGGGGAGCCCGGCGGTATCATCGGTCCGGTGGCCGAGTTGCTGCTGAAGGACTACGTGCTGGCCTTCGAGTTGTCGTCCATGCTGCTGCTGACCGCCATCGTCGGTGCGGTCGTCATCGGCCGGAAGAGGAGCTGAGCGATGGTCGCTGAATCCCTCGCGCTGTCGGCCGCGCTCTTCACCATCGGCGTCATCGGCGTGCTCACGCGTCGCAATGCCATCATCCTCTTCATGTGCGTGGAGCTGATGCTCAACGCGGTGAATCTGTCCTTCGTGGCCCTGAGCACGCTCTATGGCGCCGCCGGACAGGTCTTCGTGCTCTTCGTGATCACGGTGGCCGCCGCCGAGGCCGCCGTCGGCCTCGCGATCGTCATCGCGATCTTCCGTCACCGCCAGTCGGTGAACCTCGATGACATCAACCTGCTGAAGGGCTGATGCTCACCCAGACCGATGCCCCGATGACTGGCCATCCCCTGGCCGACACGGTCGCGCGTTTCGCGTGGCTATTGCCGGTGTTGCCGCTTCTCGGGTTCCTGTTCAACGGGTTCCTGTCGTTGCGCGCCGCCGCGCACCCCGGACCAGCCGATCCGACGGCCGCCTCGCACGACCACGGTGAACACGGCGACCACGGCGACCACGGCGCGCACGATGCCCACGGCCACGACGACGCCCACCACGCCGCGCGCCATCCGTCGGCCGGCCTCGTCTCGCTGATCGGCCCCGGCGTGCTGCTCCTCAGCTTCGGGCTCGCCCTCGCCGTCTTTGTGGCGATGCGCGCCGCGCACATCGAGGAGGCCTACGTCCTCACGCTCTTCCAGTGGATGCCCACCGGGAAGCTCTCGATCGACGTCGCCCTGCAGCTGGACCAGCTCTCCATGGTGATGACATTGATCATCACCGGCATCGGGTCGCTGATCCACATCTTCTCCGTCGGCTACATGCAGGACGATCCCGGGTACCCGCGCTACTTCGCGTACCTGAACCTGTTCGTCTTCTTCATGCTGTTGCTGGTGCTCGGCGCCAACTACCCGCTGATGTTCGTGGGCTGGGAGGGCGTGGGGCTCTGCTCGTATCTCCTCATCGGGTTCTGGTTCCACGAGAAGGCCAACGCCGATGCCGGCAAGAAGGCCTTCATCGTGAATCGCATCGGCGACTTCGGTTTCCTGGTGGCGATGTTCCTGATGTTCGCCAACTTTGGCACGCTGTCGTTTGCCGGAGTGGAGGAGGCGGCGGGCGGGTTGATGGTCGGCTCGCTGATTGCCACGGCCATCTGCCTCTTCCTCTTCCTCGGCGCGGCCGGCAAGAGCGCCCAGCTCCCGCTCTACATCTGGCTTCCCGACGCCATGGCTGGCCCGACACCCGTCTCGGCACTGATCCATGCCGCGACGATGGTGACGGCAGGCGTGTACCTGGTGGCGCGCTCCGCCACGCTGTTCGCGGTTGCGCCAACGGCCCAGCTCACCGTGGCCCTCGTCGGCGCCCTGACCGCCGTGTTCGCCGCGACCATCGGCCTGAAGCAGTGGGACATCAAGAAGGTGCTGGCCTACTCCACCGTCTCCCAGCTCGGCTACATGTTCGTGGGCGTCGGCGTCGGGGCGTACACCGCCGGCGTCTTCCACCTGATGACGCACGCCTTCTTCAAGGCGCTCCTGTTCCTCGGCTCGGGCTCGGTGATTTACGCCATGCACAAGGCGTATCACGAGACGCACAACCACGAGGACGCCCAGGACATGCGCAATATGGGAGGGCTGCGCCGCCACATGCCGATCACCTTCGGCCTGATGTGGATCGCAACCCTCGCCATCGCTGGCATCCCCGTATTCTCCGGGTTCTTCTCCAAGGATGAGATCCTGACGGCGGTCTTCGCCCGCACCCACGGTTCCACGCTGGCGGAGGCAAGTCTGTTCGGCATCCCGGGCACGGCACTGCTGTACGCGATTTACGCCCTCGGGCTCGCGGCGGCGCTGATGACCGCGATCTACATGACGCGCATGATGCTGTACACCTTCCACGGTCCGAACCGGACCGGGGAGGCGGAGCGTCCGCACCTCAAGGAAGCACCGTGGGTGATGACCGGCCCGCTGGTCGTGCTCGGTGTCCTGTCCTTGGTGGGTGGGTGGATGAACCTGCCGCTCATCACCGGTGGCGCGATCGGCCCGGTGGAACTCCTCCACCACTGGCTTGAACCGGTCGTGGGCACCGGGGCAAACATCGTGACCCTTGGCGAGACGCCACATCTCTCGCACGCCACTGAGTACACCCTGATCGGCACGGCGGTGTTCATCGCGGTAGCGGGCATTGCGTTTGCCCTGTGGCGCCTCAAGCCGGCCGCGCTCGTGGCCGCGAAGGATGCGCCGGCGGAGCAGGGCATCGCCAAGGTGCTCCATGACAAGTGGTATGTGGATGAGGCCTACGACGCTGCCGTCGTCCAGCCGACGCTTGGCGTTTCGCGCACGGTCCTGTGGAAGGGAATCGATGCGGGTCTCATCGATGGGCTCCTCGTGAACGGCAGCGCCCTGCTGACCCGGGCCTTCGGCTGGATGGGGTCCCAGGCGCAGACCGGACGTGTCGGCACCTACGCCTGGGTGATCGTGCTCGGCGCAGTCGCCGTGCTCGGCGCCTTCTCTTTCCTCTGATCCGACCGTGACCGCGTTTCTCGAATCGATCAGCTACAACGGCTGGATCCTCCCGGCGCTCCTCGGCCTGCCGCTGCTGGGCGCGGCCGTGCTGCTGCTCCGCGGCAGGGCCGCGACGGCCGACGCGCAGATGGCGTCCGACCGCCGCTTTGCGCTCTGGGTGTTCCTGGCCGAGGCGGGGCTCTCGCTGGGGCTCTGGTGGTCCGTCAACGTCGAGGTGCCGCTCTGGCAGGCGGACTTCGAGCTGCCCTGGATCCCGTCGTGGGGCGTGTCCTTCCACCTCGGGCTCGACGGCATCGCCCTGATGCTGGTGCTGCTGACGACGCTGCTGATGCCACTCGCGGTGCTGGGCGGATGGACCTCGATCCGGGAGAAGACGGCGAGCTATTACGCGCTGTTGCTGATCCTCACCACCGGCATGCTCGGCGTCTTCATGGCGCTCGACCTCGTCCTGTTCTACGTGATGTGGGAAGTGATGCTGATCCCGATGTACCTGATCATCGGGGTCTGGGGCGGACAGCGGCGGCTCTACGCCAGCCTCAAGTTCTTCCTGTACACGATGCTCGGGTCGCTGCTGATGCTGGTGGCGATCATCTGGCTGGGGACGGCTGCCGGCACCGAGGGCGTCCCGAACTTCGGCTATGACGCGGTGCTGAACTACACGCGGCTCAGCGATGCCCACGGATCAGTCTGGCTCTTCGCGGCCTTCGCCGTGGCCTTCGCCGTCAAGGTGCCGATGTTCCCGTTCCACACCTGGCTGCCCGACGCCCACGTCGAGGCGCCGACCGCGGGATCGGTGATCCTCGCGGCCATCATGCTCAAGATGGGCACCTTCGGGTTCATTCGCTTCGCGCTGCCGTTCTTCCCGGCGGCGGCGATGTTGCCGGCAGTGCGCACCGTGATGCTCTCGCTGGCGGTCATCGGCATCGTGTACGGCGCCTTGGTGGCCCTCGTCCAGCCCGACTTCAAGAAGCTTGTGGCGTATTCGTCGGTGAGCCACCTCGGCTTCGTCATGCTCGGCATCTTCGCGCTGACCACCGAGAGCCTGCAGGGCGCGTTGGTGGTCACCATCGCCCACGGCATCTCGACCGGCGCCCTCTTCCTCCTCATCGGCATGATCTACGAGCGGCGCCACACGCGGCTGGTAGATGACTTCGGCGGGATCGCCAAGGTGATGCCGGTCTTCTCGGTCTTCCTGACGATCGTCGCGTTGTCGAGCATCGGCGTGCCAGGCACGAACGGCTTCGTCGGCGAGTTCTTGGTATTGATCGGCTCCTTCCAGACCCAGCCCTTCTACGCCGTGATCGCCGCGACCAGCGTCATCATCGCTGCGGCGTACCTGCTGTGGGCCGTCCAGCGCATCATCTACAATCCGCTGGTGAAGCCGGAGAATGAGCGGCTCCGCGGCCACGACCTCAACTGGCGCGAGATTGGCCTCCTGACGCCCCTCGTCGTTGCCATCCTCTGGATAGGTGTGTATCCGAAGCCCCTGCTGCAGAAGACCGAGCGGGCCGCCGCCAAGCTGATTCAATACGTCGAGGACGTGCGCACCTCCGACCGCATCGGGAGGATCCGCTGATGTCCTTCGATCTGCTGATCCCGACGCAGCTGATGGCGGCGCTGCTCCCCGACATCGTCCTCATGGTCGGGGCGATGGTCTTGATGCTCTATGCGGCGTGGCGGCCGGACTCGGTGCAGCACCAGCGGTCGGTCGGCATGGCGTCCATCGGCCTGCTCGTGGCGACCCTCGGGGCCGTGATCTACATGGCCTGGCGCGGCGACACCGCCGCCCAAGGCGTGATCGCGGTGGATGGGTTCCGCTGGTCTGTTGACGTGGTCATCCTCATCGCGGCCCTCGGGACGATCGCGCTCGCCATCGAGTACAACATCCGTCAGGGGATCGCCCAGGCCGAGATGCACGTGCTGGTGCTGTTTGCCACGGCCGGCATGATGGTCCTGGCGGCGGGCCGCGACCTGATGGTGATCTTCCTCGGCATCGAGATCATGTCGGTGGCGGTGTACGTGCTCGCCGGCTTCAACCGGCGCAGCGGCGCGGCCGCCGAGGCGTCGTTGAAGTATTTCCTGCTCGGCGCGTTCGCCACCGGCTTCCTGCTGTACGGCATCGCCCTGATCTACGGGGCGACCGGCGCCACGCAGCTCGCGGAGATCGCCTCGCGTATCGCCGAGCATCGGCTGTGGGGCAGCACGATGCTCCTGGTGGGCCTCGGCCTGCTGACAATCGGCCTCGCATTCAAGGTGGCGTCGGCACCGTTCCATATGTGGGCTCCCGATGTCTATGACGGCGCCCCGACGCCCATCACGGCCTTCATGGCGTCGGCGGTCAAGGCGGCGGCGTTCGCGACCTTCGCCCGCATCTGGTACGAGACCTTCCAGCTCCTCTCCTTCGCCTGGGGTCCGGTGCTGTGGTGGCTGGCGGTGCTGTCGATGGTCATCGGCAACGTGGTGGCCCTCTCGCAGCAGAACATCAAGCGCATGCTCGCCTACTCGAGCATCGTGCACTCCGGGTACCTGGTGGTGCTGGTCCTTGCGAACAGCGCGGCCGGCACGGCGGCCTTCGTCTTCTACGTGCTCGCCTACACCCTGGCCACCTTCGGCGCCTTCGCGGTCGTCTCCTTGATGCAAGAGGGGAACGACGAGCCAGTGCGCATCGCCGATTTTGCCGGATTGTGGCATGCCCGTCCCGGACTGGCCGTGGGTATGAGCGTCTATCTCCTCGCCCTGCTCGGGTTCCCGGTCTTCGGCGGCATCGGATTCTTCGCCAAGTGGTACTTGGTGGTGGCCGCCCTCACGTCGGACATCAACCTCGTCCTGCTCGCGGTGATCGTCGTGGTGACGTCCGTCATCTCCGCCGGCTATTACCTGCAGGTCATCCGCGTGATGTTCATGCAGCCACGTGCCGACGACGCGCGTTCCGTTCCGATCACCGGTCCGCTCACGAAGGCGGTGCTCGCCACCACCGTGGCGGTGATCCTCTTCTTTGGGGTGTTCCCGACGCCCGTCACCGCGTGGAGCGAATGGAGTGCGCTGCCGCGCTACTACCGGACGCCGGTGGGTGGACCTCCCATCGCGCCGGGCACGCTCGCACCGCCACCGGCCGCGAGTCCGGCGCCGGAGGCGAATTGACGGGAGTCGCGCCCGGAATCTTCCGGCAGTACGACATCCGCGGGATCGTCGGGCAGGACCTCACGGTCACGGCGGCCGAGGCCATCGGACGCGGATACGCCGTGATCCTCGCCGAGCGCGGGCTGCAGGGTGCGGTGGCGGTGGGACGCGACAATCGGCCAAGTGGTGAGGCGTTGCGAGATGCGCTGGTGCGCGGACTCACCGGCGCGGGCCTTGATGTCATCGACGTCGGCATCGTACCGACACCGTTGCTCTACTGGGCGCTCCACCATCTGCCGGTGGTGGCCGGGATCCAGATCACCGGCTCGCACAATCCGCCGGAGTACAACGGATTCAAATGCAGCGTCGGCAAGGCCTCCTTGCACGGTGAGGGCATCCAGCGGCTCCGGGCGATCATCGACGCGGGCGCGTTTCCGAGCGGGCAGGGCCGCGTCCGCCACGAGAAGATCCTCTCGCGCTACGTGGACGACGTCGCCGAGCGGATCGGACCCCTCCCCAGCGACCTCAAGGTCGTAATCGACTGCGGCAACGGCGTCGGTGCGGTGGTGGCCCCGGCGCTGTTCAAGGCGCTCGGTGTAGAGCCGACCTGGCTCTTCGCCGAGAGCGACGGGACCTTCCCGAACCACCATCCGGACCCGACCGTCACGGCCAACCTGCAGGACCTCATCCGCACGGTGCGCGAGACGGGCAGCCAGCTCGGCATCGGGTTCGATGGTGACGCCGACCGCATCGGCATCGTGGACGGCGACGGCACGATCATCTGGGGCGACTATCTCCTGCTGCTCTACGCGCGCGATGTGTTGGCGCGCACCGGCAAGGGCCAGCCGATCATCTTCGACGTGAAGTGCTCGCAGGCACTCCCCGATGGCATCACGAAGGCCGGCGGGACGCCCGTGATGTGGAAGACGGGGCACTCCCTCATCAAGGAGAAGATGAAGGAGATGCAGGCCCCGCTCGCCGGGGAGATGTCCGGGCACATGTTCTTCACGGAGGGTTTCTACGGCCACGACGACGCGATCTACGCGGCGGCGCGACTGCTGCGCATCGTCGCCGATGCCAAGCGGCCGGTGAAGGACTTGCTCGCCGACGTCCCGCGCTTCGTCTCCACCCCCGAGATGCGGGTGGACTGTCCAGACGATCGGAAGGAAGGGGTCACGCAGGCGGCGCTCGCCCATTTCCGCGCCAGGTACCCGGTGAGTGACGTGGACGGCGTGCGCATCCTGTTCGACGGCGGCTGGGGGCTCATCCGCAGCTCCAACACGCAGCCGATCCTCGTGCTCCGGTTCGAGGCGTCAAGCGAAGCTCGTCTGGCGGAACTGCGCGCCGAGGTGGAAGGCTGGCTCGCCACGCAGGGCGTGACGGTCGGAGCCTCCTCGCACTGAGATGAGCGTGCGGACGCGGCGCGGACTCCTCGGACTCCTCGCCGGCGGCGCACTCGCGCTCCTCGCCGGCCGCTGGCTCGCCGGGCAGTATGCGGATCGGGCCTTCCACGCGGCGCTCGGATTCGAGGCGGTGTGGGTCACGCGCGCCACGGTCTCGACGCTCCTCGCGGTGGCGGCGTTTCTCGGTGTCGCGCTCTTCACCTTCGCGAACCTGTTCGCCGTCCGACAGTCGATCGTATCGCTGGTCCTGCCACGCCAAGTCGGCGACCTCGAGATCTCCGAAGCCGTACCGACGCAGCGGCTGACGTTCCTGGCGGCCGCCCTCGCGCTCCTGGTCGGCGCGCTGTTCGCGTTGCTCCCCCACGACTGGGCCGCGGCGGCCCTGGCCTTCGACGTCCCTCCCTTTGGCGAGCTGGACCCCTACCTGGAACGCGACCTCGGCTTCTACGTGGCGTGGCTGCCGTGGGAGCGCGCCCTGCAAGAGCGGGTGCTGGCCGCGGTGATCGTCGTCGCGATGCTGGTGGTCCTCGCCTACGGCGCCACGCCGAGCATCCGCTGGACGCCGAGCGGGTTGTACGTCTCGACCTGGGTGCGGCGGCACCTCTCGGTACTCTCGGGCCTGCTGGTGCTCCTCGTCGGCTGGGACTGGCGCCTCGACCGCTACGAGCGATTGAGCGCCGGCAGCGGCGCGGTGGTGGACAACGCCCTCACGGCGCTCTTCGGGGCCTACGACCATCGCGTGGCGCTGCCGTATCTGGCGGCAGCATCCTTCGCGGCGGTGCCCATCGCTGCCGTCCTCGTCTGGGCCGGATGGCGTGGCTACCTCCGGCTCGCCGTCACGATGCTTACGGCGCTGGTGCTGGGCGGGCCGATCCTGTCAGCCCTCTTGCCGCTCGCGGCGCGGAGGCCATTGGCCAGCGCCGACGCCAAGGCGCGCGAGCGCTCGTACATCAACGTGGCGTCGTTGTTCACGCGCCGTGCCTTTGGTGTGGACGAGATCGGCGGTGCCGATACGCTGGCACTCGCGACCGTCCCGCTGTCGGCGCTTCCGCACGCACTGAGCGGCTGGGATCCGGCGGCGCTGGTACAGCACGGCAGCGCCGGTGCGCGCGGCGGGGTGGCCGCAACGATCGCCTGGCGCGCGACCGCAGACGGTTTGGAAGCCAGCGTCGTGCTGCGGCGGCCGATGGACGACGTCGAAACGGGCCGATGGACGGCCATCGCATTTCGCGCGTCGAGCGCCGATGATGCCGGGCGCCCGTTCCTCGCGCCCGGCATCGGTGACGAGGACCTCGACGGGGTCTTGGTCGCGCCGGGTGAGCGGGGGGTGGCACTGGTGGCGGATCCCAGCGGCCGCATCGCCGCGCCGGAGTTCGCCAGCACGGTGTCCCGCGTGGCCCTCTCGTGGGACCAGCAGGACCCGCGATTGCTCGTCCGCCAGGTGCCCGCGCCGCGGCCGCGCTTGGTCACGCATCGAGACGTGCGCGCCCGGCTCGGGCAGCTGGTGCCCTTTCTGCGACCTGGCGGCTCGCTCACGCCGTATCTGCGGGGCGATTCGCTCTATTGGTTTGTCGAACTCTTCGTGACGGCAACGTCCTATCCGCTGAGCGTCGCGCTGCCGGTTGAGGGGACGGAGGCGCGCTACGCCAGGCACGCGGCGACCGCGCTCATCCAGGCGCAGACGGGCGCGGTGATGATCATCCCGGTCGAGCGGCCCGATCCCGTGATGCGGCATTGGGTGCGTGCCTTCCCGAGTGCCTTCACTCCACTGGACGCGGCGCCGGAGTGGGTCCGGCGCGAGCGGCCGCCGTCCGTGGATTGGATGCTCGTGCAGGGGAGCGCCCTGGCCGCCGTCGGATTCCAGGACGATACGCTCGGCCGACGCCGGCTAACGCGCACCGATGACGCCGATGCCGACCTGGCGATCGGCAATGCCACGATGTTTCAGCTCGACACGGCGGGGACTTTGGGCTGGGCGCTGCCGGTGGACGTGCCATGGGCTGGCCGGACCCTCGGCCTGTTGGTTGCGCGGGGCGGGGCGGACCGTCGCACGGAGTACCACCACGCCCCAGGCCCACGCTGGACGACGGTCCTCGAGGAGCTGCAGGCCGCCGCAGAGTCCGCCGGTTTCGGCCGCAATCTTCCGCAGGGCCAGCGCGGGCGCGTCCAGGCCATCCCCACTGAGCGCGGCCCGGCGTGGGTGCAGAGTCACTACGTGTGGCCAGCGGAGGGGGCACCGAGGCTTGCCGGCGTCGTGGCATCTGTGGACGGGCGCACGCGCAGCGGTCGAACGCTCGGGGAGGCCCTCGGGGTGCGAACCGCGGTGGCGCCGCTGGCGAGCGATGCGTTCCGCGAGCGCGTGATGCGACTGTACGCGGCCATGCAGGCGGCACTGCGCGCTGGAGATTGGACCGCCTACGGCGAGGCCTGGGCCGCGCTGGGGCGACTCCTGGAACGCACCGAGCCCCGCTGAGAAAAAGCCGGCGTCGCGGGTGCCGTGGGCACTCCGCGTCGAGTATTTTCAATGGTTGTTCCGAACCCGTTCCCCCTATGGAGACCGTGTGAATATCCACGAGTACCAAGCGAAGGAAATCCTCCGCAGCCACGGCGTCCCCATTCCCCCCGGGGAAGTGGCCACGACGCCGGCCCAGGCTGAGGCGATCGCGACCACGTACGGCACGGCCGTGATGGTGAAGGCGCAGGTGCACGCCGGTGGCCGCGGCAAGGCCGGTGGCGTGAAGTTCTGCAAGACCCCGGCCGACGCCAAGGAGAAGGCGACCGCGATCCTCGGCATGAAGATCAAGGACCTCACGGTCGAGAAGGTGCTCGTGACCGTCGCCGCCGACATCGGCACGGAAGCGTACGTCGGCATCATCGTGGACCGCGCGACGAAGAAGCCGGTGTTCATGGTGTCCGCCGCCGGCGGCATTGACATCGAGGAAGTCGCGGCCACGACGCCGGAGAAGATCCTCTACGTGCCGGTGGACGTGCGCTACGGCCTGCCGACCTACGACGCGATGCGCATGGGCTTCTTCCTCTACGAGGACGTGAAGCTGGCCCGCGGCGCGGCGAAGATCATGCAGCATCTCTATGCGGCCTTCATGGCCGCCGGCTGCTCGTTGGCCGAGATCAACCCGTTGGTCGTCACGCCGACGGGCGACCTGCTCGCCGTGGACGGCAAGATGGTGATTGACGACAACGAGCTCGACCGCAAGCCGGATATCGCGGCCCTGCGGGACGAGAGCAGCGAGGAGCCATCCGAGGTGGACGCCCGCAACGCCAACCTCACGTTCATCAAGCTCGATGGCAACGTCGGCTGCGTGGTGAACGGCGCCGGCCTGGCGATGGCCACCATGGACCTGGTGAAGTACTACGGTGGCGAGCCGGCCAACTTCCTCGACATCGGCGGGTCGTCGAATCCGGAGAAGGTCGTCAATGCGCTGCGCATCATCACCGCCGACAAGAACGTGAAGGCCATCCTGTTCAACATCTTCGGCGGCATCACGCGCACCGATGACGTGGCCAACGGCATCGTCACGGCCACCAAGGCGAATCCGCTCAAGGTGCCGATCGTCATCCGCCTCACCGGCACCAATGAAGAACTCGCCATGAAGATCCTCACCGAGAACGGCTTCACCGCCTCGAGCGACATGGACACCGCGGTGCAACAGGCCGTGGCCCTCGCCAAGGGAGGGAAGTGAGATGAGCGTCTTCATTGACAAGAACACCAAGCTCGTCATCCAGGGCATCACGGGCCGCGACGGCTCGTTCCACGCCAAGCAGATGATGGAGTACGGCACGCAGGTGGTGGCCGGCGTCACGCCGGGCAAGGGCGGCCAGAAGTTCGAGGGCACGGTGCCGATCTTCAACACGGTGTTCGACGCCGTGAAGGCCACCGGCGCCAACACCAGCGTCATCTACGTGCCGCCGCCGTTCGCGGCCGACGCGATGATGGAGGCGGCCGCGGCCGGCGTCTCGCTCGTGGTCTGCATCACCGAAGGCGTGCCGGTGCTCGACATGACGAAGGTCTATCCCTTCGTGAAGGAGCGTGGAGTCCGTCTGCTCGGCCCCAACTGCCCGGGCTTGATCACGCCGGGCGAGTCGAAGGTCGGCATCATCCCGGGCCGCATCTGCCTGCCGGGTCCCGTGGGCGTGGTCTCGCGCTCGGGCACGCTGACCTACGAAGTGGTCTACCAGCTCACCCGCGCCGGCATCGGCCAGACGACCTGCGTCGGCATCGGCGGCGACCCGATCAACGGCACGAACTTCATCGACTGCCTCGAGGCGTTCGAGAAGGACCCGGCCACCAAGGCCATCGCCATGATGGGTGAGATCGGCGGCACGGACGAGCAGGAAGCGGCGGAGTACGTCAAGAAGCACATGAAGAAGCCGGTGGTGGGATTCATCGCCGGGCAGACCGCGCCGCCGGGCCGCCGCATGGGCCACGCCGGGGCGATCATCTCCGGCTCCTCGGGCACCGCCGCCGAGAAGCTCGAGGCCTTTGCTGCCGCTGGCATGGGCATCTCCAAGCGCCCGATGGATTTCGTGGAGCTGATCCGCGCGCGTCTGAAGTAACGCCCACTGCTCGACCACGAAGGCACGAAGGGTCCCGGCGCCTCGGAGCCATCGGTGCACCCAGAACCCTCCGAGTCCTCGTGGTGAGTGTTGTTCGTAGGTCCCTGATTCCGACACCCGACACCAGGTCACATGGCTCTCAACTATACGTTCAGCATCATCAAGCCCGACGCCTTCAACAGCGGCAAGGCCGGCAAGATCGTCGCCCACCTCGAGGCCCAGGGCTTCGTGCTCAAGGCGGCGCGCGTGATGCAGCTCTCCAAGAAGCAGGCCGAGGAGTTCTACGCGGTGCACCGCGGCCGCCCGTTCTATGGCGAACTGGTGGAGTTCATGAGTTCGGCGCCCTGCATGCCGTTCATCGTGCAGAAGGACAACGCCGTGCACGCCCTGCGTGACGCCATCGGCGCCACCGATCCGGCCGAGGCCGCTGCTGGGACGGTCCGCAAGCTCTACGCCGAGTCCAAGGGCCGGAACGCCATCCACGCATCGGATTCGGACGAGAACGCGGTACGGGAAGGCCGGTTCTTCTTTGCTGAGGCGGACAGCTTGTAACGGCGAGGGAGGACGGAAGACGGAAGACGGAAGGTCCCGCACGCCGGGCCGCCGATACCTTCCGTCTTCCGTCCTGCCGCTTGCATCTCCCCCTAAGTCGTGTCCCCGCACTGATTTGGCGCCTTGACCGGGCCTAGGTGGCGGGGTTAGTTTTCTCAGCTATGCTTTCGTTCCCAATTCGCACCCTTCAGCAGGGAGCGGCACAGGTCGAATCCGGCCTCGCTTCCGACGACGCGGTGTGGTTGGAGGGCGACGTTCGCCCGGTTGGGTCGATCCAGGTCACCGGACGCCTGAGCGGGGCGGGGGCGGGGCGGTTCTACTTCAGCGGCGAGTTCCACGGAACCGCCTCCGGAGAGTGCCGCCGGTGCCTGGCGCCGGTGGAGTTCGTGGTGCAGGGGGATTCGCACCTCATCTTCGCCGATGCCGACGACGAGAACGCGGACGAACCCGACGTCTACCCGCTGTCCGACGCGGGCACGACGCTGGATCTCCGGCCCGCGATCCGCGAGCAGTGGTTGCTGGACACCTCCGTGCTGCCGTTGTGCCGTCCCGACTGCAAGGGACTGTGCGCGACGTGCGGGGCGGATCTGAACACCGGTCCCTGTGGCTGCGTCCTCGCAGGCCTCGAGACCTGATTCACCGAATCTTCGTACCACTCCTACACGCAGAGCCGAGACTCCGATGGCCGTCCCGAAGCGCCGTACCTCCAAGCGCAAGAAGCGCGCGCGCAACACCCACAAGGTGGCGCCCAAGATCAACATCCAGGCCTGCCCGAAGTGCGGCGCCTCCAAGCGCCCGCATCACGTGTGCGAGGAGTGCGGGTTCTACGCGGGCGAGCAGCGGGTCGCAGCGCGCGAAGCATAGCTATGGCCCGCATCGCGCTGGACGCGATGGGGGGCGATCACGCGCCCCAGGCCCCGATCGCGGCGGCGCTCCTCGCCGCCGCTGAACTCGGCCCAGACCATACCCTGCAGCTCGTTGGCCAAGAGCCCGTCATCCGCGACGAGCTTGCGAAGCAGCTCGCCGGCGCCAGCCCGCTGCTCCAGGCCGCGGCGGAGCGCTTCGAGATCGTGCACGCCCCGGACGTCATCCTGATGACGGACAAGCCATCGGTGGCCATCCGCGGCAAGCCACAGGCCTCGATGGGCGTGGGGCTTCGCCTGCAGGCCGAAGGCAAGTCCGATGCCTTCATCTCCGCCGGGAACACTGGCGCGCAGATGGCCGCGTCGGTGTTCATCCTCCGGCTGCACGACGGCCTCGAGCGCCCCGCCATCGGCACCGTGTTCCCGACCGCCAAGCAGCCGGTGGTCGTGCTCGACTCCGGCGCGAACGTGGATTGCTCGCCCAAGGAGCTCGAGAACTTCGCCCAGCTCGGCCACGTCTACGCGAAGGACATCCTCGGCCGCGAGAAGCCAGCCATCGGGCTGCTGTCCATCGGCGAGGAGTCCGAGAAGGGCAATGCCGCGGTCAAGGAGGCGCACCAGCTCCTTGCGAAGAACGGCCTGAATTTCCTCGGCAACATCGAGGGGCGCGATATCCCGATGGGCGTCTGCGACCGCGGCCCGATAGACGTGGTGGTCTGCGACGGCTTCACCGGCAATGTGCTGCTCAAGTTCTACGAGGCCGTGGCGCCCATGCTCTTCGGCATGCTGATGAAGGCCGGCGTGACCAAGGAACAGCTTGGGGCGGTGGTGCACTCCCTCGACTACGCCAAGTACGGCGGCGCGCCGCTCCTCGGCGTGAAGGGCGTGAGCATCATCTGCCACGGCAAGTCCAGCCCCGAAGCGCTCAAGAACGGCATCCTCGCCGGGCTACGGGCCCACGAGTCGAAGATGAGCTCACACATCGCCGAGCGGGTGCACGCATGAAGCGCCCCTTTGCCATGCTCACCGCCACCGCCCACGCGGTGCCCAAGCGTGTCTTCAAGAACGATGAGTTCCGGTCCATTGGCGTGGATACGTCGGACGAGTGGATCCAGGAGCGCACGGGCATCCGCCAGCGATACATCGCCGGTCCTGGGGAGACGCTGACCTCGCTGTCCACGGAGGCCGCGCGCGAGGCAATGGCCGCCGCCGGTGTCACGGCGCCAGAGCTCGATGCGATCATCCTCGGCACCGCCTCGCCCGACCGGCTGCTGCCCTCCACAGCCGTGGAGATCCAGGCGGCGCTCGGCGCCACGCGGGCGGTGGCCTTCGACGTCGGTGCTGCCTGCTCCGGATGGCTGTACGGCGTGCAGGTGGCCGAAGGGCTGATCGCCACCGGGAGCTACGAGACCATCCTCGTCATCGGTGGCGAGCAGCTCAGCCGCATCATCAACTGGAAGGACCGCAATACCTGCGTACTCTTCGGCGACGGGTCCGGCGCGACCGTCGTCAAGAAGGCCACTAAGGGACGCGGGATCCTCTCGGCGTACATGCGCTCCGACGGCACGCTGGCCGACCTGCTGCAGCGGCAGAAAGGCGCCGGTGCGGCGCCCATTACGCCGGAGATCATCGCCGAGGGCTCGCACTGGATCACCATGGCCGGTCGCGAAGTCTTCAAGAATGCGGTGCGCTCCATGGCCGACGCCTCGGACCGCGCCCTCGACGGCGCCAAGCTCTCGGCCGCCGACATCGACGTGATGATCCCGCACCAGGCCAACATCCGCATCATCGAGGCGACGGCGAAGCACGCCAATATCCCGATGGAGAAGGTGTTCGTGAACGTGGACCGCTACGGCAACACCTCGGCAGCGTCCATCCCGATCGCCCTCAGCGAAGCCATGAAGCAGGGCGTGGTGAAGGAGGGGACGACCGTGATGTTCGTGGCGTTCGGGGCTGGATTCACCTGGGGTTCGATGGTGGTGCGGTTCTGATGATCCTTCTCTTCCCGGGGCAGGGCTCGCAGAAGCCGGGGATGGCGAAGGATCTGGTCGAGGCCTTCCCCGAGGCCAAGGACGTCTTTCAGCGTGCGGACGCCGCGCTCGGCGCGCCCCTGAGCACACTGTGCTTCGACGGGCCAGCCGAGGAACTCACGCTCACACACAACGCGCAGCCGGCGCTCCTGGCGCACGGCGCGGCAGTGTGGGCCGTGGTCAAGGACAAGCTGGCGGGACGCATCAAGGGCGCCGCCGGCCACTCACTCGGCGAGTTCTCGGCGTACCACGCCGCCGGAGCGCTCGGGCTTGAGGATGCGCTCAAGCTGGTACGGCGACGCGGGGAACTGATGTACGAGACGGGCCTGGCCGTGCCGGGCGCGATGGCTGCGATCCTTGGCGAGATGACGCGCACGATCGAGGAGGTCTGCACGGAGGCGAGCGCCAAGGGTGTGGTCGTGCCGGCGAACTACAACTCGCTGGAGCAAATCGTGATCTCCGGCGAGGTGGCGGCGGTTGAGGAAGCGATGGCACTGGCCAAGGCAGCGGGCGCCAAGCGCGCGTTGCGCTTGCCGGTGAGCGGCGCTTTCCACAGCCCGCTGATGGCTCCGGCCGCGAACGGCCTCGCGGAAGCGCTGGAAGCGGCCCGTTGGCGCGACCCCGGCGTGGCGGTGTGGAGCAACGTGACTGCCGAGGCGGTGGGCGACGCCGCCACCGCCAAGCGACTATTGCACCAGCAGCTCACCAGCGCCGTGCGGTGGGTGGAAGTGGTCCGCAACATGGCTGCCAGCTTCCCCGGGACGACGTTCGTCGAGATGGGCCCCGGCAGCGTCCTCAGTGGACTTGTGAAGCGCTTGGCACCTGGTTGCACCACCATGACCTGCGGCACCGTCCAGGAAGTCGAAGCCCTGCTCGCCCTGTAGTTCCTTCCGTCTTCCGTCTCGAATCATGCGAATCGACCTCACCAACAAAGTCGCCCTCGTTACCGGTTCGACCCGCGGAATCGGCCGCGCGATCGCCGAAACGCTCGCCGCATGCGGCGCCCGGGTGGCAGTCGTGGGGCGAGACCTCGCCAAGGCGGAGGCGGCCGCCGCCGAGATTGGGAACGGCGCGCAGGGCTTTGCGTGCGAGGTCGGCGATCCGGCGCAGGTGACGGCGCTGGTGGAGGGCGTGGAGAAGGCCTTCGGCGGGATCGACATTCTCGTGAACAACGCCGGCATCACCAAGGACAACCTGATGCTGCGGATGAAGGATGAGGACTGGAACGCGGTGCTGGAGACCAACCTGCGCTCGGCCTTCGTCGCCATCCGGGCCGCCCAGCGCGGCATGATGAAGAAGCGTTGGGGGCGAATCATCAACATCGCCAGCGTGGTGGGGCTGATCGGCAATGCCGGGCAGGCCAACTACGCGGCCAGCAAGGCCGGGCTCATCGGCCTGAGCAAGTCCGTGGCGAAGGAGCTGGCCAGCCGCAACATCCTGTGCAATGTCGTGGCGCCAGGCTTCATCAAGACGGACATGACCGATGCGATGACGCCCGAGGCGGTGCAGGCGCTGTCGTCGCAGATCCCGCTCGACCGCTTCGGCTCGCCGCAGGACGTCGCGAGCGCCGTGGCGTTCCTGGCATCCGAGCACGCTGCCTACATCACTGGGCAGGTCCTGACGGTGGACGGCGGGATGGTCATGTAGGTCCCGGCAGTGATGTGAACGGGGGGCACCCCCGTGTATATTTCAGCGTTCGTCCAGCGGTCCCACCCCTACGGAGTTCCACCCATATGGCCGACCATTCCGCGAAGGTCAAGGATATCATCGAAAAGGAGCTCGGCGTCGAGCGAGAGAAGCTCACGGATGGCGCGAGCTTCATCGAGGATCTCGGTGCCGACTCGCTCGACATCGTCGAGCTCGTGATGGAGTTCGAGAAGGAATTCAACATCGACATCCCGGACGAGGATGCCGAGAAGCTCCGCACGGTGGGCGACGCGATCGGCTACCTGAACGGCAAGCTCGGCTGAGATGGGCTCGATGAAGCGCCGGGTCGTCATCACGGGGGCAGGCGTCGTCACCCCGGTGGGCAACGACCTGCCCTCCACGTGGGACGCGCTGCTCGCCGGGAAGTCCGGCGGGGCGCCGATCACGCGTTTCGACACCGCGGCCTTCAAGGTGAAGTTCGCCTGCGAGACGAAGGGCTTCGACCCGGCGCTGTACATGGACCGCAAGGAGATCAAGCGGTCCGACCTCTACACGCAGTTCGCCATGGCGGCCTCGGTGCAGGCCATGACCGACGCCGGGTTGGCGGAGGGCGGCTTCGATCCGCTCCGGACGGGCGTCGTCATCGGGTCCGGCATCGGCGGCATCGCGACGTTCGAGGAACAGCTCGACGTCTACCGCACGCACGGACCGGGGCGCATCTCGCCCTTCTTCGTCCCGATGTTCATCGGCGATATCGCAGCCGGCGTGGTGTCCATGCGCTTTGGCGCGAAGGGACCGAACTACGCGGTGCAGTCCGCCTGCGCCACCAGCGCCCACGCCATCGGCGATGCCTTCCGCATGATCAGCTATGGCGACGCCGACGTGATGATCGCCGGCGGGTCCGAGGCGGCCGTCACGCCGATGTCCATCGGTGGCTTCGGCAACATGCAGGCCCATTCCACGCGGAATGACGAGCCGGCGACGGCGTCGCGCCCGTTCGATGCCACCCGTGACGGCTTCGTGCTGGGCGAGGGCGCGGGCATTGTGGTGCTGGAAGAGCTGGAGCACGCCCGCAAGCGCGGCGCGCGCATCCTGGCCGAGATCGTGGGCTACGGGGCAACCGGTGATGCCTACCACCTCACGGGGCAGCCCGAGGACCACGAGGGGCTCCAGCGGGCCATGCGCCGCGCCCTCGAGGACGGGGGCCTGCAGCCAGAGGAGGTCCAGTACGTGAACGCCCACGGCACCTCGACGCCCCTCAACGACCCGAACGAGATCCGGGCCATCAAGAAGGTGTTCGGGGCGCACGCCACGGCACTCAACGTGAGCTCCACCAAGTCGTCCACGGGGCACATGCTTGGTGCGGCCGGTGGGGTCGAGGCGGTGTTCACCACGATGGCGATCGTCCACGGGATGATCCCGCCGACGATCAACTACGTGACGCCCGATCCCGAGTGCGACCTCGACATCACGCCGAACGTGCCCGTGAAGCGCGAGGTGCACGCCGCACTCACCAACTCATCGGGATTCGGCGGCCACAACGTCAGCATCGCCCTGCGGCGATACAAGGACTGAGGCGCCCGTGTCCGGGGCGCTGACGATCCCGTTCGCGCGCATCACGGACCCGGTGGTGCGCCGCATCGCGGAGCGCGTGGCCGCCGGCGAACGCCTGACGCAGGCCGACGGTGTCGCGATGTTCGCATCGGCCGATCTCACCGGCATCGGCGTCCTGGCCGACGCGGTGAACCGCGCCAGGCATGGCGACATCGTGACCTTCGCGTCGAACCAGCACATCAATCCCACGAACATCTGCACGCTGCGCACCACCTGCGTGTTCTGTGGCTACGCCCGCCTTCCCAAGGAAGCTGGTGCCTACCGCTACACGCTCGAGCAGGTGATGGCGGAAGCGCGCACGGGCAACAACGGGATGACGCGCGAGTTCCATATCGTCGGCGGGCTCGATATGCAGGCCGGGCTCGAGTACTACACGACGATGTTCCGGGCCCTCAAGGCCGAACTCCCGCACGTACACATCAAGGCGCTGACGGCGGTGGAGATCGCGCACATCGCGCGAATCGAGAAGAAGACCTGGGCCGAGGTGCTCACCGCGCTCAAGGAGGCCGGGCTCGATACGATGCCCGGCGGCGGCGCCGAGACGTTCAGCGCGGCCGTGCGCGAGGAGATCGCCCGAAAGAAGCTCGGGGCGGCCGACTACGTGGGCGTACACCGCACGGCCCACGAGCTCGGCATCCGCACCAACTGCACCATGCTCTACGGGCACGTCGAGACGTACGCCGATCGCATGGAGCATCTCCAGATGCTGCGCGACCTCCAGGACGAGACGGGTGGGTTTCTCGCCTACATTCCGCTGGCGTACCACCCGGACGACAACGAGCTGGGCAAGAGGCTGAACCGCCAGGGCATCGCGACAAGCGGCGTGGACGACCTCAAGAACCTCGCCATCGGCCGGCTCTTTCTCGACAACATCGCGCATATCAAGAGCCACTGGATCATGGTGACGCCCTTCCTGAGCCAGATCGCGCTGCACTACGGCGTGAACGACCTCGAGGGCACGGTGGTGCGCGAGAAGATCTACCACGCGGTCGGGGCGCAGACCACGCAGGCGATGTCGCTCGACGACCTGTTGAAGTTGATTCGCGGGGCGGGGAAGGTGCCGGCCGAGCGCGACAGCTTCTACCGCGTGTTGCGGAAGTTCGAGGGAACGGAAGACGGAAGGCGGACGGATGCGTCAGCCGAGGACTCCTTCGGTCATCCCTCTTCCGTCTCGGCCGCCTGATGCGCGTCGGTCGCATCCCCTACATCAATTGTTTTCCGGTGTACGGCGGCGTGGATCGCGGCCTTGTGCCGCTCGATGCCACGCTCGTTGATGGAGTGCCCACCGCGCTGAATCGGATGATGGCTGAGGGGACGCTGGACGTGAGCGTCGTCTCGGCCGTCGAGTATGCGCGGGACCAGGCGCGCTACCTGCTCCTGCCCGACCTCGCCATCTCTTGCGATGGCCGCGTGCAGAGCGTGATGCTCTTCTCCACGCGCCCGGCGCCGGACCTGTCCGGCCAGCGGGTACTGGTGAGCCGCTCCTCGATGACGTCGGTGCACCTGCTCGAGTTGCTGTTCGAGCATGTGTGGAAGGCCAGCCCCGAGTTCGTGCCGGGTGATGCCGAGGCCGACGCCATCGCCAGCGGGAGTGGGGGCGATGTCGCCGCGCGACTGGTGATCGGTGACGCGGCCCTGATGCTGCAGAGTGCCGAGCACCCGGTGGCCCGCAGCCACGGGCAGGCCTATCCGTACACGTACGACTTGGGCGAGGAGTGGAAGCGCTGGACCGGGCTCCCCTTCGTGTTCGCCGTGTGGGTGGCGCAACGCTCCACTCCAGTGGCGGACGCCCTCAAGGTGCACGGGTCGCTGATCGCCTCGCGCGACTGGGGCCTGGCGCATCTGGACGAACTGGCGGCGCAGGCCGCCCGCGCCACCGGCGTGCCGCAGGCCGAGTGCCGGCACTACTTCGATGGGCTGGACTGGCGCCTCAGCCTCCCCGACCTCGAGGGCCTGACGGAGTTCCTCCGCCGCCTCGAACTGGCTGGACGCGTTCCGAAGGGCAAGCTGGCCTTCCTCCCCGCGTCCGCCCGGGGCCGCTAGCGCCGACTATCTTTAGACGGAAGACCGCAGTCGCCGTTCCCTTCCGTCTTCCGTCTTTCGTCTCCCGTCCTTTATGAGCGACACCAGAGAGCTACTCGAGTACTACGAGCGCACTCCCCTCCTCGAGCTGGGCGCCGCCGCCGATGCCGTGCGCCGACGGCTGCATCCCGAGCCGGTCGTCACCTACATCGTGGACCGCAACATCAACTACACGAATGTGTGCGTGGCCGATTGCGGCTTCTGCGCCTTCTATCGGCGGCCCAAGGATGCTGAAGGCTGGACCCTCAGCTACGAGCAAATTGGCGCGAAGATCGACGAGGTGAAGGCGCTCGGCGGCGTGCAGATCCTGATCCAAGGCGGGCACAACCCGTACATCCCGTTCGAGTGGTACCTCGAACTGCTCAAGTACATCAAGCGAAACCACCCCATCCACGTGCACGGCTTCTCGCCCTCCGAAGTGGACTTCTGGGCGACGTTGTATCGCATGGATGCCCGGACGGTAATCCAGGAGCTGGTGAAGGCAGGGCTGGATTCCATTCCCGGCGGTGGTGGCGAGATCCTCGTGCAACGCGTGCGCGACAACGTGGCCAAGAAGAAGGCCGGCGCCGATCGCTGGCTCGAGGTCATGGAATTGGCCCACAACGAGGGACTCAAGACCTCGTGCACGATGATGTACGGCATCGGCGAGACGAACGCCGAGCGCGTGGAGCACCTGCTGCGGCTGAAGGCCTTGCAGGATCGCACCAATGGCTTCACCGCCTTCATCTGCTGGCCGTTGCAGCCCGAGAACACGCCGACGATGTCGCACATGCAGAAGACGGACGCGGTGGAGTACCTCCGCACGACGGCCTTCGCCCGCACCGTGCTCGACAACATCCCCAACATCCAGGCCAGCTGGGTGACCATGGGGATGAAGGTCGGCCAGACCGCGCTGCATTACGGCTGCAACGACTTCGGCTCGCTCATGCTCGAGGAGAACGTCGTCTCGGCCGCCAACACCACGCACCGCACCAGCATCGACGAGATGGAGACGCTGATCCGCGAGGCTGGCTTCACCCCGCGCAAGCGCAAGCAGGACTACTCGCTCATCGACGCGGCGCCCGAGACGGTCGCCGCGTGAGTGGCGCGCCGCAGCTCCCCGTCCGCGTCGGCATCGGCTACGACTCACACCGATTCGCCGAGGGGCACGGGGTGCTCCTGGCCGGGGTGCTGATCCCGGCGCCGGTACGCTGCACCGGGCACAGCGACGCCGACGCGGTGGCCCACGCGATCACCGATGCCATCCTTGGTGGCGCGGGCCTCGGCGACATTGGCGAGATGTTCCCGGACACGAAGTCCGAGAACGCCGGGCGCGACAGCATCGAGATGCTGAAGTTGGCCGTGGCGCGCGTGCAGGCGGCGGGTTGGATGGCGGCGCAGGCGGACATCACGGTCATCGCCGAGACGCCGAAGATCGGCCCGCATCGCGACGCCATGCGGGAGCGCCTCGGCCAGGCACTGGGCATCCCTCCCGTCAACGTGATGGTGAAGGGAAAGACCAACGAGGGCATGGGATGGATCGGCCGAGGCGAGGGGATCGCGTGTATCGCGGTCGCCACGCTCGTGCGTGCTGGCTGACCTCAGCCTCCAGCCCCTCGTTGACCGACTGAGCGGATTGGGGCCCGAGGCGCTGTACGGGCTGATCTTCGTGGCCTCGTTCGCCGAGGGAGTCCTCCCGCCAGTCCCCGGGGACGTGGCGGCCGCCTTTCTCGCCTTTCTCTCGGCCCGTGCCGGTGGTCAGTGGCTTCCCACCACTTTGGCGGTCACGCTGGGCAGTGTCGGGGGCAACTCCGTGGTATGGTGGCTGGGGCGCCGCTATGGAGCGCATTGGTTGGCGCACCAGATGGCCCGATTCAAGCTCACCAGCAGCGAAGATAGCGCCGAGCGCACCGAGCGACGGATCGAGGAGGCCTATCGCGAGTACGGCTGGGTCGCGCTGTTTCTCAGCCGCTTCATTCCCGGCTTCCGGGCCATGGCGCCAGCCGCTGCCGGCGCCCTGCGCGTGCCGCTGTGGGAGACCATGGCGATCCTCTTCGTCTCGGCCTTCGCGTGGTACAGCGCGATCGTCTGGATCGCGTTCAAAGTCGGGTCCGACTGGCCATCGGTGAAGGCCGCGCTCTCTCGGTTCGCGCAGGGCGCAGGCCTCGGCGCCTTTGTGTTGATCGTACTGCTCGGCGGCTTCGCGTGGTGGCTCTATAGGAGACGCCGGACGCGCGGGCAGTAGATTCCGGCCCGTGAGCCCCGCCACCCCGGACGCCAGTTCGCTGGCCCGCCGCTTCCTGCTCGAACGCTTCGCCGAGTATCTCGACCTCGAGCAGGGCGCGAGTCCCCGCACGCAGGAGGCGTATGCCCGCGACCTGGCACTGCTGGCGGAGTGGGCCAGCGCGAAGCACGGCGTGTCCCGGGCCGAGGACCTCAACGCCGCGCACCTGCGGGAATGGGTGTATTCGCTCAAGGACCAAGGACGCTCGGCGGCGACCATCAAGCGACGCATCTCGGCCGTGCGGACCTGGTATCGGTTTCTGCTCGCCGAGGGCGTGGTCAAGGCCGATCCCAGCGAGAAGCTCGAGACGCCGCGCGGCTGGCGCAAGCTGCCCGACGTGCTCACGGTGGCGGAGGTGGAACGGTTGATCGAGAGCATCTCACTCGACGACGAATTCGCCTTCCGTGATCGCGCGTTGCTGGAGCTTGCCTACGGTGCCGGGCTCCGGGTGAGTGAGTGGTGCTCCCTTGAAGTGAAGGACGTGCTGCTCGATGAGCTGGTGGTGCGGGTGTTCGGGAAGGGCGGCAAGGAGCGCATCGTACCCATCGGGCGAAAGGCCGCCGGCGCGGTGGGCATCTACCTGCGGGAGCTGCGACCGCGGTTGGAAAGGGGGAAGGGGGAAGGGAAGTTGTTCCTCAACTCACGGGGGGCGCCGCTCCGGCGCATGACCGCGTGGACCATCCTCGCCAAGTACGTGGAACGGTCGGGCATCGCCAAGCCAATCACCCCGCACACGCTGCGGCACAGCTTCGCCACGCATCTGCTGGAGGGTGGGGCGGACCTGCGGGCGGTGCAGGAGATGCTGGGGCACTCCGACATCTCCACCACGCAGCTGTACACGCACATCGACCGCGAGCATCTTCGTCAGGTGCACAAGCAGTTCCATCCGAGAGGCTGATGCTCCTCGTCATCGACAACTACGACTCGTTCACGTTCAACTTGGTCCAGCTCTTCGGGGAGCTCGGCGCCGATCCGCAGGTGGTGCGCAACGACGCCATCACGCTCACCGACATCGCGCGGATGGCCCCCCGCGCCATCGTGCTTGGTCCGGGCCCGGGGACGCCCCGCGATGCCGGCGTGACCGTGCCGCTCATCCAGCACTTCGGCGCGACGATCCCGATGCTGGGCGTCTGCCTGGGGCACCAGGCCATCGGGGAGGCATACGGCGGCACGGTAATCCGGGCGCCGCGCGGGGTGATGCATGGCAAGACCTCGCGCGTGCAGCACGACGGGACGGGGCTGTTCTCGGGCATTGCCACGCCGGTGGAGGTGATGCGGTACCACTCGCTGGTCATCGCCCATGGGTCGCTGCCGGCATCGCTGGAGATCACGGCAACCGCAGTGGACGACCCCACGGAGATCCATGCGGTCCGTCACCGGACGCACCCGGTGATGGGCGTGCAGTTTCATCCCGAGTCGATCGGGACGGAGGACGGGCGTCGGATGCTGGAGAATTTCCTGACCCTCAGCGAGGTGCAGGCATGAGGAGCGCCCGCTTGACGATGGTGACGCTCGCGATGGCTGTGGCGCTGGCATCCTGCGGCGGCGATGGACGCGCTGGAGGGTCCGGCGCGACTCCGTGGATCACCACCGTGGACTCGACCGGCGACACGGTGCGGGTACGGACCACCGGCCCCGTGCCGGACTCGCTCGTCCACCGGCTGGTCTCGGAGCTCCGCGTTGGGGCCGAGGATGGCACACCCGAGGAGACCTTCGGCTCCGTGGAACTGCTCTTCGGCACGCGCGCGGGCGGGCTCCTGGTGTACGACGGGCAGGCGCAGGAGGCACGGCTCTTTGACTCCACCGGGGCGTTCGTCCGTCGGATCGGGGCCAAGGGCGGCGGACCGGGAGAACATGGCAATCTCAACGGAATCAGCCAGCTCCCAGATGGCGACTGGGTGTTCTGGGACGCACCGGGCGCGCGATTGAATCGCTACGCGCACGACGGCGAGTTTCGCAGCAGCGTCCGGCTTCCAATCACGGGCTGGTTTCTGAGTGACGGCCTGCGGAGCGACGCCGAGGGGCGGCTCTACGCCTGGTCGCTCCTCGAGCGCGATTCCGTCACCGGCGAGTTCGTCAAGGCCGGATACCTCCAGATGGACAGCACCGGAGCCGTGCGCGACACGGTCGTCTTTCCGACGCTCGCACCGGAGCCTCCGCAGCTGAAGGCGCAGTCGCCCGACGGGGGGTCGTCCATGGTCTGGGGCCTGCCGTGGGCCGGAGGGAACGAGTCCGCGCTGACACCGGAAGGTGGGCTCATCGCGGGATTCGGCCTGGAGTACGTCCTCTACAGCCTCCCCCCGACCGGCCGACCGCTGCGGATCGAGCGCGAGCATGCGGCCGTTCCTGTATCGGACGTGGAGCGGTCCGAAATGCGGGCGCAGCTCACCCAGCGCATGAAGCGCCTGGACCCATCGTGGACGTGGACCGGCCCAGACATTCCTGCCACCAAGCCGGCTTACCGCGACGTGCGCGTGGACATGGACGGTCGGATCTGGGTGCGGCTGTACACCCCGGGCGAGCCGATTCCTCCGGACGAGATGCCCGCAGCCCGTCCGGGCCCCAATCCACCGATCCAGCGCACGACGCGAGAGCCGAACCTGTACGACGTCTTTGCCGCGGACGGCCGATACCTGGGACGTGTCCGGCCGCCCGGAAAAGCGTCCGTGCTCCAAGCCGCCGGCAACACGGCATGGGGCGTCGACCAGGACGCCTCCGACGTCTCCTACGCCGTGCGTTGGCGCATCGATCCGGCTCTGCCGAGGTAGTCGCCGGCGAAAGATTTGTGACGTGCTCTTGTCGGGGGAATCCCCGCCCCTAGATTCCTCTGGCGTGGATATTGCATCGGCGCCCGCTCGCCGGAGCGTGCTGAAGTGAGCACCCTGGCCGTCATACCCGCGCGACTCGGGGCCACCCGGCTCCCCCGCAAGCCACTCCGCGACCTCGGCGGCGCCCCACTGGTGGTGCGCGTGCTGGAGCGGGTCCAGTCCCTCGAGCTGGCCGATCGCGTGGTCGTCGCAACGGAGACCGACGAGGTCGCCGAGGTCGTCCAGCGCGCCGGTGGCGAAGCGATCATCACATCGGCGGCGCATCCCTCAGGGACGGATCGGGTGGCCGAGGTGGCCGCGCACCCCGCATTTGCGGGCTACGACATCATCGTGAACGTCCAAGGCGACGAGCCCTTCATGCGCGGCGATGCCATGGCGGGTGCCATCGCCATGGTGGGGGACCATGGCTTCGCGCTCGGCACGGCGGCAGGGAAGCGGAGTGCAGCCATCATGGACGACCCAAACTGCGTGAAGGTCGTGCGCAGCGACGATGGCCGCGCGATGTACTTCTCCCGTGCGCCGATCCCATTCCTCCGTGACGCCGCTGACGCGCCACAGCGTGATGCGCTGGTGTTCCAGCATATGGGCATCTACGCCGCGCGCCGCGAGGCGCTCATGCAGTGGGTGTCCCTTCCGCCCCATCCGCTGGAACTCGTGGAGAAGCTGGAGCAACTCCGCGCCCTCGCCGCCGGACTGGCAATGGGCGTGGCGATCGTGGATGCCCCGAGTTGGGGCGAAGTGAACACCGAAGACGACCTCGTCCGGGCCAACGCGCACTGGGCCGCCCTCAACAACCCCGCCGGAACCACCAGATGACCCCGACCCCTGCCCACGGCAGCCCCAAGTACATCTTCGTCACCGGCGGCGTGGTCTCGTCGCTCGGCAAGGGAATCGCCGCCGCGTCGCTTGGCCGGCTGCTCGTGGAGCGCGGACTTCGCGTCACGATGATGAAACTGGATCCCTACCTCAACGTGGATCCGGGGACGATGTCGCCGTTCCAGCACGGCGAGGTCTTCGTCACCGACGACGGCGCCGAAACCGACCTCGACCTGGGGCATTACGAGCGCTTCCTCGACCGCTCGCTGACGCAGGCCAACAACATCACCACCGGCCGCATCTACTCCAACGTGATCACCAAGGAACGCCGCGGCGAGTACCTCGGCTCCACGGTGCAGGTGATCCCGCACATCACCGACGAGATCAAGAGCGCCGTGCGCCGCGTGGCGCCGGAGAACGACGTGGTGCTGGTGGAAGTGGGCGGTACGGTCGGCGACATCGAGTCGCTGCCGTTCCTCGAGGCCATCCGCCAGTTCCGTCACGACGTCGGCCGAGAGAGCACGCTGTTCATCCATCTCACCCTCGTGCCGTACATCGCCGCTGCCGGCGAAGTGAAGACCAAGCCCACGCAGCACTCCGTGCGCGACCTGATGGAAATCGGTATCCAGCCCGACGTGCTCATCTGCCGCACCGAGCGCCCGCTGGCCGAGGACGTGAAACGGAAGATCGCATTGTTCTGCAACGTCGAGTTCGGCGCGGTCGTGGAAAGCCGCGACGTGTCCACGATCTACCAGATCCCACTGGCCTTCCGCGAGCAGGGGCTCGACGATCTCATCTGCCGAAAGCTCGGGATCGACACGCCGACCCCTGACCTCAAGCAGTGGTCGGCGATGGTGCAACGCGTGCTCGCGCCGGCGCGCAAGGTGCGCATCGGCATCGTCGGCAAGTACACGGACTACGTCGATTCCTACAAGAGCGTGCAGGAAGCGCTGATCCATGGCGGTATCGCCAACGACGCCGGCGTCGAGATCGCGTGGACCTCCAGCGACCTCTTCACCGATGCCGCGCGGGCGAAGCAGATCGTCGCGGGTTTCGACGGGCTCCTCGTGCCGGGCGGTTTCGGGGTGCGTGGCGTCGAAGGCATGGTCGAAGCCATTCGGGCCGCGCGCGAGAGCAAGACGCCGTTCTTCGGCATCTGCCTCGGCATGCAGGTGGCCATCATCGAGTTCGCCCGCAACGTGTGCGACCTCGACGACTCGAATTCCAGCGAGTTCGCTCCGGAGTGCTCCAACCCGGTCATCTCGCTGCTGGAGAGCCAACAGAACGTGAAGGAGATGGGCGGCACCATGCGGCTCGGCAGCTATGCCTGCCGGCTCAAGCCGGGCTCACGCGCCGCGGAGATCTACGGGCAGCCGGAGATCAGCGAGCGGCACCGGCATCGCTACGAGGTGAGCAACCAGTATCGCGAGCAGTTCCAGGCCGCCGGCATGCGGCTCTCTGGGCTTTCGCCCGACGGGTCGTTGGTGGAGATGATTGAGCTGGTGGACCACCCGCACTTCGTGGCGTGCCAGTTCCATCCGGAACTCAAGTCGCGGCCCACGCGCCCGCATCCGTTGTTCTCGGCGTTCGTGGCGGCGGCGGCGCAGCACGCATCGGGGTCGCCCGAGCGGGCCCGCGGCCGCGGCGCACTGGCCGAGGCGAACTGAGACCCTCATGCCCCACCGCGCCACCTTTCCAACCGACCGCTTTTTCCTGATTGCGGGGCCCTGCGTGATCGAGGGCGACGAGCTCCTGTTCCGCGTGGCCGATCATCTCGCGCGTTTGGCGCCGCGCGTGCCGGGCGGGATCATCTTCAAGGCCAGCTTCGATAAGGCCAACCGCTCCAATGCCGGGGCCCACCGCGGCCCAGGAATCGATGAGGGACTGCGCGCGCTGGAGCGTGTCCGGGCCCACTCCGGCCTGCCGGTGCTGACGGACGTGCATCTCCCGGAGCAGTGCGCGGCGGCGGCGCAGGCGGTGGACGTGCTGCAGATTCCCGCCTTTCTCTGTCGGCAGACCGATCTCCTCGAAGCCGCCGGTGCCACTGGCATCGCCGTGAACGTGAAGAAGGGGCAGTGGATGCATCCCGAGGGCATGGCCGGTGCGGTGAAAAAGGTGCGCGCCGCGTACCCCCCGGGACTGGCCCGCGCCGAGGGCGCCTGCGACGTGGCGGTCACCGAACGAGGGACCTTCTTCGGCTATGGTGATCTCGTGGTGGACATGCGGAGCTTCGTCCGCTTGCGTGCGGCCTGCGACGCCCCGGTGATTTTCGACGCCACGCACTCCGTGCAGCAGCCGGGCAAGGGGGCTGAGGGCGCGTCCGGTGGGCTGCGCGAACACATTCCCGCCCTCGCCAGGGCCGCCTGTGCCGCCGGTGCCGATGGCATGTTCCTCGAGACGCATCCCGATCCCGACCGTGCCCCGAGTGACGGGCCGAATATGCTGCCCCTCAACCAGCTGGATGCGGTGGTCGAGAAGTGCGTGGCCACGTGGGAGCTGGCCCGCTCGTGATCCTCGGCTCCGGACCGCAGGCGCCGTTGACGCCCACCCTCGATGCGCAGCTCGCGTCACGCATCCGCCTCGTCTGCTTCGACGTGGACGGGGTGCTCACCGACGGCGGGGTGATCCTCGGCGACGCGGGAGGGACCCGGGTGGAACTCAAGCGGTATGACATCCAGGACGGCCTGGGGATCAAGATGCTCCAGCAGGCCGGGATCCTGATCGCGATCATCACCGGTCGCGAGTCGGACAGCGTGGCCCTGCGGGCCAAGGAGCTCGCGGTGGACGAGGTGGTGCAAGACAACCAGGCGCGGAAAGTGCAGGCCCTGCGGAGCATCCTGCAGCGCCGCGGACTCGAGTGGCCCGAGGTTGCCTTCGTGGGCGACGACCTGCCTGACCTCGGGGTGATGCGGCTCGTCGGCCTGCCGGTCTGCGTCGGCAACGGCTCCTCCGAGGCGCGCCGCGCCGCCAAGGTGGCGTTGCAGCGGACTGGCGGCGCCGGGGCGGTCCGGGAGTTCTGCGAACTCCTGCTGCGCGCGCGCGGCGAGTGGGACGCTCAGGTGGAGCGTTACGTGGCGAGCCGGGAGGCCGAGCAATGAGCAGCGCGACGCGGATCATCGCGCGTGGTCGGCGCGTGCTCGAGCTCGAGCGGGATGCCGTGGGCGAGGCGGCGACGCGGCTGGGCCAGGAGTTCGCCCGCGCGGTGGAACTGATCCAAGCATCCACCGGTCGCGTGATCGTGGCTGGCATCGGGAAGTCGGGCCTCATCGCCCGCAAGATCGCGGCGACGATGACCAGCACCGGCACCCCGGCGATGTTCCTGCATCCCACCGAGAGTGTTCACGGCGATCTCGGCATCGTCAGCGATCACGACGTGGCCATCCTGCTATCCAAGAGCGGCGAGACGCAGGAGCTGCTGCCGTTGCTCGAACAGCTCACCCGGCTCGGCGTGCCGTGCATCGCCATCACCGGGAATCGGGACTCCACGCTGGCGCGCAACAGCAGCGTCGCGCTGGACGGGTGGGTGAAGGAGGAAGCCTGTCCGCACGATCTTGCGCCGACGACGAGCACCACGCTGGCGCTGGCCTTGGGCGACGCGTTGGCGGTTGCCCTGCTGGAGGAGAAGGGATTCCGGCGCGAGGACTTCGCGAAGTTCCACCCCGGGGGTTCGCTGGGGCGGAAGCTGCTCCTGCGCGTGCGCGACGTGATGGTGGCCGAGCCCCTCCCGGTCCTGCAGGACACGGCCACCATGCGGGATGCCATCGTCGTGCTGGCGAAGCAGCGTGGACTGGGCATCGTGCTCGGTCCGGACGGTCGTCTCCAAGGCGTCATCACCACCGGCGACCTTACCCGCCTGATGCAGCGCGACGGCGACGTGATGGCCGTGCGGGTCGCCGACGTGATGACCCGCGCACCCCAGACAGTCGGGGCGGATGAACTCGGGAGCGCAGCGGTGCACGTCATGGAGACCAAAGGCGTGATCGCCCTGCCGGCACTTGAACCGGACGGACGGGTGGCGGGTGTCGTACACTTGCACGACCTGATGCGCGCGGGGGCGGCGTGAAAGCCATTCCCGCGTTCGGGCGTGCCCTCGCCGTCCTGTTCGCTGCAGCCTGCGCCGAGACGGCAACGCCGGTGCAGGAGATCGCGCCGGGTTCGATGCTCGATTCGGCCGACCAGGTGGCGTTCGACTCGCGAACGCTGGTGACCGACGCCGGCCTGCTGCGCGCCGAGATCTTCGCCGATACCACGTTTTTCCTCGATGAGAACACGCGCATCGAGATGCGCGTGGTCCAGGCTGTGTTCTTCAATGCTCAGGGCGCGAAGGACGCCACGCTCACCTCGCAGCGCGGCATCTACCTCACCCGCGGGTCGGTGCTGGAGGCCTGGGGCAACGTGATCGTGACGTCGGTGGACGGACGCGTGCTCAAGTCCCCGATGCTCCGGTTCGATAGCCGACAGAACCAGGTCACCTCCGACTCCGCCTTCGTGATGACCGATCCTGACGGCAAGGAGATGCGCGGCATCGGCTTCGACGCCGACCCAGACCTCAACGTGGTGCGCGTCCGCCGGTTGCAGAGCGGACGCGGCGGCACCGTGCGGCTCGGGACGCAATGATCCGCCCCGGCATCGGTCTCGCGCTCCTCTGCGCTGCGTCCGCCGCGCCCTTGGCGGCGCAGGATTCGCGTCCCTGCGACGTGGTCATCACCGGCGTCACGCGCAATGGCGTCTCCACGCGCTTCACATCGGTGACGGATGCGTCGGGACGACGCACGACCTACGTGGGGGGCGTGGTGGACGCCACCTGCGAGGGACAGGGGAACCGCTTGCTCGCCGACAGCGCCGAGCACTTCGCCGACCGCGGGCTGTTGATCCTGTACCACAACGTGCAGTACTCGGAAGCACGCGTGACGATGACGTCGGACAAGATGACCTACTACACGATCGAGGAGCGCCTCATCGCCGAAGGCAACGTGCAGGGGCGCACCTCCTCGGGTACGCGCTTCAACGGGCCGCGGATGGAATACTCGCGCGCCAAGCCCGGGCTCCGGGCGCAGCCAAGCTGGGTGGCGGTCGGGCGTCCCTTCGTGCGCATGAGCCCCTCGGAGACGGGCGCGGCATCGGGGACGGACGCCGACTCGACGGACCTCACTGCCGACCGCGTCCTGTCCGTCAACGATTCCCTCGTGTGGGCCTCGGGACGGGTGGTGGTGGATCGCGCGGACATGCGTGCCACTGCCGACTCGGCCACCGTGGACAACGGCATCGAGTTCATCCGCCTGTTGCGGGATCCGCGGATCGTCGGCAAGGGCGAGCGGACCTTCACGCTCGAGGGCACGGTCATTGATGTGTGGTCCAAGGACCGCCAGCTCGAACGGGTGGTGGCGGCCGATTCTGGCGTGGCCGTGAGTGACTCGCTGACCCTGCGCAGCGACACCGTGGACCTGCGGTTCGCCGAGCAGATGATCCAGCGGGTGTTCGCCTGGGGCACGCGGGCCACGGCGGTCGGACAGGGCCAAGAGATCCAGTCCGACTCCATGGACGTGCGGATGCCGCGCCAGCGCCTCGAGGCCCTCCACGCCACCGGCAGCGCCGTGGCCCTCTCCGTGGTGGACTCCCAGCGGGTGGACAGCAACGAGCGTGACTGGATCGCCGGGGACAGGCTGGTGGCGCAGTTCGAGACCGTGCGCGACTCCACGCTCGGCCGCGATGAGACCCGGATGCGGGAGGTCGTCGCCACCGGGGCGGCGCGAGCCTTCTACCAACTCCCGCCGAGCGGCGGGGGCCGGGGCAGTCCGAACCTCAGCTATAATCGCGGACGGTCCATCTTGGTCCGATTCGACAGCGGCGAGGTGTCCAGCGTCACCGTGAGCGAGCAGGCGTCGGGGATCTACCTCGAGCCCGCGGCGGCCGACACCAGCGCCGCCGCACGCGCCCGGGAGAAGCGCCCATGAGCGACGTCGAGCTCATCCATCGGCTGACCGGAGGCGACCGGTCGGCGGCGCTCTGCCTGCTATCGATTGTCCGTCGCGCCGACGCGTCCGGCACGCTGTCGGCGGGGGAGATCTTCGCGGCCTACCGCAGCGATTATCTCGCGGCCTTGGAGGCCGAGGGGAAGGACACGCAAGGGGAAGTCGGGCGACTGAGCGGCGACGAGGTGCGTTCCCACCTGCTGAAGGTGGTCTTCCCGCGGCTGGTCGCCAGCGGAGCGATCGCCGAGATGGGTGATCACGGCGCCGACCTGCAGGCGATCCGCCTGGCCGGTGAATTCCTCGTCGCGTTCCAGCAGGATCGGCCCGCGCTGGAGGCCGTGCTGCAGGCCACCGGTGAGCACCCCACGGTCCGCCGGCACGCCTCCACCGAGCGCGTCGGCGGCAACAGTGTCCTCGTGGCGCAGGGACTCGTCAAGACCTACAAGAAGCGTAACGTCGTGAACGAGGTGGCCTTGGAGCTGCGGCAAGGAGAGATCGTCGGCCTGCTCGGCCCGAACGGGGCGGGGAAGACGACGACCTTCTACATGATTGCGGGGCTCATCCCGCCGGCCTCCGGCGTCATCACCTTCGACGGCGAAGACATCACCCGGATGCCGATGTACCAGCGGGCGCGCCGCGGCATCGGCTACCTCTCGCAGGAGCCGTCCATCTTCCGCAAGCTCTCGGTGGAAGAGAACATCATGGCCATCCTCGAGACGCTGCCGATCCCCCGCGCCGAGCGGGAGGCGCGTCTCGAGGCGCTGCTCGACGAATTGAGCATCAAGCACCTCCGGGCCAGCAAGGCCTATGCGCTCTCGGGTGGCGAACGCCGGCGCCTGGAGATCACCCGGGCCCTCGTGACGCAGCCGAAGTTCATCATGCTGGACGAGCCCTTCGCCGGCGTGGACCCGATCGCCGTGAACGACATCCAGGGCATCGTCGCCTCGCTCAAGGACCGCGGCATTGGCGTCCTGATCTCCGACCACAACGTCGAGCAGACCCTCGACATCGTGGATCGCGCCTACATCATGTTCGAGGGGCGGGTGATGGTATCGGGCCCGGTGCGAGACCTCGTGTTCGATGACTCGGTGGCCAAGCGCTATTTCGGCGCCACGCTGTCCACCCGTCTGCGCGCCCGATTCGCGGAGTCCGCATGAAGGGTGGCATGCAGCAGTCCCAGCGGATGGGCCAGGAACTCCGGGCCAATCCCCGCCTGTACCAGGCGATGGACATGCTGTACATGCCCCTGCTGGATCTTCAGCAGCACCTGAAGCAGGAACTGCTGCAGAATCCCTTCCTCGAGCTGGTGGAGGAAGAGGACGACGAGATCGTCGAGAGCCCAAGCGCGGAACTCTCCGAACAAAACACGCCGGATCCCGAGCCCGAGCCCGGCCTTCCCGCGGAGGAACGGGAGGACGACTCGCGCTGGGAGGAGATCCTGCTTGGTGGGATGGAGACCGGGGGCGTGAGCGAGCAGAGCGATGACCGCGAGCCCTTCGAGCGCGTGACGGTGGAGTCGCGGGGGCTCGACGACCATTTGCGTGACCAGATCTCGCTGCTGGACCTCTCGGAGCGCGACCGCCTCCTGGCCGAGGAGTTCATCGGCAACATCAATGACGAAGGATACCTGGCGGCCTCGCTGGACGAGATCGTGCACGGCATCAACGAGGTGCTCCTGCGGGCGGCGGAGCAGACCGACGAGGAGCGCGAGGTGCCGCTCTTCGGCCTCGCCGACGCACAGCGGATGCTGGCGATCATCCAGGGGCTCGAGCCCCCCGGCATCGGCGCCCGCGACCTGCAGGAATGCCTGATGCTGCAACTGCCCGGCGCCAAGCTCGTGGGCACACTCGCCGAGCGCATCCTGCGCGAGCACTTCCAGGAACTCATCGCCCACCGCTGGAGCGACATCGCGCGCCGGATCGGCTGCACGCCCAGCGAGGCCCAGGCGGCGGCGGATGAGATCGCCAAGCTGAACCCGAAGCCCGGCCGTGCATTCTCGTCGGGTGACGGCAATTACGTCGTCGCCGACCTCGTGGTGGAGAAGATCGACGATGAGTACATGGTCTTCACGAACGACTCCAACCTGCCGCGCCTGCGGTTGAGTCGCTCGTACCAGGAGATTGCCCGCGACAAGAAGCGATTCGACGCCGAGCACAAGGAGTTCATCACCAGCCGGCTCAGCGCCGCCCAGTGGCTCATCCAGGCCATCGAGCAGCGGCGACAGACGATGCTCAAGGTGATGCACTTCATCGTGGACCGGCAGCGCGACTTCTTCGAGCGTGGCGTGCAGGGACTGAAGCCGCTGACGCTGCGCGAGGTGGCCGACGCCATCGGCATGCACGAGTCCACCATCTCGCGCGTCACCAACGAGAAGTACGCGCAGACGCCGCGTGGCGTCCTGCCGCTCAAGTTCTTCTTCTCGTCCGGGCTCAAGAGTGCCGACGGCGAGGACGTCTCGGCCCGCGGCATCAAGGCCACCATCGAGAAGCTGGTGGCTGAGGAGAACCCACGCGACCCGCTGACGGACCAGGCGCTGGTGGAGATCCTGGGGCGCGATGGCCTGCGCATCGCCCGCCGCACCGTGGCCAAGTACCGCGACGAACTCGGCATTCTCAAGGCGCAGCTGCGCAAGCGACTCTGAGCCGCCTATGACTTCCCACCCGGCAGCCCCGCAGGTCTCCATCCTCGTCCCGGCCAAGGACGAGGCCGAGAACCTTCCCGCCTTCGTCGCCCAGTGCGACGCGATGATCCGTGCCAACGCCGTCAGCTACGAAGTCATCGTGATTGACGACGGCTCGCGGGACGCCACCGCCACTGTGCTGGCGGACCTCATCCGGCAGCACACCTGGCTCCGCAGCGTCACGCACCGCGCGCAGCGCGGCATCGCCGACGCACTGCGCAGCGGGTATCTCGCCGCACGCGGTGCCGTCCTCGTGTTCTATCCCGCTGACCTGCAGTTCAAGCCGGAGGACATCCCGCGCCTCGTGCAGCCGATCCTCGACGGGACGTCGGACATGGTGACGGGCTTCAAGCAGGGACACTACGAGAAGGCCTTCGTCTCGCGCATCTACAATGGGTTGTCACGGTCCCTGTTCGACGTCCCGGTGCGGGACCTGAACAACGTGAAGGCGTATCGCCGCGAGATCATGGACGACCAGCCCGTGCGACCCGATTGGCATCGGTATATGATCGTGCTCGCGCACGCGCAGGGATACACGGTCTCGGAGATTCCCATCGCGGTGTACCCGCGTGTGGCCGGCCGATCCAAGTTCGGCATCGGCCGCATTCCTGTGGGCGTGCTAGACATGCTGGCCGTGTGGTTCGAGCTCCGATTCGGGCAGAAACCGTTGCTGGCCTTCGGGATGCTGGGTGCCGGGCTCTTCGCCCTGGGCGTGCTGGCCGGACTCGGCGCGTTGGGCGTGCTCCTGTGGTCGGGCATCGGACTCCGCTGGGTGTGGACGCTCATCCAGACCTGCCTGCTGCTGGGCTCGGTGTTCTTCGCCACCGGGTTGCTGGGGGAGCAGGTGGCGGTGACGCGGGCCGAGCAGCGCGAACTGCGCCGTCGTCTCGATGCGCTCGCCCGTGAGCGCGGCGGGGCATGAGCGGCCAGCGCGTCCTCTTCGTCACGCACGCCTACCCGCGCTTCGCCGCCGACGCCGCGGGGTCCTTCCTGCATCGCCTCGCCCTCGCACTCCGCGCCAGCGGCTGCGAACTGCTCGTGCTGGCGCCGTCCGCGCCCGGGTTGGCGCCGCACGAGGAGATTGACGGGATTCCGATCCGGCGGTTCCGCTACGCCCCGTCCGGAATGGAGTCGCTGGCCTACACCGGCACCATGGCCGAGCAGGTGCTGGGCTCGCTGCGAGGGAAGGGCGCACTCGCTGGCATGCTGACCGCCGGAACGATGGCCGTGCGCCGGAGCGCCGAACGCTTCGCGCCGGACGTGGTGCACGCACACTGGTGGTTCCCGGCCGGGTTGCTGTCGCTCGGTCTCGAGGAGGAGGTGCCCGTCGTCACCACCCTGCACGGCAGCGACGTGCGACTCGCACGCCGGGTGAAGCTGGTCCATCCCATCTTCCGCCGCGTGCTGGCACGCTCGGCGGCGGTGACTGCCGTCTCCTCGTTCTTGGCGGGCGAGGCCCGGGCGATGGCGCCGGAGGCGCGGATCAGCATTGCGCCGATGCCAGCCGATACGCGGCTCTTCACCACCGAGCCCGCTACGCGCATCCCGGGCCGCTTTCTCTTCGTCGGCCGCCTCAACGCGCAGAAGGGACTCGGCGAGCTGCTCGAAGCCCTGGCGTGGTGCCCACCGCACGTGACGCTCGATGTGGTCGGCGCCGGCGATGACGAAGCGGCGCTCAGAGCCCTCGCGGCGCGGCTGTCGGTCACCGCCCGAGTCACGTGGCATGGGGCGCTCGAACGCACGGCGCTGCCCGCTTTGTATCAGCGCGCCCAAGCCACGGTCATTCCGTCGACGCAGGAAGGCCTTGGGCTTGTCGCCGTGGAGTCGCAGCTCTGCCGTACGCCGGTGATTGCGTATCGGTCGGGCGGTTTGCCGGAGGTGGTCGCTCCGGAGTGGGGTGGGGTGCTCGTCCCTCCCAAGGACCTGCGGGCACTCGCGGCCGCACTCCAGGGCGTCGATGCACATCCCGAACTCGTGGCGAGCCACGGCTCGGCCGGGCGCGCCGCCATGCTCGACCGCTTCGCACCCTCGACCGTCGCGGCCGGTTATCACGCCCTGTATCGATCGGTGGCGGACCATGGATCGTAGGGCCGTCGCCCTCCGCGTGGCGCAGGTCCTCTTCCTCGCCGCGGTGGCGTGGTTTGGCGCGCGGCTCCTGCTGCGGCACTGGGCCGAGGTGCGCGTGCTGCAGGCGGCGCTGACGCCGTCGTGGAGCCTCGTCGCCGCATCGGCGGCCGTCGTGCTCGTCAGCTACGCCGTCCTGATTGCGACCTGGCGAGGGATGGTGCAGGCCTGGGGCGCCGCGCTGCCGCTCGGCGTCGCCACCCGCATCTGGTTCGTCTCCAATCTCGGGCGCTATCTGCCGGGCAAGGTGTGGCAGATCGGCGCCATGGGCGTGATGGCCACCGAGGCCGGCGTGCCGGCCAGCGCGGCCGTGGGATCGTCGCTGGTGATCGCGTTGGTCAATGTGCTCGCCGGCTTCGGCGTGGTGGCGGTGTCGGGTGCGGAGTCCTTCCGGCTGATCGGCGCGGAGGGGGGGTCCCTCTGGATCCCCGTCGCGCTGCTCGGCGTCGTGCTGGCGTCGCTCCCGTGGGCGCTCGGACCGCTCATTCGCCTCGCCGGACGCCTGACCCGACGCGACGTGCTGGCACCCACGCTGCCCGCCGCCGCCGTCTGGCTTGCTGCCGCCGGTTGCGCGGCCGCGTGGGTCCTCTACGGACTGGCCTTCCGCGTCCTCTCCATCGGCCTGCTGGGCCCTTCGGCGGCTGGAGATGCGGGGACGTATGTGGCAGTTTTCACGCTGTCGTACCTCGCCGGATTCTTGGCGGTCTTTGCACCCGGTGGCATTGGCGTGCGTGAGGTGGCGATGGGAGGGTTGCTCGTCGCGGCTGGTCTCGCGACGGGACCCGAGGCGACCTTGCTCGTAGTGGCATCGCGACTGTGGCTGACCCTGCTCGAGCTCGTTCCCGGACTCTGCTTCGTTGCGTGGCGTCCGCCACGCGTTCCCGCTCCCCCCGCGCCGTGACGTCCAGCCCCTCTCGCATTCCCGACGCTCCTCCGTACGCTTTCGGTTGGGCCGCGCTCGCCTGCATCGTGGCGGCGCTCACGCTGTCGTATCCCGCCCTGGGCGGTGCCTTCCTCGTGAATCCGGTGAGCGACCAGTACATCGCCGGATATCCGTTTCGCGAATTCGCTGCCGCGTCGCTGCGGGCCGGCGAGGGAATCCCGCAGTGGAATCCCTACCTGATGGGCGGTTTGCCGTACATCGCGGCGATGCACGGCGACATCTTCTATCCGACAGCATTGCTGCGGATGGTGCTGCCCACGGACGTGGCCATGACCTGGGGCATGATCCTGCATCTCATGCTCGCCGGCGTCGCCACGTACGGTTTCCTCCGCGTGCTGGGCCTGAGCTTCCATGCCGCGCTGATTGGCGGTCTGGCGTACATGATGAGCGGGCAGGTGGCCTCGTTGGTCTCGCCAGGACACGACGGCAAGTTGTTCGTGAGCGCGCTGCTCCCGGTGGCCTTGCTCGTGCTGACCTGGGGCATCCGCGACGGGCGGCGGGTGGCGTGGGGCTTGCTGGCAGCGGTCATCGGGCTCGGAGTGCTGTCGCCGCATCCGCAACTCCTGCAGTACCTGTTGCTGGCCGCCGGCGCGTGGGGACTGATGCTCGCCTTCGGCGGCGTCGGCGCGGCGGCGCTCAGCCGGCGAGACGCGCTGACACGACTGGGATTCGCCCTCGGCGCCGTCATCCTCGGCTTGGTGATCGGTGCGGTGCAGTACCTGCCCGTACGCGAATATGTGGAGTGGTCGCCGCGCGCCGGCGGCATGACGCGCGATCACGCCGTGAGCTACTCGATGCCGATCGAGGAACTGTTCAACACATACCTCCCGCAGTTCACGGGCATCCTTGAGCGGTACTGGGGCCGCAACGGCATCCACTTCCACTCCGAGTATCTCGGGGCAGGGGTGTTGCTGCTCGCGATGACCGCCTTCGCCCGCGGCCTGGCAACTGAGCGGCGGCGCCTCCTCTGGTTCTTCACCGGTCTCGTGATCGTCTCCACGCTCTGGGCGCTCGGCGGCAATACGCCCTTCTATGAGATTCCCCTCGCGCTCGTCCCGGGCACGAAGTTCTTCCGCGCGCCGAGCACGATCTTCTTCGTGAGCACCTTCGCGGTGGCGGCCCTCGCCGCGTTGGGCAGCGAGCGGGTGCTCGCCGGGGCAGTGCACCGGAAGTGGTTCATCGGCGCCGGTGCCGTGGGACTCGGCATCGCACTCTTGGCGAGTGCCGGCGTATTCCAGCAGTTGGCGCTCTCCATCGCACTGCCGCAGCAACTGGATCGCGTGGACGCCAATGCCGGCGCCGTGGTGCTGGGCGCCTGGCGGTCGTTCCTGTTCCTGGCGGCGGCGCTTGCGGTGTGCGCGGCCATCGGCATGCAGCGGCTCAGCGGCGCGGTGGGCGGCTGGTTGCTCGCCGCCGTCATCGTGGCGGACCTCTGGAGCGTGGAGCGCAAGTACTTCAACTTCTCCGAGCCGGCGGCGGTGATCTACGCGTCGGATCCCGCCATCGAGCGCATCCAGGCGGAGCCGGAGCCGGTACGGGTGATCAACAACGCCTTCGGACGCGACGGCGTGTATCACGACCCCAATCTCGACTTCGACGGATTGATGGCGCACCGGGTGCGCGTGGTGCTCGGCTACCACGGCAACGAGTTGGGTCGCTATCAGCGGCTGGTGGCGAAGGCAGACGGCTACTCCCAGATCATGAATCCGGCGATCTGGGGGCTACTTAACGTGAAGTACATCTACACGAACATCGCCGACACCGAGATTCCCGGCTCGAGCGTGGTGCTGGGGCCGGTGCGTACCGCCGCCGGCAGCACCGTGTACCTGCACCAATTGCCCGGCGAGCATCCGTTCGCGTGGGTCGCCCCGGTCATCGCCAAGTTCCCGGATGACGCCGTGAACGACGCCTTCCGCGCCCCAACCTTTCCGTACCGCAGTGTGGCGCTCATCGCCCCGGAGTCCGACACACCGGCGCAGCCGCTGACGGCGCTGCCGGAGCCGCTGTCCATCAGGGCCCGCACGACGGCCTACGCACCGGGGATGATCCGTGTGACCCTCGAGGCGCCGGCACCGGCGGGATCGGCGCTCGTCCTCTCCGAGAACTTCTATCCGGGTTGGCAGGCCAGCGTGGACGGACAGCCGGCCAAGGCAGAGCGCGCGATGCTCTCCCTCATGGCAGTGGCGCTACCGGCCGGGGCAACGACCATCGAGCTCCGGTTCGAATCCGCAGCGTACGCAACGGGGCGGGGTATCACCGTGCTGGCGGCCGCCTTGGCGCTCGCACTCTTCGGGGCGGGCCTGGTGCTGGATCGCCGCAGGTCCGCCGGCGTGGGCGCCCATGCCTGAGCGCGCGCTCGTCATCACGCCCACCTTCAACGAGCGGGCGAACGTCGAGGTACTGATTGAGCGCGTGCTGGCCAAGGACGCCCGCCTCGAAATCCTGATCGTGGACGACAACTCCCCGGATGGCACCGGCGATGTCGTCGCCAGCATCGTGGAGGCCAATCCGCGCGTGCACCTCATGCGCCGACCCGGCAAGATGGGACTGGGCACCGCGTATCGCGATGGATTCCGCTGGGCCCTCGCGCGCGACTACGAGCTGATCTTCGAGATGGATGCGGACTTCAGTCACGATCCGGACCACCTGCCGCAGTTCCTCGAGGCCGCCGAGTCCGCCGACTTCGTGCTCGGCTCGCGGTACCTCAACGGAAAGGTCACCGTGGTGAACTGGCCCATCAGCCGGCTGCTGCTGAGCTACGGGGCCAACATCTATGCGCGGCTGGTGACGGGACTCAAGCTCTGGGACGCAACGGGGGGCTTCAAGTGCTTTCACCGACGCGTGCTGCAGGCTATCGACCTCGAGGACGTGCGCTCGAACGGCTACGCCTTCCAGATCGAGATGTCCTTCCGGGCGGTGAGAAAGGGATTCAGGCCGGTGGAGATTCCCATCGTGTTCGCCGACCGCACTGAGGGGGAGAGCAAGATGTCCGGTCACATCGTGCGCGAGGCGATCTTCATGGTGTGGCGGCTCCGCTGGTGGGCGCTCACGGGACGCGTGTGACCGGCATGCGATTCTGGAAGATGTCCGGAAGCGGCAACGACTTCGTCTTCGTGGACGGGGTCGGGGATCCCGCGAGCGGCGCCCGAGCGACGGACCCAGACTTCGTGCGGGAGGTGTGCGCGCCGCACACGGGAGTTGGGGCGGATGGCGTGGCCGTGTTCCGGCGATCGGCGACCGCCGATTTCGCATTGGCCTACTTCAACCGGGATGGCAGCGAAGGGGAACTCTGCGGCAACGCGTCGCTCTGTGCCGTCCGCCTCTCCACCGAACTCGGCCTCGCCCACGCCGACGGGCTGAGCTTCGAAACCGGGGCGGGGCGCATCAGCGGGCGGATCGTGGGCGGCCGTCCGGAGGTCGAGCTGCAGGCCATCACCGGGCTGCGGCCTGACGCCGGCATTTCCAGGCACGTGGGGGAATCGGCCCTCGGGTTCGCAAACTCCGGCGTTCCGCACCTCGTCGTCCGGACCTCCGACCTCCGGCTCATTCCGCTGGCGGACCGGGGCCCAGAATTGCGCTACCACCCCAGTCTCCCGGCCGGCGCGAACGTGAATTGGGTGGCCAAGGACGCAGACGGCACGTGGGCGATGCGCACGTACGAACGGGGGGTCGAGGCCGAGACGCTGGCCTGCGGAACCGGCGCTGTGGCCACCGCCGCCTTGCTGAAGGCGTGGGGAGAGTCCGGGGACTCGACCGACCTGCGGACTCGCTCCGGGCGCGTGCTGAGTGTGCGCCTGGGGGGCGATTCCTCAGGCTCTGGGGCCCGCAAACCAACCTTGGCTGGGGAGGGGAGGATCGTTTTTGAGGGGCTGCTTCGCGAGCTCTAGGGTCAGCCAGTGGAAATCGGCCGGTTATCCCCAAAGCAACAATACATAATACATATTATGCGTAGTTGGTAGATTGTCCGGAGTGGGCGGCTCCCCGTCCGATTTTCGAGCCTCCATCGCGACAGCTGAAGCGGAGTCAGTGCCCAAACAGCGCGGGCCCGACTGATCGCCGGGCCCGAAATACTTCAAGTAATGCTTGAATTGATCAGCTCTTAGCTGTTATCTCGCCGAGCCTTAGGCGCGCTTCAACGGAGTGAGACGAATCCTCGCGACTCGAGATGTCGTTGTAGATCGCTCGCGCCTGCTCGAGCTGACCAGCCGCGACGTGCTCCCGAGCGGCCTGCATGCGTAGCTGGTCCGCCTCCTGACGGAATTGCGCGGCTGACGCTGCGGCTTCGAAGTCGGCCGCTGCTGCCGCGAACTCGCCCTTGGCGCTCTTGCCGGCCGCCCGCAACGCAAGGAGCCCAGACTTCATGAACGCGGGCGCCTTCGGCAACCCGGCCTCGAGCTGGACCAGCCCGCTATCCACCTGCCCCGCCTCGAAGTACCACTGCGCCGAAAGTGCGGCCGCCTGCGCCCCGGCCGCCGTGCCGCTGTATCGGGCGATGATCTTCGCCATCTCCGTCTGCGCCCCGGCCACGCCCCCGGTGCTGTACGCGGACTCGGCTTGGCCAAGCGCTTCGGCGGCCCGAATCTCCCGGATCGCCGCCGACCGCTGGTACAGCCACCCGCCCACCCCAAGCCCAGCAACGACGATGGCACCGATGATCAGGGGACGCTGGTAGCGCTGCACCAGGTCAGCTACGGAGGACGATTCGAGGTCGAGTGGCGGAAGGGCCGCGTCGCCGGTCTTGGTCATAACGGATCTGGAGTGGTGCGAGGTGAAGCCACGGGAGGCTCCCGGTCCATCCGGGAGCGCTGCTGAAAGCTAACGAGGGGCCGCGGCCGTCTGTAGCTCAGCCCCGCGAGTCGCTCGAGAGTCCCCTGCGCGCAGATGCCCCCGGGCGGACTCGAACCGCCGACCTGCGGTTTAGGAAACCGTCGCTCTATCCACCTGAGCTACGGGGGCGCACCTCAAACATAATGACGCATATGAACGATTCGGCGTCCCCAAACGTATGACCTGCACAGCGTTTCGCGTCCCTCGACATCGATTTCCTCCCGGCCATGCGCCCGTTCTATATCCCTCCCGCCGCTACCCGCGTAGCGGCCCTCGTGCTTCTCACCGGGCTGGCGGCCTGCGGCAGCGACGCCTCGTCGGCAACCCCGGGGGCCAATCGCGGCCCCGGCGGCGGCCCAGGCGGCGGCCCCCAGATCACCCCGGTGGAAATCGCCACCGTGGAGCGCGTGAATATCGCGCGTACCAGCCTCGTGACTGGCCAGCTCTCCCCCCTGCGGGTGGTCGGCGTCACCTCCCAGACTGCCGGTGCCCTGCTTCGCGTCCCCGTCGAGGAAGGTTCCCGGGTGCGCCGCGGTGACCTGCTCGCCGAGTTGGATTCACGCGAGCTCGACGCCCAGCTCCGCGCCGCCCGCGCCAACCTGACCTTCGCGCGCGCCACCGCGGAGCGCTCCACGCAGATGCGCGACAATCAGGTCATCACCGCCGCCGAGTATGAGCGTGATCAGGCCGCGTTGGTGGCGGCCGAGGCGACGGTCTCGCAGCTCGAGACGCGCGTCGGTTTCACCCGCATCCTGGCACCCATCGACGGCGTGGTGATGCAGCGATTCGTGCAGGCCGGCGATGTGGTGGGCGGTGCGACGCGCATGTTCACCATCGCCGATGTCGCCACGCTGGTCACGCAGCTGCCGGTGTCGGAGCTGGAGGTGCCGTTCCTCAACCCGGGCGCCGCCGTCCGCGTGGATGTTGATGCACTCGGTCGCAGCGTGGCGGGCCGCATCCGCCGAATCTTCCCCGCTGCCGACAGCGTGAGCCGGCTCGTGCCCGTCGAGGTCGCCATCACCGGCCGTGACCTCGAGGGACTGCGGCCGGGCTACAGCGTCCGGGTCACGTTGTCGCTGGCCGAGCGCGAAGGGGCGCTGGTCGTACCGACCCGCGCCGTCGTCGGGGCGGCTGGCGCCCAGAGCGTCTACGTGATCCGCGATGGGCGTGCCGAGCGCCGCCGCGTGCGCGTCGGTACCGATATCGAAGGACGGGTCGAGGTGCTGGACGGCGTCGCCTTCGGCGACACGGTCATCACGACGGGCAATGCCCTGCTCCGCGACGGCGCCGCCGTGCGCATCGTGGAGCCGCTGCGCCCCGAGACCACCACCACGCCGCGCGCCGTCCCGGCTGCCGGAGCCCGCCCATGAGCATCCATCATCGCCGCGGCATCTCCAGCTGGGCCATCAGCCGCCCCGTTGGCACGCTGATGCTCACGAGCACCCTGCTGGTGCTCGGCGTCGTGTATATCGGGCGGCTCCCGGTGGACCTCCTGCCTCGCATCGTGTACCCGCAGGTCCGGGTGAACGTCGGCAACCCCGGCGTTGAGCCGGTGGTGCTCGAGGAGACTGTCGCCAAGCCTCTCGAGGCGGCGCTGTCGACGGTCGAGGGTCTCGAGCGCCTCCAGACGAACGTGAACGAAGGGAGCGTGAGCGTCGAGCTCAACTTCTCCTACGGCACCAACGTGGACATCGCGTTGCAGAACGCGGCCACGGCGGTGGAGCGTGTGCGCTCGCGCTTGCCGGTCGAAGCCTCGGCGCCGGTGGTGAGCAAGTCAGACCCCTCGCAGATGCAGATCTACCAGGTGGCGTTCTCATCCAGTGAGCGCGACCTCGTCTCGCTGCGCCAGTGGATTGACCAGCGCCTGCGACCGCAGCTGCTGAGCGTCGAGGGCGTCGCGTCGGTGGACATCTCCGGCGGACTCGTGCGCGAGATCCAGGTGGAACTCGACCCCGAGCGCCTCCGCAGCTTTGGGCTCGCGGTCAGTGACGTGCTGGGCAGCCTGGCCGGCGAGAACCAGAACATCGCCGGCGGGCGCGTGATTGCCCCGGATCGCGAGATCGTGAGCCGTACCACCGGGCGCTTCACGCGCATCGAGGACATCCGCGGCGTGTTGCTGACCGGAGCCGGCGGGACGCGCGTGCCTCTCAGCGAGGTCGCCACCGTCCGGGACACCGCCGCCGACCAGCGCTTCTGGGCCCGGCTCAACGGCACGCCGGCCGTCCGCATCGGCATCCAGAAGCAACCCGAATCCAATACCGTTCAGGTGGTGGACGGCGTCGAAGCGCAGATGCGGCGCCTCGCGTCATCGCAGTTCATCCCGCGCGACATTCGCTACCAAGTCACCTTCGACCAGTCCGGATTCATCCGCGACGCCCTGAGCTCGGTGCGGAACTCCGCGCTCATCGGGGCGTTCCTGGCGATGATCGTCGTGCTGGTCTTCCTGCGGTCGATCCGCAAGACTTTCATCATCGCGGTGTCCATTCCGCTCGCCATCATGGCCACCTTCGTGATGATGGGCTTTGGTGGCCTGACGCTCAACATCATGTCGCTGGGCGGCTTGGCGCTCGGGACCGGCCTGCTGCTCGATAACGCGATCGTGATGTTGGAGAACATCTACCGGAGGCGCGAGGAAGACGGCCTGGATCCGGAGGAGGGCGCCCACGTCGGGGCCGCCGAGGTCACCAGCGCCGTCATCGCCTCGACGACGACCAATCTCGCGTCGGTCGCGCCTTTCCTGCTGATCGTGGGACTCGCGGCGTTGATTTTCCGCGAGCTCATCCTCACGATCTCGTTCGCCATCCTGGCTTCGCTGCCGCTGGCGCTCACGCTCGTACCGATGCTCGCGGCCCAGCTGGGGAAGGTGAAGTTCAAGAGCGGACTCGAGGATAATCGCTTCCTGGTTGGGTTTGACCACTGGTTTGACCGCGTGATCGGGCGCTACCGCGGCGCGGCGGCATGGACCGTCAAGCACAAGGCGGTCGTGCTCGCCAGCGTGCTGGTGGTGGCCGGACTCCTCTTCGCGCGCTCCCGCTCCATTCCCAATGAGTTTCTCCCGCAGGTGGACGATGGCTCGGTGGGCGCCTTCATCCGGCTTCCCCCCGGCGCCACGCCGGCCCAGACCAACCGGCTGACGCAGGAGATTGAAGGCATGGTGCAGGCCATGCCCCACGTGCAGGCCGTCTTCGCGACGGCGGGTGGCTTCCTCTTCGGGGGCTCCAGCTCCGCCAACGCCGGGCGCGGCTCGCTCGACATCCTCCTCACACCCGTCTCGCAGCGGTCCATGTCTGCCGATGCCTGGGTCCGGACGCTGCAGGACTCCATCAACGCCCGTGGCTTCGCCGGCGCGCGGGTCGGGGTCCGCCCCCCGCGCATTCGCGGTCTCCGCACGTCTTCCTCGGGCGAGGCGGTGTCCATCGCCGTCCTGGGCGACGAGATCCTCACGCTGCAGGAGATCGGCCAGGCCATCTCGCGGCGACTGCAGGGCGTACCCGGACTGGAGAACTTCCAGAATCCGGTGGACGAAGGCAGCCCGCTGCTCTCCATCGAACTCGACCGTGAGCGCGCCCGCGCCCGCGGCTTGAACGTCCAGCAGGTCGGGCAGACCATCCGCACCGCGCTCGACGGGACCATCGCCACGCGCTACGCCGAAGGCAACTTCGAGTACGATGTGCGCGTGTTCTTCCCGCGTGGACGCTTCCAGAGTGAAGCCGACCTCGCGGACATCCCGCTGGTCGCCACGCGCGGCGCGCCGGCGATCCGCCTTGGCGATGTGGCCAGCGTGCGCACCGTGCTCGGGCCAAACGGCATCACCCGCGTGAACCAGAGCCGCCAGATCCAGCTCAACGGCGACGTGATCACCGCCGAGGCCACGGTCGGCGCCGTCACCGATTCCATCCGCGCCCGCCTCGCCGACCTCGAACTCCCGGACGGCTACGGCTTGATCATCGGCGGCGAACAGGAGGCCATCGACGAGAGCAACCAGCAGCTCATCCTCGTCATCGCCTTGGCGATCTTCCTTGTCTTCGTCGTGCTCGCGGTCCAGTACGAGAGCGTGGTCAATCCGGTCGTCATCCTCATGGCTGTCCCGCTGGCGATGATGGGCGTGCTCGGCATCCTGCTCATCACCGGCACGCCGTTCAGCGCGCCGGTGATCCTCGGCATGATCCTGTTGGCCGGCATCGTGGTGAACAACTCGATTCTCCTCGTGGAGTTCGCCGAGGGGTACCGCGACCAGCCTGGCGTGACGCGGGCGCAGGCGATCATCGATGCCGGCGCGGCCCGGATGCGCCCCATCATGATGACGACGTTCACCTCGCTCGTGGGGACGCTCCCGCTGGCACTGGGCCTCGGCGAGGGCGGCGAGCTGATGCGCCCGCTCGCGATCGCGGTGGTGGGCGGCCTGACCGTCTCCACGGCGCTGACGCTATTCGTGGTGCCTTGCGTCTATCTCATCGCCCACGGCATCGGCGACCGCGTCCGCGCACTGCTCTTCGGCCAGCGGTCGCCAGCGGCGACTCAGGAGAAGCTGACGAGCGTCTCGACCTGAACCCCGGCGAGGGTCCTGCGCCAAGGCAGGAACGCGAGGTCAATGACGACGGCAATCCCGGCCACGCCGGCACCGAGCCGATGGGCGAGGCGTCGCGTGGCCGCGGCCGTTCCACCGGTGGCAAGCACGTCGTCCACGATCAGCACCAACGACTTGGCGTCGATGGCATCGGAGTGGATCTCGACCGCGTCCTCGCCGTACTCCAGGGCGTAGTGCTCCGTGACGTGCGTGTGGGGCAGCTTGCCGGCCTTCCGCACCGGCACGAGCGAGGCGCCGAGATGCTGCGCCACCGGGCCGCCGAACAGGAAGCCGCGGCTCTCGATCGCCAGCACGTGCGTGATGCCCTTCCCCTGCCACGGACGGGCCATCGCCGCGGTGACCTCGGCAAACAGCGCCGGGTCGTGCAGCACCGGCGTGATGTCCTTGAACATCACGCCCGGCTTCGGGAAATCGGGGACGTCGCGGATGGAGGACGCGAGTCGTTGCGCGAGGGTCGGTGGCATGGGCGAGATCAGGTGGTGAAGCCGTGCGCCCCGATCAGGGGCACGAAGCGCATGGCATCCAGCGTCGTGCGCTCGTAGCCGTCGGCGGTGCGCCGGATCCGAAGCAGGTGCTGCGTCTCTCGATCGCCCACCGGAATCAGGAGCTGCCCGCCGACGGCAAGCTGGTCGAGGAGGGGCTGCGGCACGTCCGGTGACGCCGCGCCGACGAGGATCGCATCGTAGGGTCCGTATTCGGGCCAGCCAAGCGTACCGTCACCGACCCGCTGGATGACGTGCTCGATGCCGCAGCGTCGCAGCGCATCGCGCGCCTGCTCGGCCAGCGGTGCGATGCGCTCGATGCTGAACACCTGGCCCGCCAGCTTCGTCAGCAGTGCGCTGAGGAACCCCGACCCGGTGCCGATCTCAAGGACCCGCTCCTTCCCCGTGAGCGCCAGCACTTCGAGATACTTGGCATGTACCCAGGGCTGTGAAATCGTCTGCCCATTGCCGATGGGGAGCGGGCAATCCTCGTAGGCACGGTGCCGCAGGCCAGTGGGGACAAACTCATGCCGCGGGACATCATCGAAGGCCTTGAGCACGGTGAGATCCCGGATCCCCTTCCGTTGCAGCTCCTCGATGAGGCGTCGGCGCGCACCGCCGAACTCACGGACTACAGCGGCCGCCACCAGCGCTCCGCATCGTCGAGCCGATCCCTGGCGGTGAGGTCGAGGTGCAGGGGCGTCACCGAGATGTAGCCCTCCTTCACGGCGCGGAAGTCCGAGTCGTCCGTGCCGCTCCACGCCACCGAACCGCCTCCGATCCAGAAGATGTCGCGGCCCCACGGATCCTTCATCGGCGTGAGCGAGTCGCTGAACACGCGCCGCCCGAGGCGCGTGAGGCGCACGCCTTTCACCTCCTTGGCCGGCACGGCCGGGATGTTCACGTTCAGCAGCGTGTCGGCGGGAAACTGCGGCAGCGAGGTCAGGTGCTGGAAGAGCCGTGCCAGGTTCTCGACGTGATCATCCAGCAGCGAATCGTCGGAGCGAAGCACGCGCCCGGCGAACGAGACGGCGATGCTCGGCACGCCGAGGGCCAGGCCCTCCATCGCCGCCGCCACGGTGCCGGAGTAGAGGACGTCCTCCCCCATGTTCGGGCCGTGGTTGATCCCGCTCAACACGAAGTCCGGACGCTCCGGCAGCAATGCCTCGATGGCGAGCATCACGCAGTCGGTGGGCGTGCCGTCCACCTGCCAGCGTTGCGGCCCGAGTTGCACCGGGCGCAGCGGGTGGTGGAGGGTCAACGAGTGGCTGGTCGCGCTCTGTTCGCGGTCCGGGGCCACAACCCAGACGTCTCCGAGCGGGCGCGCCGCGCGCTCGAGGCACTCGAGCCCTCGCGCCAGGATCCCATCGTCGTTGCTGCACAGCACCCGCATTCAGTCGCCCTTGCGTTCGAGGATGTCGAGGATCGCCTGCAGGTCCTTCTCCAGCAGCTGCACCGTCTCGCTATCGAGTCCGTGGCGCGCTGCCGGCTTCACGCCCCCAGCCTTCCGCTGTTCGTCCACTTTCTGCTTGGCCCCTTCGATCGTGTACTTCTCGGTGTAGAGCAGATGCTTCACCAGCATCACCAACTCCACTTCGCGGCGGGTGTACACGCGGTTCCCCGACCGGTTCTTGGCCGGATTCAGGAACCGGAACTGGCTCTCCCAGTACCGCAGGACGTGCGGCTTGAGATCGGTGAGTTCGCACACGTCCCCGATGGAGAAGAACTCCCGGACGGGTTCGGCGCCGCCCGCCATCAGTCGTTCTCCGCCTTCAGGTCGCGGGTCATCAGTTCCACGAGCGCCCAGCGGGCCGGCTGCTTCTCGAAGAGCACGCGATGCACGGCCTGCACGATCGGCATCTCGACGCCCTCGCGTTCGGCCAGCGCCTTGGCCGACTCGGTGGTGGTGACGCCCTCGGCCACGGTGTCGCGGCCCTGGAGCACCTCGCTCAGCGTGGCGCCGCGCCCGATCTCGAGTCCGACCGAGCGATTGCGCGAAAGCGATCCGGTGCACGTGAGCACCAGGTCGCCGATGCCGGCGAGCCCCGCGAAGGTCTGCGGATCGGCGCCAAGCTTGACGCCGAGTCGCGTCATCTCGGCGAGCCCGCGCGTGATCAGGGCCGCCCGGGCGTTGAAGCCAAGCTGCAGCCCGTCGGCGATGCCGGTGGCCACGGCCATCACGTTCTTGAGCGCACCGCCGAGCTCCACGCCGATCACGTCCGACTGCGTATACACCCGGAACGCCGAGGTACTGAGGGCGCGTTGGGTGAGCAGGGCGGCCTCGTGGTCGGTGGATGCCGCGACGATGGCCGTCGGCAGGTGATTGGCCACTTCCATCGCGAAGCTCGGCCCGCTCAGCGCCACGATCGGATGTCCCGCCACCTCGTCGTCCACCACGTCCGTCATGAGCGAGAGCTTCTCGCGGTCAATGCCCTTCGTGGCCACCACCAGCGGGATGCCGGCCGGCATGGCGCGGGCACTGGACGTCGCGACCTGCCGCAGCACGTGCGACGGCGCCACGAAGAGGGCGAGGTCCGCACCCTCCACCACCAGGTCCATGTTCCCGGAGGCGCGCAGCGACGGGTGCAGCGGCACACCGCCGAGGAAGCGTCGGTTCTCGGCGTGGGCGTTGATGGACTCCACCACGTCGGGCTCGAAGGCCCAGAGCAACACCTCGTGGTCGTTCTCGGCCAGGAGATTGGCCAGCGCGGTGCCCCAGGCGCCCGCGCCGATCACGGCGAGCCTCATTCGTCCTCCTGCGTGCGGAAGGTTCTCGGCTCCGTGCCGGCGCGGAGCCGCTGAATGTTCTTCCAGTGCATGGCCACCACAAACGCCGCCACCGCCGTCGCCACCAGAAGCGCTGGGGACTTGGCTCCAAGGGTGACGAGCACCGCCACGGGGAGCGCCACCGCAGCCGCAATGCTCGCCAAGGAGACGTAGCCACTGCTCGCCGCGACGGTAATGAAGACGAGGATCGCGATTCCGGTGGCCGCCGGCGCGAGTGCGCCGAAGACGCCCGCTGCCGTCGCGACGCCCTTCCCTCCCCCCTTCCACAGGAGGAAGATCGGCGTGGCGTGCCCGATGATGGCCATCACGCCGCAGGCCAAGCCCCACCACATCGCCTCGCGAAGGTCGAAGACGTAGACGCCGCGGATGCGCGGGGCGAGCAGCAGGACGGGGAGCGCGCCCTTGGCAGCGTCAAGCACGAGCACGACAGCCGCCGGAATCGCCCCGAGGTTCCGGTACACGTTGGTGGCCCCGAGGTTGCCGGAGCCAATGGTGCGCAGGTCAATGCCCTTGAGCAGACGGCCAGCCAGGTAGGCCGTGGGAATCGAGCCGATGAGGTAGGCCAGGGTCAGCGCGACGCTCCAGTGCATCCCGCCCGTCCCGCGCAGCAAGTCATTCATCGTCGTTCCGTCCTCCCTTGCGACGCATCAGGATCCGCAGCGGATTGCCGAAGAATCCCCACTTCTCGCGGAAGCCGTTGTGCAGGTAGCGCACGTAGTGCTCCTGCACGAGCTCGGGGTGGTTGCCGAACACGGCGATGGCCGGCGGGGAGGTCTCGACCTGGGTGGCGTAGTTGAACTTCACCTCGCGTCCCGCCGCCTGCGGAGGCTGGCGACGCGCGAGCAGTTCCTGCAGGGCGTCGTTCACCTCGGAGGTGGTGATGCGCTTGCCGCGCTCGGCTTCCACCTCGAGCAGGAGGTCCAGCACCTTCGTCACGCGCTGCCCGGTGATGGCGCTCGTGAACAGGAAGGGGACGAACTTCAGGTAGGGGGCCTTCTCCACGCACTCCTTCTGGAACTTCGCCGAAGTCTTGTCGTCCTTCTCCTTCAGGTCCCACTTGTTGACGACGATGATCATCCCCCGCCCCGACTCCCAGGCCAGCGTCGCGATCTTGAGGTCCTGGTTGTGGAGCCCTTCCACCGCATCGATCATCAGGATGCAGATGTCGGCGCGCTCGATGGCCCGTCGCGTCCGCAATGACGAGTAGAACTCGATGCCGTCGTCGATCTTGCTTTGGCGCCGCAGGCCGGCGGTGTCCACGAAGATGAAGTCGCGGTTGTGGTACACGAAGGGCGTGTCGATTGAATCACGTGTGGTGCCTGCCACGTCCGAGACCACCAGCCGCTCCTCGCCCAAGAGGCGGTTGATGAACGACGACTTGCCGACGTTAGGCCGCCCCACGACCGCCACCCGCAGCACCTCCGGGCCCGGCTCGGCCGGTGCCTCGGGGAGCGCATTGACGATCATGTCGAGCAGGTCGCCGGAGTTCTTGCCATTCACCGCCGACACCGGTACCGGATCGCCAGCGCCCAAATTGTAGAACTCGTAGAAATCGGTCCGCGTGGGGTCGTCCACCTTGTTGGCCACGAGCAGCCACGGCTTCCGCGAGTTGCGCAGCAGGTCCACGATGCGCCCGTCGCTGGGGTGCAACCCGTTCTTGGCGTCCACCGTCAGCAGCAGCAGGTCGGCTTCGGCGATGGCCTCGCGCACCTGGCGACGGATGGCCACGTCCATGGGGAGATCCGAGTCCTCGATGAGGCCGCCGGTATCCACCAGCCAGAACGTCCGCCCCTGCCAGGTGCAGCTGGCGAAGTGGCGGTCGCGGGTGGTGCCCGCTTCCTCACTCACGATTGCCGTGTCGTCACCGATCAAGCGATTGAACAGGGCGCTCTTGCCGACGTTCGGCCGCCCCACCAGCGCCACCACCGGAATGTTGCTCATCGTCCCGCTCCCACCGGCGCGCCTTCGGCTTCGAGCACGTCGATGAAATCGTACGAGGGGTACACCGGCATCGGCAGCGATTCGCGCACCACGACGAAGGCCTCGTCGTCGAGGAAGAGTCCGTCCTGGTTGATCGTCTCGGCGGGGATCAACGCGAGATCGAGATCGGTTCTGTCCGCGAGTGCGCGGCGGATGTCGGCCCCCACGAGAAGTCCTGCAGTGGTCACGGTGGGTCCGAAAAGGGAGTTGGTCATCGGAATCACCTCGAAGTGCGCGCCGGTCTGGGCGTGCAACTGGTCGAGGAACTCCGGCATCAGGGCGGCCATGGCCGAGCCGGTCACGATCCCGATGCGGCGGCCGTCCAGTCGCGGGAGTCGCGCCACGCCGGCCCGGACGCGATCGCGCAACGAGGTGATGGCGCCCACGCCATTCTCGATCTGCGCGAAATCGCGGTAGTGCTCGGCCTTGGGCAACTCGCGGCCGGCGAGGAGATACAGCTCGTCCGAGCCATACACCCAGGGCGCGCCGCGCTCGGCCTCGGCGCGGGCGGCCCACCGCTCGGCGGCGTCGAGGATCCGCGACGCATTCTCGCGGTCCATGGATTGGCCGGTGTAGATGTGGGAGAATTGCGTGAGCCCCACCGGGACCAGCGCCACGGAGAGACAGTTGTCGCCGAACGCATAGAGGTCACGCAACGACGCTTCGAGCACGTCGCCGTCATTCAGCCCTGGCACGACCACCATCTGGCCGTGGAACTGGATGCCGCCGTCGGTCAGCCGCGTGAGCTGCTCGAGGATGTTCGGCACTCGCGGGTTGTTGAGCAGCTTCTTCCGCGCGTCCCACGGCGTCGCGTGCACGGACACGTAGAGCGGCGACAGCCGGTACTCGAGGATGCGGGCGATGTCGCGTTCCTTCAGGTTCGACAGCGTCGCGAAGTTCCCGTAGGCGAACGAGAGGCGGTAATCGTCGTCGCGGATGTAGAGCGGCTTGCGCAGGCCCTTGGGGAGACCCTCGATGAAGCAGAACTCGCAGCGATTGGCGCAACGGCGCACGTTGGGCGGTTCGAGCTCGATCCCCATCGGGTCGCCGCCCTCGCGCTCGATCTCGAAGACCACGTGCTCGCCATCGGCGAGCTTGGCCTCGAGCTCGAAGGCGTCATCGGCGGTGAGGAACTCCCAGTCGAGGAAGTCCTCGAGCGGGCGTCCATCCACGGCGAGCAGTTCCGCCCCGGGCGTGATGCCCAGTTCGGCGGCGATGCTTCCCGGGTGGACCTTGCTTACGCGAACCATCACCTAATGTATCAGCCGACGAGGCCGAAAACAATGCGGGACAGCTACTTGCGGCCCGCGCGGAGTGCCAATTCGACGATCTCCCGCCGGGTGCGCCCCGTCGCCTCCGCCACGCGGTCCACGTCATCGGATTCTGGTTTTGCACGCGTCGTGCCATCTGGGAGCGTGACCACCTTCAGGCCCACCCGATGCCCGAGGACGTCCACCGCGACGGACTCGCGAGGCAGGACCCGACGGCCAACCGGATAGCGCCGCACCCCGATGGTCGTGGACTCCCGGAGCAGCATCGTCTCGAGCACCTCCACCTGCTCCGCGTCAGCCAACACCTCGATGCGGGTCCCCGGGCGTCCCTTCTTCATGAGGACGGACAAGAGCGTCACGTCCAGCGCCCCGGCTGCCCGCAACGCGTTCGCCACGGCGGACAGCTCTTCCCCGGTGGCGTCATCCATGTCGGCGGCGAGTACGAACGCCACGGCGGGGGTGCGCACCATCTCCTCATCGGAGAGCCCGTCGGCCAGGATGATACGGAGCGCGTTGGCGCGGTCCGTGAAGTCTTTCGTGCCAGCCCCGAAGCCGCTCTTGATGGGGATGAACTCGTGCGGCGGGGGGCCTTCGCTCAATACCCGCACGAGTGCAGCGCCAGTCGGGGTGACCAGCTCCCCCGAGCCATCGGGGCCGGGACGCACGGGGAGTCCTTCCAGCAGTCGCAGGGTCGCCGCCGTCGGCACCGCCATCCGCCCGTGCTGCGTGTCCACGAAGCCATCCCCGAGCGGGATCGTGCCGCAGTACACGTGGGCGACGCCGAGTTGCTGCAGGCCCCAGATCGTCCCGACGATGTCGAGGATGGCGTCTACGCTCCCCACCTCGTGCAGATGCACGCGCTCCACGGTGGTCCCGTGGATCGCCGCCTCGCACTCGGTAATCAGCGTGAAGCACTCCATGGCCTTGGCCTTCACCGTGTCCGGCGCACTGGTGGCCTCCACGATGGCCCGAATGTGCTTGAGGTGCCGGCCATGCGGCTGCGGCGGAACGGCGAACTCCACCTTCTTGCAGGCGATCTGGCCGCGCGACACGCTGCTGACGGACACCTGCACGTCGGCGATGCCGAGCGTCGTCGGCAACTCGCGCACGAAGCGCTCGTCGAGCCCGACGTCGAGCAGGGCACCGAGGCACATGTCGCCGGCGATGCCGGACATGGGATCGAGGATGGCGATGCGGCTCATGCGCGAAATCTACACGGGCGCCGACGCACCCGATTGCGATAGATTGCGCCCGTGACTGCCTCCCGCTCCCCGTCCCATTTCGACGCCGTCGGTGGCGCCGACGGCGTGCGCGCACTCGTGGACCGCTTCTACGACCTGATGGACTCCGCACCGGAGGCGGCCAACATCCGACTCCTCCACGCCCGTAGCCTCAAGGTCTCGCGCGACAAACTCTACAAGTTCCTCACCGGATGGCTCGGCGGCCCCCAGCTCTACGTTGAGGAGTACGGCCATCCGATGCTCCGGGCGCGCCACCTGCCCTTCGCCATCGCCGAGCGCGAGCGCGACGAATGGCTGTGGTGCATGCGCCGCGCCCTCGACGAGCATGCGATGCCCGACGACCTCCGGGCGTATCTCCGGCAGCGCTTCGAGCAGCTCGCGGACCACATGCGCAATCGCTGAACCAGCGCACGCGCCTACCAGCGATAGCTCGCCCCGCTCCCGGTGTTGAAGACCACCACCTCTGCGTCCGACGCCAGTCGCCCACGCGCGACGAGTTGACGCGTGGCCTCCAGCGCGGCACCGCCCTCGGGGGCCGCGTCAATGCCGCTCCTTGATGCCAGGAGCAGCGTGCCGGAGCGGATCGCCTCCTCGCTCACTGACTCGGCGTCGCCTGCGCTCTCGCGCAGGGTCCGTAGCGTCAGGCGATCGCCCAGCGGCCCCGGCACGCGCAGGCCGCTCGCGTGCGTGGAGGGGTCCTGCCAGGGCGTGGCCTGGTCCGCTCCCGCAGCGAAGGCGCGCACCAGTGGCGCGCACCCGGCGGCCTGCGCGATGATCATCCGCGGACGCCGGGTCTCCGCCGGCAACCAGCCCCACTCGAGCATCTCGCCGATGGCCTTCCAGATCCCGATCGTGCCCTCCCCGCCCCCGGTCGGGTACACGATGGCATCGGGCAGTCGCCAACCCAACTGCTCGGCGACCTCGAAGCCCATCGTCTTCATCCCTTCCACGCGATACGGCTCGCGGACAGTCGCCACGTTGAAGAACCCGCTCTCCTTGGCGAACCCGAGCGTCGCCTTGCCGGCGTCGCCGATGTGCCCGGGGAGCAGCACCAGTTCGGCGCCGAAGGCACGAATGGAGCCCAGGATGGGTGGAGGCGTAGTCTCCGGCGCGAAGATGCGACAGGGCATGCCGGCGGCGGCGGCGTAGGCCGCCAGTGCGATGCCTGCGTTGCCCGCAGTGGGTACGCAGACACCAGGCAGTCCAAGCGCCTTTGCGCGCGTCACGGCCATCATCAGGCCGCGGGCCTTGAAGCTCGCAGTCGGATTGATGCCTTCGTCCTTCACCCAGAGACGCCGTATCCCAAGATCCTTGGCGAGATGCGGCAGTTCGATGAGCGGTGTCATCCCCTCGCCCAGCGACACGGCACGCTCGCCTGCGCGCAGCGGCAGCGCGGCGCCGTAGCGCCAGAGGCTCGCCTCAGTCGTGATGGCGCTCTTGGCCACCGGCGCGGCGTAGCGCACCAGCAGGGGCTGCGTGCACTCCGGGCACAGGGACGCGAGCCGGGAGCCGTCAGGCTGCGAGTAGGAACAGACGCTGCAGTGAAGCGACCACATGATTGAAATGGTGACGGGTGACAGGAGTCAGGTTTCCGGTGGGGGATCCGCGTCGTGTGGCTCGGCCTCCACGACGCCGAGCCCTTCGAGCAGCTTGCGCGCGCTCGCCTCGCTGAACCCTTCCAACGCGGCGATCTGTTCCACCGTTGCCTCGCGCACGCCCTGGAGTGAGCCGAAGGCCTGCAGCAGCGCGCGGCGCTTCACCGGGCCCACGCCGGGAATCTTCAGCAGCTCGCTCGTGACCGTCCGCATCGAGCGTCGCTTGCGGTTGTACGTCACGGCGGTGCGGTGGGCCTCGTCGCGGATCTGCTGCAACAGTCGGAGCGCGGGCGACCTTCGCGGCAGGCGCAGCGATTCCCGGCGCCCGCGCTGGAAGATCTCCTCGTCACGCTTGGCGAGCCCGATCAACGGGATCGCGCCGAGCCCGAGTTCCTGCAGCGCCTCGTCGGCGGCGCTGAGTTGCCCCTTGCCACCATCCACCACGATCAAGTCCGGCAACGGACGCTGCTCCTCGACGCGCCGTCGGAAATACCGTCCGACGACCTCGCGCATGGACTGGAAGTCGTCCGGCCCCTGCGACTCGTCCACCGTCTTCACTTTCATCGTGCGGTACTCGGCGCGCCGCGGCCGGCCGTTCTCGAACCAGACGATGCCGCCGACGGAGTCCTTGCCCTGCGCCGTGGAATTGTCGAAGCAGATGATGGACCGCGGAATGCGCTCAAGCCCCAGCGCGAGCCCGAGCTCGTAGATGGGATCGGCCGCGCGCTCGTCCGTCTCCTGCTCGGCCAGCTTGAACTCCTCGAGCAGGTGCCGCGCATTTTGCTCGGCGAGGTCGAGCAGCTCGCGTTTCGGACCGCGCTGCGGCACCAGCACCCGGGCCTCGCCCTGCAGCGCCTCCTCGAACAGCGCGCGGTCCTCGAAGTCGAAGGGCAGCAGCAGCTCGCGGGCCCGCGCCGGCGCCTTGAGGTACGCGCTGACGAGATAGGTGCTCAGCACCTGGCCATCCGGCTCGCCTTCGACGCCCTCGAGGAAGCGATGCTCGCGCGCCACCAACTTGCCGCTGCGGATGCGCAGCAGGGTCACCGCCGCGTCGTCGCCGTCACGCGCATAGCCGACCACGTCGCGGTCCCCGCCCTCGACCTCCGCCACGAGGCTGGGCTCCTCGAGGCGCTGCAGCTTGCCGATCGCGTCGCGCAGCTCGGCGGCGCGCTCGAACTCCATGGCCTCGGCGGCTGCCTCCATCAACTCGCGGACCCGCTTCACGACGTCGTCGGTGCGCCCGTTGAGGAAGGTCAGCACCTCGTCGATCATCGCGCGGTAGTCGGCCTGCGGCTGCAGGCCCACGCAGGGCGCTTTGCAGCGGCCGATGTGATAGTCGAGGCAGGCCCGCTCCGGCATTTCGCGCGGCATGTCGTATCGGCAGGAGCGCACGGTGAAGATGCGCTTCACCACCTCGAGCGCACGGCGCATCGCCGCCACGTCGGTGTACGGCCCGAAGTAGCGTGCGCCGTCATCCTGGAGCTTGCGCGTCACGAAGACGCGCGGATACGGTTCCTGCACCGTCACCTTGATGTACGGGTACGTCTTGTCGTCCCGCAGCATCACGTTGTACTTGGGGCGGTGCTCCTTGATGAGGTTGTTCTCGAGGATCAGCGCGTGCGCTTCGTCGGGCACGACGATGGTCTCGACGTCGGCGATGCGCTCGACGAGACGGCGTGTCTTGGGATTGTCCCAATGCTCCGACGCGAAGTAGCTGCGTACGCGCGGCCGCAGGCGCTTGGCCTTGCCCACGTACAGCACGGTCCCCTCGGCGTCCTTCCAGAGATAGACGCCCGGTGTCTCCGGCAGATGCTGGAGTTTCTGCGCGACCCGATCAGGCGCGTCGGGCACGATCCACTCCGGCGACGCGCGCCAGCGCGAGGTACCCTGCCCCGTACGTCCCGAGCACGATGAGGGCCTCGAGGACGGGGTGCAGCGTCGGCAGCCGCGCCGCGACCACCACCGCCGCCGCGCCGGCGAGCAACGCGATACCCCAGAGCGTGGGCTCGAGCCGCAGGTCACGCGGCAGGTCGCCGACCAAACGTTCGACGTGCAGCCGCAGCAAGCGGCTCTCGAACCACGCAGCGAGCCCGGAGGCGGCGGTCAGCAGACCGACACCGGTCTGCGGCGGCCAACCCATGCGCTCGGGCACCGTCATCGCCAGCACCACGCCCAGCACCGCCGCCAGCGTGACGCGCAGCATGGCGTAGCGGAACGGCGTGGAGGTGTCGCGCAGCGCGAAGCTCGCCGACGAGTACAGCCGACCCAGCGTGCCGGCGAACATCCCGACGCCCGAGCCGGCCAGGGCCGCCCACACCCACGCGGCATCGTCGCGCGTGAAGGCGCCGCTCTCGTACAGCGCCGACGCCATCACGCGGCCGAACAGCACCAACGCCACGACGCTCGGGATGACGAAGAACGCGATGCGCGCCCGGCCACTCACGAGGCGCGTGCGCAGCGCCGCGGCGATCTCCTCGCGGCTGCCCGTCGCACCGGACATCGCCGGCAGCTCGCTGGCCGCGATGGACATGCCGAACAGCGACACCGGCAGCATGGAGATCGTCTGCGCGTAGCTCAGCGTGGCCAATGCGCCCGCCCCCAGCAAGGACGCGATCAGCGTATCCACGTAGCCGCTCACCTGCACGACGCCGCGCGTCGCCACCGCCGGGCCGAAGTTCGTGACCACCGTGCGCACGTCCGGGGCCGCCGCGCCCGCCCGCAGGCGTAGGCCGCGGTCGAGGCGCAGCACCGTCGGCACCTGGACCGCGAGTTGCAGCAGGCTGCCGATCACGCTGCCGAACGCCACCGCCACCGCCAGCCGCGCGCTCTCCTCGCCGACGATCCCGCCCCGCCACACGAGCGCGACGATGATCGCCGCGTTCCATAGCACCGGCGACACGTACGAGAGGAAGAACCGCCGGTGCGCGTTCAGCACGCCGAGGCACCAGGCGGAGAGCACCAGCACGCCGAGGCCGGGGAAGATGATGCGGATCAATCCGACGGTCAGCGCCTGCGTCTCGGCATCGAGGCCCGGCGCGAGCACCCACACGAGCTGCGGCGCGAGCAGCACGCCCAGCAGCACGAGCACGCTCACCATCAGTGACAGCAGGCCGAGGATGCTGCCCGCCACGCGTCCCGCGTCCTCGCGCCGGCCCTCGGCCAGCAGCTTGGCGTACACGGGGATGAACGAGGCCGAGAGCGAGCCCTCGCCGAACAGGTTCTGCAGGAGGTTCGGGATGCGGAACGCCGCGGCGAGCGCATCGGCGACCACGCCACTCCCGAGGAAGTGCGCCGTCGCCCGCTGGCGCACCAATCCCGTGATGCGGCTGAGGAGGATCCCGGCCGCGACGAGCCGTGCCCCTCCCGGCGTCGTCACCCGCCGACCAAGGACCCGGCGTGCATCGCCGCGCCGGCCTTCAGCTGCGCCATCAGCAGGTCGCCGTGCCGCGCGAGCATGGGAACGGGATTCAGGCGCCGCTCCTGCCGCTGATTGTCGGGCATCAGCGCGGCGCGCACGCTGGCGAGGTCGGTCACCGCTTCCGTCGCCCGGTTGCGCGACGCGGCGCGCAACCGCCGTTCGAGGCGATCCACGCGATGCAGCATCTGGTGCCGCGCCCCCTCGATCACGCGATCGGGAATCAGGTGGTCGAGCGACGAGGACACCGCGCCGAGCGTATCGAGGCGGGCCGCGAGGTCGCGGCGCAGCGACTCGAGCGCATCGCGCACGGCCGCCGGCATCGCACGGTCGCCGATCCGCCGCTCCGCATCGTGCGGCGTCTTGAGATCGTCGAGCACCATCCCCAGGCGCCCCAGCCGACGGTCGATGCTCGGCTCCACCACCGTCGTGGACCAGCGCGGCACCGCCAGCGGCGCACCGACGCCCAGCGCATCGGCCACCGCACTCACCTGCGAGAAATACGCCAACTCACCGGGCCCCGCGACGTACGCCACCGTCGGCAGGATGCGCGACTCGACCACCGGCCGCAGCAGCACGTTCGCCGAGAGGATGCTGTCCGCGCGATGCGCCACTTCGCTGGCCTGCGAAATCGGGATGCGCTCCTTCACGCCGGCCAGGGAGCGGAAGACCAGTGAGAGGCGCGGCACACGCGCCACCTGCGCGCGGAACCCGGCGCGCTCGATGGCGACCATGCGCAACGCCAAGGCTTCGTCCACGCTCGGGGCGCGGCGCAGCGCCTCGACGAGCGTCGGGCGCGCCGCGGCACGCGTCGCCGGATGCCAGGCATCCAACACGGCGATGCCCTGCGGCTCGAGCAGGCTGCGCAGGAAGCGCACGTAGGCGCCGCCCACGGTCGCGTCGGGATTGTACGCGGCCTTGAGGGCGTCGAGGATGCCGCCATGCGGCGCCGATCCGGCTGCGGCGACCAACTGCTCGAACTGCTCGCCCGTGTCGCCGAGCGGCATCTCGGCCATCACCACACCTTCGTTGCCGCGGCGCGGGATGGTCAGGCGATGCACCATGCCTTCACCCGCGACGGCCGTCCACGAGGCCTCGGCGAAATCACCGTCATCGGTGGCGGCCCAGAACACCGGCGCCGCCGGGATGCCCGTCTCGCGCTCGATGCGATCGGCCAGCGCCAGCGCGGACATCGCCTTGAGGATCGTGTAGAACGGCCCGCCGAACAGGCCGGGCTGCTGTCCCGTCGTCACCACGATGCCGTTCGCCGCGGCCACGCGCTCGAGGCGTTCGGCGGCCAGGCCCGAGGGATCCAGCGCGGGCCGCAGTCCGGCGAGCCAGCGCGATCCGTTGAATTCCTCGCGCACGCGTTCGGCGCGCGCGCGCCAGCCGGCTGCGCCGACCGGGCGCTGCGGGAACCAGTCGGCCGGGACCTGGCCGTCCTGCGTCGCGCGGGAGAGCGGCGACCCGCCAAGGGTTTCGGTGACGAGGCGGGGTGCGCTCATCGCTGGGCGCTCCGCGGCATCACCCGACATCGCCGACCTTTGTCTCGTTGCATCACAGGCATCCGCTACTTGTGGTAGGGTTCCCCGCGGCCGATGGTGCCGGCGCGGTAGATCTGCTCCATCAGGACCAATCGGGCCAACTCGTGCGGCAGCGTCCACGGGGCAAGGCTGAGCTTCCGGTGGGGACGGTCCCGCAGCTGCGCCCCGATGCCGAATGCCCCGCCGATCACGAACGCGATGTCCTGCGCCCGCTCCCGCTGCCCCTGCAGCAGGGCCGCGAACTCCTCCGACGTGTACGACTTGCCGCCGGTCGGCTCGCAGAGCACCAGCAGGCCCTGCGCCGGCAGGCGCTCGCCCAGCCGCTCGGCCTCCCGCTGCATCACCTGCACCGGCGCCACGCCGCGCGCGCCCTCCTCCTTCACCTCAACGACCTCGAGCGGCCAGTAGTGCGCCGCCCGCTCCTCATACTGACGAATGGCCGCCGCCAGTGCCGCGTCTCGCGGCTTCCCGACGGCGGCCACCACGACCTTCATCGCCGCCCCGGCCGCGCCGAGGCGCGCGCCTCAGGCATAGATCCCGCGCAGGCGATGCACGGTCGCCACGCGGCTGATCGCCACCATGTACGCGGCGGTCCGCATGTTCACCTTGTGCTGCTGCGACAGCTTGAGCACCGACGCGAAGCTCTCGACCATGATCTTCTTGAGGCGCTCGTTCACCGTGGCCTCGTCCCAGTAGTAGCCACCGCGGTTCTGCACCCACTCGAAGTAGCTCACCGTCACGCCACCCGCGTTGGCGAGGATGTCCGGCACCACGAAGATGCCCTTCTCGTCGAGGATGGTGTCGGCGGCGGCCGTCGTCGGGCCGTTGGCGCCCTCGCAGATGATCTTCGCCTTGATGTTCTTGGCGTTCTTCGTCGTGATGACGTTCTCCAGCGCCGCCGGCACGAGCACGTCCACCGGCAGCTCGAGCAGCTGCTCGTTGGTGATCGCGTCGCCCTTGCCGTAGCCGTCGAGCGTCTTGTTCTTCTTCACGTAGGCCATCGCGTCGTCCACGTCGATGCCCTTCGGGTTGTGCCAGCCGCCCGTGCGGTCGCTGATCGCCACGACCTTGCAGCCCTGCTGCATGAGCAGCTGCGCGCCGATCGAGCCCACGTTGCCGAAGCCCTGCACCGCCACCGTCGCACCCTTCACGTCCATCTTGAGGTGCTCGAGCGCCTGCGTCGCCGTGAACATCACGCCACGGCCGGTCGCCTCGCGAACGCCCCGCGACCCGCCCAACACCACCGCCAAGCCCGTGGTCACGGCGATCACCGTGTTCCCCACGTGCATCCAGTACGTGTCCATAAGCCAGGCCAACACGCCCACGTTGGTGTTAACGTACGGCGCC
>JANJUF010000011.1 GCA_024710705.1 Gemmatimonadaceae bacterium | reverse complement strand
GGGGTACTGCTCCGTCACCTTGTGCGGGTTCACGAGATGCTTGAGCGTGAGCCCCAGGCCGTACAGCGTGGCGCGCACGTAGCTCACCTCGCCGACCGGCCGTTCCATGACCTTCACGTTGATCGCCATCTCAGCGGATCTCCTCGGGAGCCAGCGTCGCGCGCATCGGGGCGCGGCGGCGCAGGCGTTCGATTTCTTCGGGGCTCAGGCGGCCCGACGCCGGGCTCACGAGGCGGCCGCGGTCGAGCACAAGGAATAGCACTACCACGCACACCAGGTTCAGCGCGCCCATCGCGTACCCGAAGGTCGCGCCGCGGCCGAGGCCCGCCATGTCCATCAGCACGATCGCCGTCGCGACGAGCACGAGGTACACCAGCGCCACCGGCAACATCACCTTCCACCCCAGCGACATCAGCTGGTCGTAGCGGAAGCGCGGCAGCGTCCACCGCACCCAGATGTAGAAGAAGACGAAGAAGATCGTCTTCGCGGCGAACATGCCGAAGGTCGCCAGCGCCTTGGCCACCGTGTACGGACCCGTCGAGTCCCAGGTGGTGAACGGGATGTCCCAGCCGCCGAGGAACAGCGTCACGAACATCGCGCTCGTCGTGACCATGTTCGCGTACTCGGAGATCGGGAACATCGAGAACTTCATCGCGCTGTATTCGCTGTGGTAGCCGGCGATGAGCTCCGACTCCGCCTCGGGCATGTCGAAGGGCACGCGGTTCGTCTCGGCGAAGGCCGACACGAGGAACAGGAAGCCGGCGATCGACAGGATGATCGCGTTCCAGGTCGAGCCCTGCTGCTGCGTCACGATCTCCGTGAGCGACACGTTGCCGCTCACCAAGAGCACGCAGAGCAGCGCCATGCCCATCGTGATTTCGTAGCTGACCATCTGCGCCGAGGCGCGGAGGCCACCGAGCAGCGCGTACTTGTTGTTCGACGACCAGCCGGCGAGCACGATGCCGTACACGCCAAGCGAGGCGATGCCGATCGTATAGAGGAAGCCGATCGGCAGGTCGGCGACGACCATGTCCACGCGCCCCCACGGCGTCGGCAGCGGCGCGGCAAACGGGATGACCATGCCGCCCATCAGCGCTGGCACGAAAGCGATGGCCGGCGCGAGGATGAACAGCGGCTTGTTCACGCCGCCGGGCATCGTCTCTTCCTTCATGATGTTCTTCACGCCATCGGCGAGGACTTGGAAGAGTCCCCAGGGACCGACGCGGTTCGGGCCGTGGCGATCCTGGATCCACGCCGAGATCTTGCGCTCGGCGAAGGTCGTGTAGGCCACGCCGACCATGTACAGCGTGAAGATCGCGATGAGCTTGGCGACCGTCGCGAGCAGGAAGGGGAAGAACCCCATGGTCAGTTGCGACTGGTCCATTACGCGGCCCCCGCCTGAGCGCCAGCGACCGGCGCGCCCTGCAGCCCGATGGTCTCGTAGGTCAGCCCGGCAAACGCTGGCTCGGCCTTGGCCATCGCCTCGAACACCGCGCTCGGCAGGAAGTAGTCAGCCTTCGTCCCGAGGGCCGCATTGAGGTCGGCCAACGCGAACCAGCTCGGGCGGGCAAGCCCCGGGGCGGCCTTCGCCTGCAGGAAGCGCTGCACGCGCCCGCGCAGGTTCGTGAAGGTGCCTTCCTCTTCCGCCACGTTCGCGATGGGCAGCACGGCCGCCGGCGTCGGGATGCCGAGCGGCAACACCGTACCGATCACAAGGATCGCGCTCGCCTTCTTGAGCTTGCTGGCATCCACGCCCGCTAGCTCATCGTCGGCCAGGACGAGGACGTCGCCGTCACGGAGTCCGGCCAGCACGTCTGCGTCCCGGCGCTTGAAGCCGAGGAGCTCGGCGCCACGCACGTTCGGCGCGCGGTCGGCGCGCAGCGCGAGGTCGGCCACGCCGGGCAGCGCGGCCTCGGGGCCGGTCGCGCACCGGAAGACGCCCTCGCCGTTCGTCTTCGCGATCACTTGCTTCAACAGGAACAGCGCTTCGTTAGAGAGCTTCGGCGACGCGACGATGTACGCGCGCTTGCCCGAGAGCACCTTGGCGGCCTCGCCATAGGCGAGCTCCCAATCCACCGGCGAGAGCACGTCGTGCATCTTGACCTTCGGCGCTTCCATTCGGTCCGGCCGGTTCATCCAGCGGTAGTCGAGCCGGCCCTCGTCGCACAGGTAGAAATGGTTCACCGACTCGTTCGAACGCGGCTTCTGCCGCATCACGACGTTGTCGCGCGTCTCGAGGATCGTGTTGCAGCCCTGCGAGCAACCCGTGCACACCGAGGCGGTGCGGTCGAGTTCCCAAGCCCGGGCCTTGTTCAGGAAGTCCTTGGAGACCAGGGCGCCCACCGGGCACAGGTCGATCACGTTGGCTGCCCACGGCTGCGTGAGGTCGGCGTCGGACGTCTTGCCGATCGTCGCGCGGTCCCCGCGCTCGGACACGTTGAGCACCGGCTCCTGGTGCACGTCCTCCATGAAACGGACGCAGCGCGTGCAGAGAATGCAGCGGTTGGTGACGTACAGGACGTCGCCGCCGAAATCCTCCACCGGGTTGAATCGCTTCGGCTCGCGGTAGCGCGAATCGGCGCGCCCTTCCTGGAAGGTGTAGTCCTGGAGCTCGCACTCGCCCGCCTGGTCGCAGATCGGGCAGTCGAGCGGGTGGTTGATGAGCAGCAGCTCGAGCACGCCCTTGCGGGCCTCGAGGGCCTTCTCCGAGTAGACGTGCACCACCTGCCCCTCGGCGGCCGCCGTGGCGCAGCTGGGGGCGAGCTTCGGCATCTTCTCCACTTCCACGAGGCACATGCGGCACACGCCCGCCACCGGAAGTCCCGGGTGGTAGCAGTAGTGCGGCACCAGCACGCCCGCCGCCTTCGCGGCCTCGAGGATGCTCGTGCCCTCCGGGACGGAGACCGGCCGGCCTTCGATCGTGAGATTGACGGTCTTCGACATCAGGCGCCCACCGCCACGGTCGAGGAGCGACGGCCCTTGATAAGGGCTTCGAACTCCCCACGGAACTTGTTGATGCCGCTGATCACCGGTGCCGCGCAGGAATCGCTGAGCACGCAGATGGTCTTGCCTGTCATGTTCTCGGCGAGATCGAAGATGGTGTCGAGGTCCTCGTACGTGCCCTGCCCCGCG
>JANJUF010000110.1 GCA_024710705.1 Gemmatimonadaceae bacterium | reverse complement strand
GCCCAGTCCGGCTACCAGCAACCGCCCGCGGCGGTCGCCCGCATCCTCGACGCACCGGCCAAGCCCACCATCCTCATCTCGCCCGACAAGTCGCTGCTCGTGCTCCTCGAGCGCCCCGGCCTGCCAAGCATCGCCGAAGTGTCGGAGCCGGAGTATCGCCTGGCCGGGCTGCGCCTGAATCCGCGCAACAGCGGTCCGTCGCGGCAGAATCCCTCCCGCGGCATCTCCGTGATGCCGATGACCGGCGGTGACGCACGGCCGATCGCGATGCAGCTGCCCGCTGGTGGTGGCATCAGCTATCCGAACTGGTCTCCCAACGGCAAGCTGATGGCGTTCGTCGTAAGCACTGACGATGCACTCACGCTCTGGGTGGCCGACCCCTACGCGCGCACGGCGCGCCAGCTCAGCGCGCGCAAGCTCAACGCCGTGCTTGGTGCGCCCTGCGATTGGATGACCGACGCCGCGCTGGTGTGCACCACCGTGCCAGATGGTCGCGGTGCCGAGCCGGCCGCCCCAGCCGTCCCCAGCGGGCCGATCATCCAGGAAGCGCTGAGCGGACGCTCGGACCGCGTGGCCACGTACCAGGATCTGCTCAAGAGCCCGCACGACGAGGCGCTGTTCGAACACTACGCCACCAGCCAGTTGGTGCGCTTCGGACTCGATGGAAGCACGACCACGGTCGGGTCGGCGGCGATGATCGCCGGCGCCGAACCCAGCCCCGATGGCCAGTGGCTGTTGGTGACCTCGCTGGCGCGGCCGTTCAGCTACCAGGTCCCGCGCAACTACTTCCCGACCAAGATCGAAGTGTGGACGCCACAGGGCACCGTGACGCGTACGCTGGCCACGCGACCGCTGATCGAGCGCGTGCCCTGGGGCGGTGACGCCGCGCAGACGGGCCCGCGCTCTCCGTCGTGGCGCAGCGATGTGCCGGCGACGCTCACGTGGGTGGAGGCGCTGGACGGCGGCGACCCCGCACGCGACGCGGCCAAGCGCGATCGGTTGTTGGCGTTGGATGCGCCGTTCACCGCCACGCCGCGCACGCTGCTCGAGACCGAATGGCGCGCACGGGGCGTGACCTGGGCCCGCGCCGACCTGGCAATCGCCCGCGAGGGCAACTCGCGTCAGCGAAAGGCGCGGGTGTGGGTGTTCGATCCCAGCGGCCGCACGGCGCCACGGATGCTGTGGGAGCGCTCCAGCGAGGATCGCTACACGGATCCCGGTCAGTTCGTCACCGCCCGCAACGCCCTGGGGCGCAACGTGCTCCGGCTGACCGCGGACGGACGCTCGGTGTTCCTTACCGGCAGCGGCGCGTCGCCCGAGGGCGATCGTCCCTTCCTCGACCGCTACGACCTGGCCACCGGCCGTACGCAGCGCCTGTTCCACTCCGCGGCGCCGTACTACGAGACCGTGGTGGACATCCTCGACGACCGCGGCCAGCGCATCCTCACCAGCCGCGAGTCACAGACGGAGCAGTCCAACTACTGGATTCGCGACCTCGTGCGGCGCATCGCACCGGTGCAGGTGACGAGGTTCGTCGACCCGGCACCGGAGTTCGCCAACGTACGCCGCGAAGTCGTGCGCTACACCCGGAAGGACGGCGTGCAGTTGCAGGCCACCGTCTATCTGCCGCCGGGCTACGACAAGGCGCGCGACGGGGCGATTCCCTTCCTGCTCTGGGCCTATCCGCGGGAGTTCGGCTCAGCCGACGCGGCGTCACAGGTGATTGGCTCGCCGTATCGCTTCACGCGGCCCGGGGGCTCGTCACACCTCTTCGCGCTGCTGCAGGGCTACGGCGTGATGGACGACCCGACGATGCCCATCATCGGACTCGACGGGAAGGAGCCGAACGACACCTACGTGGAGCAGTTGACTGCCAGTGCCGAGGCGGCGGTGGATCACATCGTGGCGATGGGCGTCGCCGATCGGGACCGCATTGCCGTGGGCGGCCACTCGTACGGAGCCTTCATGACGGCCAACCTGCTGGCGCACACGTCGCTCTTCCGGGCCGGCATCGCCCGCAGCGGGGCGTACAACCGCACGCTCACGCCGTTCGGGTTCCAGGGCGAGGAGCGCAGCTATTGGCAGGCGACGGAGCTGTATGAGCGGATGTCGCCGTTCACCTACGCCGACCGCATCAAGACGCCAATCCTGCTGGTGCACGGTATGGCCGATAACAACACCGGCACCTACCCGATCCAGTCCGAACGGATGTATGCGGCGCTGAAGGGCAATGGCGGCACCACCCGCTACGTGCAGTTGCCGGCGGAGTCGCACGGCTACGCCGCGCGCGAGAGCGTGGGACACACGCTGCACGAGATGCTGTCGTGGCTGGACCAGTACGTGAAGGCGCCGCGCCCGCGGATGTAGCCGCCCCACGCGGTGACGGTGCTTACGCGAAACCCCTGACGGCCACGTCAGGGGTTTCGCCATTGTGGGAGCTCGCTGGAGGGTGAGTATTCCCCGTGCATTCGCGCGACGACACAGGCGCGGATGGATTCCTCTCGCGGGACGCCGTCAGAGGGAATGCAGGGAGGCCGTTCGAACCACCCTGCCGGTCGTGAGGTCGCTGGAAACGATCGTGTTGTTCGACAGAACGACACTTCGGGTTGGTCGTCCAATTCGAAGAAGAGGCGGTGGATCTGGCCACACCAGTGGCGACGAACCGGACCCCACACCTCACCAGCGGACCGAAGGCCTCCGTCGTCACTCGCGGCGACGGAGGCTTTCACGCGTTCAGGCCCGCGCCCCGCTCATCGGACGAGCGCCGCCAACGCCTTGCCCAGGAACTCGTCCGTGGCGCGGTTCTCGATCCAACGCACCACGATCACCAGATCCTGCTCGGGTGCGACGAACACGAGGTTCGTGCCATTCCCCACGTGTCCGAATGCGCTCGCGGGAGCACTAGGCATCCAGCGGCGATCGGTGTTCAGGAACCAATTCATGTGGCCGTACGTGGGTTGTGGCCCCGTCGGCGTGAGCGCCTGCTTCACCCAATCGTCGGAGAGGATGCGCTGCGCGCCCCACATCCCGCGGCGTTGCGTGAGGAGGCCGAAGCGGGCCATGTCCCAGGCGTTGATGAACATGCCGCCACCCCAGTGCCCGCCGCCCGAGACGACCTGTACCGCCCGGCCGTCCACGGTGATCCACGCGTTGTCGTAGCCGTACCAACGCCAGGTGCGCGACGCGCCGATCGGCGTCATCACGAGCTCGTCGAGCACCTCCGGCAAGGGACGCCGCCAGACGTTCGTGGCCGCAAGCGCCAGCACGTTCACCCGGACGTCGTTGTACTCGTACGCGGTCCCGGCGGGAATGCGCGCCCGCGTGGCCCACGTGCTGGCATCCAGCGCCGGACGGTCGGCCCACTCGGGCTTGCCCCACAGGGTGCCTTCCCAGTCGCTGGTCTGCCGCAGCAGATGGTCCCAGGTGATCGTCCGATTGTGCGGGGTCCCCCACGGATCGAGGAACATCGGCACGCCCAGTCGCGTGCCCGGCTCGGAGGGCGCCTCCAGCCGCAGCGCGTACGTCGGCGCCTGCGAGCGCCACACCGGCTCGTCCACGCTGCGGATCAATCCGCGGTCCACGGCCAACCCCACCGTCGCCGAGAGGAAACTCTTCGTCACGCTGTGGGTCATGTCCACACGGTCGGGCTCGCCCCAACTCGCGATGACGTACCCGCCCCGCAGGATGACGCCACTCGGCTCGCCCCGCGGCTTGAACGGGCCGATGCCCTGCCCGAAGGGCTCACGCCCGAAGCCGCGGTAGTGCGAGGCTTCCATGTCCCGAGGGGCACGCGCCTCATTCTGCACAGCAAAGGCAATCGCCTCGGCGAGCTTCACGCTGTCCACCCCCAGCGATGCCGGGGAGCGACGCTCCCATTCCGCGCCGGGCACGTACGGCGTCGCCGCGCGCGCGCGCGACTGCGCCGCGAGCGGGAGCGCCGCGGCGGCGAGCGCAGCCAGCCCCAGTGCTGCGCTGCCGACTGCGGCCGCGGCACCCGCCAACCGCGCCCGCTTCCGCCGCATCCGGATCGGCAGTGTCCAGAGATACAGCCCCGTCAGCCACAGCCCGAATACGATGATGCCGACGGGAAGGAAGACCCAGAGCTTCACTGGATCCCCGAAGAACGAACCGTCGTGCAGCTGTTCGATGAGATCCGAGCGCCGATACGCCGTTTGCAGCACGCGCCCGTCCTCGAGCGCCAGTTGGAGCTCCCAGCGAGAGGCCGTGATGACCTTGAGGATGCCCTTCGATGGCCGCACATCCACGCGCTCGATGTCGCTCCAGTCGGTCACCCCCGCCTGCGGCAACGCGCGGGCGGCGGCGATCACCGCCTCCCAGGGCACGGTTGGCGTGCTCACCGCCGTCCGCTGCTCCGTCGGCTGCACCCACGGAACCTGCTTCTTCACCTGAAGCAGCAGCCCCGAGGCGATTACCACGAGGAACGGGAGCCCGACGACGATGGCGCCCCAGCGATGCAGGCGGCGAGAAAGGATGGTTAGGCGCATCTTTGGTTACGCGGGGAATGGCGTCGATGTTGCCTCCACGTTCGCTCCCGGCCGTTCCGCGCTCAACCCCGGACGCCCCTCCTGCGTAGCCCCGGGAGTGTCACCCCACCACTGGAGTCTCGCGATGTCCCGTGTCCTTCGCCGCGCCGTCGGCCTCGTGTTTGGCCTGACTGCCATGGCCGCCCCGCTCGCCGCCCAAGCGCCGGATTCGGCGCGCCTCGAACGCCTGAAGTCCGAGGCCCTCGCCCGCGTGGATGGGCGTGCCAAGCTCGTCCAGGAGATCATCGATCATCTCTTCTCGTTCTCCGAACTCGGCATGCAGGAGTTCGAGACGCAACGCTACCTCACCGGACTGCTGGAGCAGAACGGCTTCACGGTGCAGCGGGGGTACGCCGGCATGCCGAGCGCCTGGGTGGCGCGCTGGGTGAGCCCGGCCGGTGCGCGCCCCGTGCTCGCACTCGGCTCCGACGTGGACGGCATCCCACAGTCCAACAACAAGCCCGGTGTCGCCTTCAACGATCCGCTCGTGGCCGGCGCGCCGGGCCACGGCGAAGGACACAACACGGGTCAGGCGGTGAACATCGCCGCCGCACTGGTGGTGAAGGAGCAGATGATCCGCGAGCGCATTCCCGGCACGCTCATCATCTGGCCGGGCATCGCCGAGGAGCAGATGGCGGGCAAGGCCTTCCTGGTACGCGAGGGGCTCTTCCGCGACGCCGATGTCGCGCTGTTCACGCATGTGGGCAACGGGCTCGGCGTCTCGTGGGGCCAGAGCGGCCAGAGCGCGCTCGTCTCGGCGATCTTCCGCTTCAAGGGCGAGAGCGCCCACGCCGCCGGCGCGCCATGGCGCGGACGCTCGGCGCTCGACGCCGCCATGCTGATGGGCACCGGCTGGGAGTACCAACGCGAACACAACGAGCTCCCCACGCGCTCGCACTACGTCATCATGGACGGCGGAGACCAGCCGAACGTGGTGCCGAGCACGGCGAGCATCTGGTTCTACTTCCGGGAGCGCGACTACGCGCGCACGATGGCGCTGTTCGACGCTGGCAAGCGCATCGCCCGCGGCGCCGCGATGATGGCGAACGTGGAACTCGACACCGTGATGGTTGTCGGCTCGGGCTGGAGCGGGCACTTCAACAAGACCATCGCCGAAGTCACGTACGCAAACATCCAGCGCGTGGGCATGCCGGAGTGGAGCGAGGCCGACCAAGAGCTCGCGCGCGGCCTCCAGCGAGAGCTTGGCGGGAACGCCCGCGGCCTCTCGACGGCGGTGGAGTTCACGCTGCAGGGTCCGGTGGTCGAGAGCCAGCGCATGGGTGGCGGTTCGGACGACATCGGCGACGTGTCGTGGAACCTGCCGACCGTGACGCTGCGGTATCCGTCGAACATCCCCGGGCTTCCCGGCCACAACTGGTCCAGCTCGATCGCCTCGGCCACGCCGATCGCGCACAAGGGCGCGGTGGCGGGAGCCAAGGTGCAGGCGCTGACACTGCTCGACATCCTCCTGCGGCCGCAGGTCGTCGCGGATGCCTGGCAGTATTTCCGCGAGGTGCAGACCAAGGACGTGCAATACACGCCGTTCATCTCACCCACCGACCAGCCGCCGATCTGGATGAACGCCGACATCATGGCGCGCTGGAAGCCCGAGCTGCAGAAGCACTACTACGATGCGCGCCGCTACCCCAGCTATCTCGAGCAGCTCGGCATCCGCTACCCCACCACGCGCGCGACCCCTCGCCCGAACATGGACAACTGATGCGTTCCGCCCTTGCCTTCGCCTTCCTCTGCCTACCGGCGCTCGCCGGCGCGCAGCTCTCCCGCCCGCTCGACAGCCAAGCGCAGAACGTCCTGCGCTGGCGGTCCATCGGCCCGTCGAACATGTCGGCGCGCGTCACCGACATCGAGGCGGTCGTGGGGAATCCCAAGGTCTTCTACATCGTCTACGCGAGCTCGGGGATCTGGAAGACGATCAACGGCGGCACGACGTTCACGCCGATCTTCGACACGCAGGACGTGGTCTCGATGGGCGACCTCGCCATCGCGCCCTCGAATCCGGACGTGCTCTACGCCGGCACCGGCGAGGAGGATGGACGCAACTCGATCTCGCCGGGGGGCGGCGTGTACCGTTCGACGGACGGCGGGCAGACGTGGACGCGCGCCGGTCTCGAGAACACGCGGCACATCGGGCGCATCGTCGTGCATCCCACGAACCCCGACATCGCCTGGGTCGCGGCGCTCGGGAACGTGTGGGCGGCCAACCCGGAACGCGGGCTGTATCGCACCGAGGACGGCGGGCGGTCCTGGCAGCTCACCAAGTTCGTGAGCAACGATGCCGGGTTCATTGACCTCGCCATCCACCCGACCAACCCCGACATCCTCTGGGCCACCAGCTACCAGTTCCGCCGCGGGCCCTACTTCATGAACAGTGGCGGTCCGGGTTCGGGTCTCTGGAAGAGCGAGGATGGCGGACGCTCCTGGCGCGAGATCCGCGGCAACGGGTTCCCCGCGCAGCACAAGGGACGCATCGCCATTGACGTGCATCGGGCCGACCCACGCATCCTGTACGCGATGGTGGAAGCCGACACGGCGCCGAACCCCACGCGCCCGACGGGCCCACGCCGCGTCTACAACTATCCAGGCGACCCGGGTGATCCGCCGCTCTACGGCATCGGCCTCGACATCTATCCGCTCGAGAAGACGGCCTCCGGGCTCTATCGCTCCGACGACGGTGGCGAGAGCTGGCGGCAGGTGAACAAGAGCAACACCCGGCCCTTCTACTTCTCGCTCGTGCGCGTGGATCCGGGAAACCCCGAGCGCGTGTACTGGGGCAACAACGACTTCTACTTCTCCGATGATGGCGGCGTGACCGCCAAGCGCGGCGCCCACGACATCCATATCGATTGGCACGCGATGTGGATTGACCCAGACGATCCCGACCACTACATGATCGGCGGCGATGGCGGCATCGGCATCACCCGCGACAAGGGAGGGGCCTACACCTTCATCAACACGCACGCCGTCGGGCAGTTCTACGCCATCTCCTTCGACCAGACGCCATTCTACCGCGTCTGCGGCGGCCTGCAGGACAACGGCACCTGGTGCGGTCCAAGCCGCACCCGCGACGGCGACGGCATCCTCCATCAGGATTGGTTCCAGATCGGCGGCGGCGACGGCTTCTACTCGGCGCAGGATCCCGAGGATCCGAACGTCATCTTCTATGAATCGCAGGGTGGCAACATCGGGCGCGTGAACCTTGCCACCGGCGAGCGGCGCTCCTTGCGGTCGGGAGGCGGCCGGCCACGGCGTTCGCCGTGGAGCGATTCGCTCCGCCTTGCCCGGGGCGACACGGCGCGGCCCATCACGCCAGCCATCCGCGCACGCCTCGACGACATCCGCCGCCGCGCCGCGCTGGATTCGGCCAACACCCTGCGCTTCAACTGGCAGGCGCCGTTGATGATGAGCCAGCACAGCCCGCGCACCATTTACGCCGGCGGCAACAAGCTCATCCGCTCGGTGAACCGCGGCGATCAGTGGGTCGTGATCTCGCCCGACCTCTCGACGCAGGACTCCGTGCGGATCCGCACGTCGATGCAGAGCACCGGTGGCATCACCAAGGATGTGACGGGCGCCGAAGTGAATGGCACCATCACCACCATCGCCGAGAGTCCGTTCCGGCCCGGGTTCCTGTGGGTGGGCACGGACGACGGCAAGGTCTGGCTCACGCGCAATGACGGCGTGACCTGGGAGGATCTGACCGCGCGCTTCACGCGATTGGTGCCGGCCAAGACCTGGGTGTCGCGCGTGGAAGCCTCGCGCGCTGACTCCAACATCGTGTACATCACCTTCGACGCGCACCGTGACGGCGACCTGCGTCCGTATGTGTTCGTCTCGCGCGACATGGGGCGGAGCTTCACGCCCCTGATGAACGGCCTTCCCGCCGACGGCGTGAGCTTCGTGCACGTGATCCGCGAAGATCCGGTCAATGCGAACCTGCTCTACGTGGGCACGGATGTCGGGGCCTTCGTCTCCACCGACCGCGGCGCGCACTGGCAGCGCCTCGGGAGCGGCCTGCCGACCGTGCCGGTGCACGACCTGAAGGTGCATCCGATCCAGCGTGAGCTCGTGGCCGGTACGCACGGCCGCTCGGTGTGGATCAACGACGTGAACGCGCTACAGCAGCTCACCGACGAGGTGGTGGCGCAGGGCGCGCATCTCTTCACGTTGCGCACCGCGTATCAGTTCGCACCGGAGAGCCGACTGGGTGGCACGCAGGGGCACCAGCTGTTCCTGGGCGACAACCCGCCGTTCGGCGCGCCGATCGACTATCACGTCGGCGCCGGCGGAAGTGGCAACGTTCGCCTGGTGATCACCGACGCGCTGGGCGATACCGTACGCACCCTCACGGCACCCGGGACGCCGGGATTGCACCGGGTGTACTGGGACCTGCGCGGTGCGCGCGCCGTGACCCCGGTGCAGCCCGCCAAACTCAACAGCGAACTGCGGTCGGCGCGCCCCGGCGAGGAGCCGATGGCCGGCGGCCGCGGACGCGGCTTCGGCGGCGGCGTGGCGCCGGGCACGTATGTGGTGCACTTCTCCGCCAACGGCGTGACGATGCGCCGGACGCTGGTCGTGGACGCGGCGCCGTAGCATGACCTCCACCCCGGTGCGGCCTTGGTATGTCCTGGTGATCGTCGCAATCCTCGCGATTGACGGACTGAACGCCGCTGCGCAGGTGGCGCTCATGCTCCTGAGCAATCCACCGGATACCTCCATGCTTCTCTACTGGCAGGCGGGCGTGGCGCTCACGGCGTGGAGCGCGGCGTGGGCCGGCTGGCAGTTGCAGCGATTCGCCTCGGCGCTGACGTTGCTGCACGGGATGGTGCTGTCGATGATGTTGCTGCGACTTCCCGCGATTCTGGCGCTCGACCCCGAGGCCGCCGCGCCGCTCCGGGGCACGGCCGCAATGATCTTCCTCTTCGTATTGCTCCTCGGCGCCGGACTCGAGTGGGGGACGCGCAAGCGCTAGCCTCCACTCGACCCGCGTCTGCGCTCCGGGGTACACTTCAGGACCCTTCACCCCGACCCTCTCCCGCGATGTCCAGCTTTCGTACTCCGGCGATCTTCGTCGCGCTGTCGCTCTTCGCCGCGCCATTGGCGGCGCAGGAGATCCAGGAACGCGAGATTCGCGCGCATATCGAGTTCCTGTCAAGCGACCTGCTCGAAGGCCGTGGCCCGGCGACGCGCGGCGGGGCATTGACCGAGCAGTACCTCGCGGCACAGTTGCGCGCGGCGGGCGTGGAGCCCGCCAGCAACGGCTCGTACTTCCAGCGGGTGCCGATTGACATCGTCGCGGCCGCTCCGACTTCGATGCGGGCCGTGGTGGGTGGCAAGGCCAACGCCACGCTGCGCTATCCCGAGGATCTCGTCGTCTGGGCGGGTTCGCCCACGGAGCGCAGCGGCGCCGCGGCGCCGATCGTGTTCGTCGGGTACGGCACGACGGCACCGGAGTACCGCTGGGACGATTTCAAGAATGTGGACGTGCGCGGGAAGATCCTCCTCGTCCTGGTGAACGATCCGCCTGCCCCGCGCGGCGAGCCCGCGCTCTTCGGCGGCGTCGGCATGACGTACTACGGGCGCTGGACCTACAAGTTCGAGGAAGCCGAGCGCCGCGGCGCGGCGGGCATGCTCATCATCCACAACACAGAACGCGCCGGCTATGGCTGGGCGACGGTGGTGGGAAGCTGGGCCAAGGAGCAACGCATGCTCCCGCGCGATCCCAATCTTCCGGCGCCCCTCGGATTCCGCGGTTGGATCACTGAGGAACGCATCGCTGGCCTGCTCCAGCAGGGCGGGCTCGATCTCACGCGCCTGAAGCGTGACGCCGAATCCCGCAACTTCCGGCCGGTGGATACCGGCCTCACGCTCGACGTCGCGTTCACCAACACGGTGTCGCACCTCGAGAGCCAGAATGTGGTCGGCCTGATCCGCGGCGACGCGGCGCGCGACGAGCACCTGTTGCTCTCCGCGCACTGGGACCACTTGGGCATCGGCCCGGCCGTGAACGGGGACTCCATCTACAACGGCGCGCTCGACAACGCCTCCGGCACCGCGAATCTCCTCGCCATCGCCCGCGCGCTCGCCAATGGGCCACGGTTGCCACGGTCGGTGCTGGTGGCCTTCGTCACCGCCGAGGAAAGCGGGTTGCTGGGCTCGGCGTACCTCGCGCAGAATCCCCTCGTGCCGGTGGACAAGATCGTCGCCAACCTCAACGTCGACGGCGGCAACGTCCGGGGCGAGACTCGCGACCTCACCGTGCTCGGCGACACCAAGAGCTCGCTCGGTCCCGCGCTGGCGCAGCTCATCGCTCCCCGCGGGATGCACATGTCGCCCGACGCCTTTCCGGAGCGTGGGTACTTCTATCGCTCCGATCACTTCTCCTTCGCCAAGGTCGGCGTGCCCTCGGTGAGCATCGGCGAGGGCGATGACTTCGTCGGCCGTCCCGAGGGCTGGGGCAAGGCGCAGGCTGAGGACTACACCGTGAATCGGTACCACCAGCCTGGCGACGAGTATTCGCCGGATTGGGACCTGCGCGGCGCGGTGCAACTGAGCACGATCGTCCTCGAGTTCACGCGGGCATTGGCCGCGTCGCGCGAGTGGCCGACGTGGAATGCCGACGCGGAGTTCCGCCGCGCGCTCCGCATGTAGCCCCGATGGCAATTCGGGAGTTCGTGTTCGGCTGTGCGCTGGGCGTGAGCGTGCCGACGCTCCTCGGCGCGCAGGATGCCCGCGTGGCGACTCGGGCGCTGCAGGATTCGTTGCGCCCGGAGATCGAGCGCGCCGTGGCCACCGGCGCGTGGGCGCGGATTGACGCGGCCATCGCACGGCTTCGTGCCGCGGTCGCCTCCCCGGCGGGCCGCGCGGACCAGTGGGCCCACTATGACTTGGCGTACGCCCTGCACCGCCGCGCCAGCGGGATGATCGTCGAGGACAGCGCCCGCGCCGCGCGGGCGATTCTGGAGGAGGCTGTTCGGATGTCGCAGCGCGCCTACGAGCTCGGCGCGGGCGGCACGGCGCTGGCGCTCGAGGGCGCGGTCACGGGGCAGTTGGCGGGGGCCGGCGGCGGCTTGGCACCGATGCGATTCGGACCGCGTGCGTTCCGGTTGCTCGACCAGGCGGTCAGCGAGGCGCCGAACGACCCGCGGGTCGCCCTGCTCAACGGCATCACGCGCTTCAATGCACCGCGCGCCTTCGGCGGGGGTCCGGCCAAGGGCGAGATCGAGATTCGGCGTGCGCTGCGACTCTTCGATGCTGACCGCACGACGGCTCCGCAGCCCACGTGGGGACGCACCGACGCGCACCTCTGGCTCGGGCTCGCCCTCGTCGGGTTGAACCGACCGGACGAGGCCCGCGCCGAGTACGCCCGGGTGCTGGAGCTCTCGCCGGGGCATAAATGGGTGACGGAGAAGCTCCTCCCGGAGCTCGATCCCACTCGCTAGACCGCGGGGTGCGGGGTACCATTAGGCACACCCACTGGAGGCAGGTCCCGATGTCAGGACTGGACGACAAGTCGATCCAGAATCTCGTCAAGAAGATGCAGAAGCAGGCCAAGCCCCGGAACCTCGAGGCCAAGACCTACGATGCCACCGCGCCGCAGCGCGTGACGGACGAGCAGGATCAGGAGCGCGAGAAGATGTTCAAGGAGATGAAGCGCCGCGAGTTCTGATCGCGGCGCTTTTTGCGGTCCCGGCTCAGCGCAACACCGCCCGCACCGAGTCGAGCGATCCGCTCGTGCGCGCCGGCGTCAGCCGCAGCAGGTGTGCCATCAACGGGTAGATGTGCACGTTGCGGAGCGGGCGCACCAGCCGTCCCTGCGCGATGTCCGGCCCGGCAGCCACGAAGAGCGCACCCATCGAGACGAGATCGGGGTCGTAGCCGTGCGTGCCGCCGTGTGTCCAGTCGCGCTCACGCCAGCGCGCCACGGTCGCGCGAGAGGCAATGGTCCATCCTTCGTCGGCAACCGCCACGATCTCGGTGATGCGCGGATGGGCATTGAAGTGCCAGCGCGCCGGCACCTCTCCCTTGCGATAGACCTGCAGTCGCGGGTGCTTGCCGTGCAGGGCCTGATACACACGCTCGGCGTCCCCAGGGCGGGGGGCGATGGCCGCGACCGGCGTCCAGTCCACGATCTCGACGCTGTTCAGGTCCAGGAAGTCGTCCAGCACGATCACGCGATCGGCGCTCGTCGCCGCCATCCCGTGGTCCGACACGACGATGACGTTCACGATATCGGTGAGGCCAAGCTCGGCGATGCCGGCGACGATGGCTCCGACGCTCCGGTCCACCATCGCGATGGCGCGGTTCGTCTCCGGCGCATCGGGGCCGAAGCTGTGGCCGGCACCATCCACGTCATGAAAATACGCCGTGATGATCGCCGGCCCGGCGCCTTCCGGCAACGCCAGCCAGTTCAGGATCTTGCGCACCTTCACGTCGTGGGGCTCGTCATGCCAGTAGCGCGCCCACCACGTCGGGCGCACGCCCTTGATGGCCGCCTCACTGCCTGGCCACGACACCGACGCCGCAGCGCGACCCTGGAGTTCCGCCGTCACCCAGATCGGCTCGCCACCCCACCAGCGTGACTCGGCTTGGGCGAGCGTGTCGCGCAGGGTGAAGAGCCCCAACTCGGGATCGCGGATGGCGTTGGCGACGATGCCATGCTCCTCGGCCGTCAGTCCGGTGACGATCGAGTAGTGGTTGGGAAAGGTCTTGGACGGAAAGACGGGGATGAGACGCTGGGCGCGCACGCCGCGCGCGGCGAGCGCGCGGAGGTTGGCCGCCTCGGGCCGATCGAGGTAGTCCCAGCGAAATCCGTCGAGCGAGATGAGCAGGACGCGCGGCGCGGCGGCGGCATCGGGCCTGTCGGCGCCGGGCAGTCGGCAAGATGCGACGCCCGTGATGAGCGCGATGAGCGCCACGCAGGCCGCCGCCCGGCCGAACAGGCGCACACGGAACGCCATCTTCAGGCGACCGACGGTACGTCCTCCGTCAGGAAGCGCCGCAGGATCTTGCCGATCATGCTCTTGGGGAGCTCCGCCCTGAACACCACCCGCACCGGCACCTTGAACGGCGCCATTCGTTCCTTGCACCACTGTCGGATCTCCTGGTCGGTCACGCTCTTGCCCGTGCGCCGTACCACGAACGCTACCGCGACCTCGCCCTGGGCGGCATCAGGGAATCCGCGCACACCCACCTCTTGGACCGCCGGATGGGTGGCAATCACCTCTTCGATCTCCCGCGGCCACACCTGCATGCCGCGCATCTTGATGAGGTCCTTCTTGCGGTCCACGATGTACACGAAGCCGTCGGCGTCCAGATAGCCAAGGTCGGCCGTGTGCAGCCAAGGCCGCCCCGTGGCGTCCTTGCGCAGGATCTCGCGCGTCTCGGCGTCGTTGTTCCAGTAGCCGCGCATGATCTGCGGCCCGGAGAGCAGGATCTCTCCCACCTCGCCGGTCGGCATCTCCTTGCTTGCATCGTCGGCGTCCACGATGCGGAGCATCACGTCGGGGAGCGGGGTGCCGACCGAGCCGGGCTTCTTCGGACCCTTGAGCGGCGATACGGTGGCGGCGAGGGCCGACTCGGTGAGCGCGTACCCCTCCAGGATCCGTGCGCCCGTCACCGCCTCGAAGCGATTCATCGTCTCGAGCATCATCGGCGCGGCACCGGAGACGCAGGCCTTCATCGAGCGGAAGTCCACGCGCCCGGCCTGCACGCGCTTGTGGTTGAGCAGGGCGTTGTAGAGCGAGGGCACGCCGCAGAACACCGCCGGACGTGTCGCCTCGATGGTCTTCACGAGATCGTTGATGTCGCGCGGGTTGGGAACCAACGCGATCGCGTTGTGGCCCAGGAAGCACACCGACTGCACGCCGCAGGCACCGTAGGAATGGAACATCGGCAGCGGCAGACAGTAGACGCCTTCCCACTTCGGCAGTACGGCACCGAGCCAGGCGTTTACCTGCGTGCCCGTCTGCACCAGCGCGCCGTGGTGGATGCGCACCGCCTTCGGTGTGCCCGTGGTGCCGCCGCTCATCAGCAGCAGCGCGTCGTCATCGACACTCGGCAACGGATCGGCAGGAATCTCGCCGCGATGCTTCTCGATGAGCGCGGGCAGCCACTCGTCGGTCTCACGCAGCGTGGCGCGATGGCCCGTCTTCTTTTCGAGCAGCAGCGTGAAGATCAGCTTGAGCAGCGGCGGGAACCATTCCTTGATGTTCGTCGCCACCACATGCTTCACGCTCGGCACGCGGCGTTGCACCGCTTTCATGCGTTCGTAGAAGGCGCTGAGCGTGACCACGACCTTGGCGCCCGTGCTTTCCAGCGGGCCGACGAGTTCGTCTTCTGTGTAGATCGGGTTCAGCGGAACGAAGGTCGCGCTGAGCTTCCAGGTGGCCAGCTCCGCGATGAAGAACTGGGGGCAGTTCGGGAGCAGGCAGGCCACGCGGTCGCCGCGGTTCACGCCCAGCTTGGCGAGGGCGATGGCAAAGGCGTTGGAG
>JANJUF010000072.1 GCA_024710705.1 Gemmatimonadaceae bacterium | reverse complement strand
CTGGAGCGGCTCGAGGACTTCAGCGACCCCAGCGAGGTCATCTCGACGTACACCGACGGGCCCTTCGTGGACCTCTGTCGCGGTCCGCACGTACCCGACACGTCGTATCTCAAGCACTTCAAGCTGCTGAGCGCCGCCGGTGCCTATTGGCGCGGCGACGAGAAGCGCCAGATGCTGCAGCGCATCTACGCCACCGCCTTCTTCAAGAAGGAGGAGCTCGAGGCGCACCTGCATCGGCTCGCCGAGTCGAAGAAGCGTGACCACCGCGTACTTGGCCGCCAATTGGACTTGTTCCAGTTCTTCCCGCAGGCCCCCGGCGCGGCCTTCTGGACGCCCAAGGGCACGGCGCTGTGGAACGCGCTCGAGGGCTTCATCCGAGAGCGGCAGCAGGACGCCTTCCTCGAGATCAAGACGCCGCTGATGTACACCAAGCGGCTGTGGGAGCAGTCGGGCCACTGGGGCAAGTACCGCGAGAACATGTTCCTCGTCCTCGACAGCGAGACGAAGGAGCACGACATCTCGCTCAAGCCGATGAACTGCCCGTCGCACCATCTGTACTTCGGCGCGAGCAAGCATTCGTACCGCGAGCTGCCCAAGCGCTACGTGACCTTCGACGTGCTGCACCGCAACGAACTGTCCGGCGCGCTCAGCGGACTCACGCGCGTGCGCCAGTTCTCGCAGGACGATTGCCACGTGTATCTCCGCGAGGACCAGATCGCGGCGGAGGTGCAGTTCCTGATGGATTTCATCCTCGGGTACTACGACACCTTCGGGCTCGAGGCGCGGCTCAAGTTCGCGACGCGCCCGGAGCAGCGGATCGGGTCGGATGAGCTGTGGGACCGCGCCGAAGGGGCATTGAAGGCGGCCCTCGAGGCGACGGGGCGACCGTACGAGCTCAAGGCCGGCGACGGGGCGTTCTACGGCCCGAAGATCGACTTCGACGTGATGGATTCGATCGGCCGCGCCTGGCAGTTGGGGACGATCCAACTCGACTACAACGCGCCCGAGCGATTCGATCTCAGCTACACGGGTGAGGACAACGCGGCCCATCGCCCGGTGGTCATCCACCGAGCGGTGAGCGGCAGCTTCGAGCGCTTCATCGCCATCCTCATCGAGCACTTCGCCGGGGCCTTCCCGGTGTGGCTCTCGCCGGAGCAGGTTCGGGTGCTCCCGATCTCCGACGACGTCACGGGGTACGCACAGGAAGTGACGGCGAAACTCCGGGCCGCCGGCGTCCGTGCTGTCTGCGACGACCGCAGTGACACGCTCAACTACCGGATCCGGGACGGCGAGATGGCGAAGGTGCCCTACATGGCGGTGTGCGGGAAGCGCGAGGCCGAGGCGGGGCAGGTGGCCGTTCGCGTGCGCGGGGCCGGGAAGAAGCAGGACGTCGTGCAGGTGGACGCCTTCCTGGCGCGCGTCACGGACGAGATCCGGACGCGGGCGCTGGTGCCGATGGCGGTGGCCGAGGAGAGCGCATGAGGCCGTCACTTCGAATGATGCTGCTCTCGCTCGGGCTGCTTCTGCCCGCGACGGCTGATGCGCAGCAGGCGCGGCCAGAGCTGAACGCCGGTCGCATCGCCGGTGAGGCCTTTGCGGGTGCCTACGCGGGCATCGGCGGATTCCTGGTCGGTCGGTATCTCGGGCACCTGGGCAGCGACATCGTCGGCGTGGGATCCGACGACACCCGTCGCCGCGTCGGCTTCGCGTCGGGTGTGGTGGTGGCCGGACTTGCCACGGCCGGTACGGTCTACGGCATCGGCAACATCGGCGATGAAACCGGCAACTTCGACGCCACGCTGCTCGGTGCCGGCGTCGGCTTCGTCGGGGCCTTGGCCCTTGCCCGCATGACGTTGGGCCCCAGCGAGCGTCCCCGCCAAGGCATGAGCACCGCCGGCCGCTGGGCCGCCGCAAACGTGATCGCGTTGCTCCCGAGCATCGGGGCGACCATCGGCTTCAACTCCACGCGCCGTTTCAAGTAGCGGCCTTTCCTCCCTATATGTCTGCTGACCGCACCCCTGTCATCGTCTCCGCCGCCCGCACGCCCATCGGGCGCTTCCTGGGCGGACTGGCCCCGCTCACGGCGCCCGAGCTCGGCGCCATCGCGATCCGCGAGGCGGTGAAGCGTGCCGGCATCGATCCCGGCGCCATCGGCGAAGTGATCATGGGCAACGTGCTGCAGGGTGGCGTGGGCCAGGCCCCGGCGCGGCAGGCCATGATCAAGGCGGGAATTCCGGGCGAGGTACCGGCCATCACCGTCAACAAGGTCTGCGGCTCCGGCCTGCAGGCGGTGATGCTGGCGGCACAGGCCATCCGGGCGGGGGACGAGCAGCTGCTCGTGGCCGGCGGCCAGGAGAGCATGAGCAACGCGCCGCACTACGTACGCGGCATGCGCAGCGGCGTGAAGTTCGGTGCGCAGACGATGCAGGACGGCCTCATCACCGACGGCCTCTGGTGTTCCTTCTATGACCGCCACATGGGCGGGCACGCCGAATACACGGCGAAGAAGGCCGGCATTACCCGCGCCCGGCAGGACGAGTTCGCGCTGGCCTCGCACCAGAAGGCGATCGCGGCGATCGAAGGTGGAAAGTTCAAGACGGAAATCGTGCCGGTGGAGATCGCCGGCAAGAAGCCGCTGATCGTGGACACCGATGAGTCGCCGCGGAAGGACACCTCGCTCGAGGCATTGGGCAAGCTGCGCCCATCCTTCCCGAAGGACGCGCCGAAGGACATGAAGGCCGAAGAGCTGACCGTGACGGCCGGGAACGCGCCGGGGTTGAACGACGGAGGGGCGGCGGTGGTGGTGGCGTCGGAGGCGTACGCCAAGGCGCACGGACTGCCGATCCTCGCGCGGATCACTGGCTACGCGTCAGGCGGCGGCGATCCGCAGGACCTGTTCTTCGCCCCGATCGTGGCGGTGCAGAACCTGATGAAGCGCACTGGCGCGAAGATTTCCGACTACGACCTCATCGAAGCCAACGAGGCCTTCGCCTCGCAGTCGCTGGCCGATGGCGATGCCCTCGGCTGGGACTGGGCGCGCGTGAACGTGAATGGCGGGGCGATCGCACTGGGGCATCCCATCGGTGCGTCTGGCGCCCGCGTGCTCGTGACGCTGCTCCATGCGCTCAGCGCCCACGGTAAGCGCAGCGGCCTGGCCACGCTCTGCCTCGGCGGCGGCAATGCCGTGGCGCTGTCGGTGGAGCGGATCTAGGCGGCGTCGCTGGCATCCGTCCCATTTGGCCCCCCACCGGGCTATTTTTAGCGGATGCCACCTTTTGCTGCCGACACATTCGCCGTCGTCGGCGCAGGCCAGATGGGCAATGGGATCGCCCACGTCTGCGCGACGAGCGGTTTTGACGTCACCATGATCGATGTTTCGTCCGACGCCCTGGCCAAGGGGCGCGCGACGATCGAGAAGAACCTCGAGCGCCAAGTCAAGAAAGGGTCGCTCGAGGCGGCGGCCCGCGACGCCGCGCTGGGACGACTCAAGGAGAGCACTTCACTCGATGCCGTCGCTGGCGCGTCGATCGTGGTAGAGGCCGCTACCGAACGGAAGGATCTCAAGTTCCAGATCTTCCGAGACTTGGACCGCCTCGCCCCGGCCGGCGCCATCCTCGCCACCAACACGAGTTCCATCTCCATCACCGAGATCGCCGCCGTCACGAAGCGCCCGGAGCTCGTCATCGGGATGCACTTCATGAACCCGGTGCCGGTGATGCAGCTGGTGGAAGTGATTCGCGGCCTCGCCACGTCCGACGCCACGACCGCCAAGACGGTCGAGCTCTCGAAGGCGCTCGGCAAGACGCCGGTCGAGGCCAACGATTTCCCTGGCTTCATTGCCAATCGCATCCTGATGCCGATGATCAATGAAGCCTGCTACGCCGTGATGGAAGGCGTCGGCACGCCACAGGCGGTGGACGAGGTGATGAAGCTCGGCATGAACCATCCGATGGGTCCGCTGACCCTCGCCGACTTCATCGGGCTCGACACCTGCGTGGCGATCCTCGAGGTGTTGCACGAGGGGCTGGGCGATCCGAAGTACCGCCCCTGCCCGTTGCTGAAGAAATACGTCGCCGCCGGGTGGTACGGTCGCAAGAGTGGGCGCGGGTTCTACACCTACGCGACCTGAGGCGATGTCCACCGACACCCTACCCGCGATGATCCACAACGGCATCGTCGCGATGACCGAGGAGCAGGCGGCGATCGTCGAGACCGCCAGGTCCTTCGCCGACGAGCACGTGCGCCCCTTCGCGGCGCAGTGGGATCGTGATTCGCACTTCGAGCCCTCGTTGATCGGCAGGCTTGGCGGGCTGGGCTTCCTCGGCATGCTGCTGCCACAGGAGTATGACGGTCTCGGGCTTGAATCGATGACCTACCTGCTCGCCTTGGAAGAGATTGCCGCTGCCGACGCCAGCGTGGCCGTGATGCTCTCGGTGCACAACTCCCTGCCGACGGTGATGCTCAACAGACACGGCACGGCGGCGCAGAAGCGGCGCTTTCTCGCGCCGCTGGCACGCGGCGAGTTGCTCGGGGCCTTCGCCCTCTCCGAAGCCGACGCCGGCTCCGATGCCTCGGCCATCCGTTGCCAGGCCGTGCGCGATGGAGACGACTGGGTCGTGAACGGCAGCAAGGCTTGGATCACCAGCGGCACCCACGCCGGGGTGGTGATCGCCATGATCCGAACCGATACTCCCAGTGCCCCCCGGAAGTCGAAGGGCATCTCGGCGTTCATCCTGACGCCGGACCTGCCGGGATTCCACGTCGGGAAGAAGGAAGACAAGCTCGGCATGCGCGCGTCTCCGACGGTCACGCTGACGTTCGACAACATGCGTGTGCCGGGCGATCGGCTGCTGGGTGAAGAGGGCATGGGCTTCATCTACGCGATGCAGTCGCTCGAGCATGGGCGGCTGGGCATCGCGGCGCAGGCGATTGGCATCGCCCGGGCGGCCTTCGAGGCCGCCGCGGCCTATGCGAACGAACGGAAGCAGTTCGGCACGCCCATCGCGTCGTTCCAGGGGGTGCAGTTCAAGCTGGCGGACATGGCCACGCGGATCACCGCCGCGCGCGCCATGCTCCACCAAACCGCCGCCGCGAAGGACCGCGGGGTGGATGTCTCGGCCGAGTCGTCGATGTGCAAGCTCTTCGCGAGCGAGACGGCGATGTGGGTGACCACGCAGGCCATCCAGGTCTTCGGCGGATACGGCTACGTGAAGGAGTATCCGGTGGAGAAGTACTTCCGTGACGCCAAGGTCACGGAGATTTACGAAGGCACCTCCGAAGTGCAGCGCATCGTCATTGGACGCGTGGTGAGCGAACAGGCCAAGCGCTAACCCGTCCCTGCGGTTCAGTTCCTTCCGTCTTCCGACTTCCGTCTCAACTCTCCCAATGAATCTCTTCGACACCATTGCACAGCTCGGCCACGAGCAGCTCGTCCTTTGCTCCGACGAGGGCGCCGGCTACCGCGGCATCATCGCCATCCACGACACCACGCTCGGCCCCGCCCTCGGCGGGACGCGCTTCTGGAACTACGGCTCCGACGAGGAGGCCGTCATCGACGCGCTGCGCTTGGCCCGCGGCATGACGTACAAGAACGCCGTGGCCGGCCTCAACCTCGGGGGCGGCAAGTCGGTCATCATCGGCGACAACCGCACGCCGAACCGCGAGATGATCTTCCGCGCCCACGGGCGCTTCGTGGAATCGCTGGGCGGCCGCTACGTGACCGCCGAGGACGTGGGCACGAGCACCAGCGACATGGACTTCGTGCACATGGAGACGGAGTACGTCGCCGGCCTCGCCAACAAGTCGGGCGATCCGTCGCCGGTCACCGCCCACGGCGTGTTCCGCGCCATCGAGGCCTCGGCCAAGCACAAGTGGGGCTCGGCGTCGCTCGAGGGGAAGACCGTCACCGTGCAGGGGCTCGGCAACGTCGGCACCTACCTCTGCCGCGAGTTGCACGCGGCGGGCGCCAAGCTCATCGTCACCGACATCCGTCCCGAGCGCATCAAGAAGGTGGTGGAGGAGACCGGTGCCAAGGCCGTGCAGGGCGACGAGATCTACAGCGCCAAGGCCGACATTTTCGCGCCCTGCGCGCTCGGTGCGATCATCAACGACGACACCCTGCCCAAGCTCAAGGTGGACATCGTCTGCGGCGGCGCGAACAACCAGCTGCTCGTGCCCGAGCAACACGGCGAGGCGCTGGAGAAGAAGGGGATCCTCTACGCCCCGGACTTCGTGGCCAACGCCGGTGGCGTGATCAACGTGTACTCCGAGCTCGCTGGCTGGACCCGCGAGCGCGCGCTCCGCAAGGCGGACGAGATCTTCGATACCATCCTCGGCGTATACCAGATCGCCAAGGACGAGGGGATCTTCTCGTACCTCGCCGCCGACAAGCTGGCCGAGCGTCGCCTGGCCGCGGTGCACGGCCTCGTGCGCACCTGGCCGCAGTGGCCGCGGAAGAGCTGAGATGGCCGAGCGCATCCCGATCGCGTCGGACCACGCGGGCTTCGAGCTCAAGCAGCACCTGAGCAAAGCCCTCGCCGAGCTCGGTTATGACGTGGAGGACCTCGGCACGCATTCGCCCAGCTCCACCGACTATCCCGACTTCGCGCACCCGCTCGCCGAGAAGGTGGAGCAGGGAGAGGTGAAGCGTGGTGTGCTGCTCTGCGGCACCGGGCTCGGGATGAGCTACGCGGCAAACCGTCACCGCGGGGTACGCGCCGCGGTGGCGTGGACGCCGGAGATCGCCGAACTGGCGCGCAAGCACAACGACGCGAACGTGCTGGTGCTGCCGGCGCGCTTCGTGAGCGAGGAGGACGGCGTGCGCATCCTCCGCACCTGGCTCGATACGGCCTTCGAGGGCGGGCGGCACGAAAAGCGGGTCGAGAAGATCGAAGCGACCGGACACACGCCTGCGGAGGGGAAGTGAAGCCGGGATGGAACAATTGGGATCGCCGGCTGCCCGGTGCCGCCTTGCTCGGGACCGACCCCGAGATTGCTGCGCTGGTGGCCGCCGAGACGCGCCGGCAGAGCGAGGGCCTTGAGCTGATCGCCAGCGAGAACTTCGTGTCGCCAGCCGTACTCGAGGCCATGGGCTCCGCGCTCACCAACAAGTACGCCGAGGGACTGCCCGGCAAGCGCTATTACGGAGGCTGCGAGGTGGTGGACAAGGTGGAGCAGCTGGCGATCGATCGCGCCAAGCAGCTCTTCGGGGCCGACCACGCGAACGTGCAGCCGCATTCCGGCGCCACCGCCAACGCCGCGGTGTATCTCGCCTTCCTGAAGCCTGGCGACACCGTGATGGGGCTCGACCTCTCGCAGGGCGGCCATCTCACGCATGGCTCCCCGGTGAACTTTTCCGGGCTCAACTACCGCGCCGTGCACTACGGCGTGACGGATGAGGGGTTGATCGACTATGCCGCGATGCGCCAGATCGCACGCAAGGAGCGGCCCAAGCTCATCATCGCCGGCTACAGCGCGTACTCGCGTGTGCTCGACTACCAGCAGTTCGCCGATGCCGCCAAGGAGGTCGGAGCGGTCTTCATGGTGGATATGGCGCACTTCGCCGGACTCGCGGCCACGGGCGTGTATCCCAGTCCGGTGCCCTTCGCCGACGTCGTGACCACGACGACGCACAAGACGCTGCGCGGACCGCGCGGCGGACTGATCCTCTGCAAGGCCGAGCACGCGAAGGCGGTAGACAAGGCGATGTTCCCGGGTACGCAGGGCGGGCCGCTGGAGCACGTGATCGCCGCCAAGGCGGTGGCGTTCAAGGAAGCGCTTGAGCCTTCGTTCAGGGATTACTGCCAGCAGGTGGTGCAGAACGCGAAGGCGCTGGCCGAGGCGTTGGTCGCCAAGGGCGTGCAGATCGTGTCGGGCGGCACCGACAATCACTTGATGCTGTGCGACCTTCGCTCGCGCAGTGCCACACTGACCGGGAAGGTGGCCGAGCAGGCGCTCGACCGTGCCCACATCACGGTGAACAAGAACACCGTGCCGAAGGAGACGCAGAGTCCCTTCGTCACCAGCGGGATCCGCATCGGCACCCCGGCCGTGACCACCCGCGGCATGCGCGAAGCCGAGATGGTGCGGATCGCCGGGCTGATCGACCGCGTGCTGGCCGCGCCAGACGATGCCGCGGTCGCGGCGGCCGTGCAGCGCGAGGTGCACGAGATGACGTCGGCCTTTCCGCTGTACCTTTAGGGCCGTATGCCAGAGCTCGCCTTCCGTGACGGGGTCATGGACCGGATTCGCCTCCGCGAGTCCCGGTATGACGAGCGTGCCTATCTCTTCGTGCTGGCGGCGCTTGAGTTCGTGCAGCAGCGCCTGCCGGAGCGGCGCCACCTGACGGGGAAGGAACTGGCCGAGGGTTGCCGCGACCTCGCCATCGTGCGGTACGGCGTGTTGGCGCGCACCGTGCTCGAGCACTGGGGCATCCGGAGCACGGCTGATTTCGGCGAGGTCGTGTTCACCATGGTGGACACGGGGCTGTTGATGAGCCAACCGCAGGACACGAAGGACGATTTCATCGGCGCCTTCGACTTCGCCGAGGCGTTCGATCGCGGGTATCCGTGGAACGCGCCGGCGGACTCCTGACGGCGCCCGGCGCCACGAACGGACGATGACGGTCCGGATCACGACGGCCGAGCAGAGTATCGCGCGGGAGGCGGCGGTGATCGGGGGTGCGCCCGACACCTCGTACGAGCTGATGCGCACGGTGGGCGAGCGCCTGGCGGCCGATCTGCTTCGCCGCTTCCCGCTCGTGCGCACCCGGGGCGTGCTCGTCTTCCCAGGGCCAGGCAATAACGGAGGCGATGCGTGGGTCGTCGCGGCGGCATTGGCGCGCGCCGGTTGTCCGCTGGCCGTAGACGCCGAGATGGCCGCGCATCGATCGCCCAAGTCTGACGCGGCGCAACGCGCGAAGGCGGATGCATTGGAGGCCATGCAGCAGGTCGCCCGCGCGACGGAGGCCTTCATTCTGCTCGACGGGATCCTTGGCGTCGGCGTCAGCGGCGAGGTGCGCGGCGAGGCGGCGCAGGAAATCGAGCGCCTGAACCGGCTGGCCACCTCGAGTACGGTAGTGGTCTCGATCGATCTCCCTAGCGGCATCGATGCGACGACGGGCGCCGGTGGCATCGTGGTGCGGGCCGACCTCACCTACGCCATCGACTCGCTGCACCGCGGCCTCCTGCTCCGACGCGACGAGGCGGGAGAGATCGCCGTGCTCTCGCTGTACGACGGCCGCCACGACCTCGCGGACGCGCCGGCACTGATCGATGCCCCAGCGGTCAGGGCGGCCATCCCGCCCATTCCCGCCGACGCGCACAAAGGTGTGCGCCGGCGCCTCGCCATCGTCGGCGGCGGGGAAGGCATGGCCGGCGCACCGATGCTTGCGGCTCGCGGGGCGATGCGCAGCGGCATCGGCATGGTGCAGTTGCTGGTGTCTCCCAACAACGTGCCGGTGGTGCAGGCGGCGTTGCCAGAGACCATGGCCGCACGCTGGCCGGTCACGAGCGAGGACCAGACGCGGGTGTTGGGTTGGGCGCACGCGCTCCTCCTCGGGCCGGGGCTCGGTCGCACGGCCATGACGCGAGCCCTGGTCGAGCGACTGCTGGTGGACTGGAAGGGCCCCGTCGTGCTCGACGCCGATGCCCTCAACGTGTTTGAAGGCGAGCCGCGCATGCTGGGCTCGTTGCTCGGGGCGCGTCCTGCGATCGTCACGCCACATCCGGTGGAGGCGGGACGATTGCTGCGTCGCGACGGCGCGAGTGTGGCGGCCGACCGCTTCACGGTGGGTGCGGAGTTGGCGAAGCAGTTGGGCGCCACGGTCGTGCTGAAGGGCGTGCCGACGGTCATCAGCGCCCCCGACGGCCGCGTGGCGGTCAGCGCGGCGGGCAATCCCACGCTCGGGACCGCCGGGAGCGGCGATGTGCTCAGCGGCATCGTGGCCACGCTGCTCGCGCAGATTGGCGATCCGTTTGCTGCCGCCAGCGCCGCGGTGTGGGTGCACGGCCGCGCCGGCGAGCGGGCGGCCGCGCTGGGCTCGGTGCGCGGCACGTCGCTCGAGGATGTGGTGGTGGCCCTGCGCGAGGTGTGGCGACTGGACGACCCTCCGCCACCGCCGCACATCCTCGCGCAGCTCCCGGGCGCCGGTCGCACGCGATGAACACGCACGTGCCGATGGGGCCCGGCAAGGAGTTCGACGCGGTGCGCGCCCTGCTGGCGCAATGGGGTAGCGCCGCCCAAGGTGTCGGTGACGATGGCGCCATCCTCGATGTGCCGACGGGGTCGCGGCTGGTGGTGAGCACCGACTCCACGGTCGAGGACGTACACTTTCGCCGCACGTGGCTCAGCGCCGAGGAAGTCGGCTGGCGGGCGACACAGGCCGCCCTGAGTGATCTCGCCGCGATGGGGGCCGCACCGCTCGGCGTGCTGCTGGCGCTCACGGTGCCCGCCCCGTGGCGCGTCGAGCTCGCGGGGCTTGCCGAGGGCATCGCCGCCGCCACGCGGACGGTCGGCGCGCCCATCGTGGGCGGGGATGTGACCGACGGCGATCGGCTCGCCCTCACCATCACCGTACTCGGCCACGCGTCCCGCCCGACCTCGCGGGCCGGCGCGCGTGTCGGTGACACGCTCTATGTCACCGGGCGGCTCGGCGGTCCCGGCGCCGCGCTCGCAGCGTGGGAGGCCGGCGCCCTCCCGCGGCCAGCGCACCGCCTGCGCTTCGCGCGGCCGGCGGCGCGCGTCGCCGCCGGTCAGTGGCTGGCGGCGCACGGCGTCACCGCAGCCATTGACCTCTCCGACGGGCTGGCTGGAGACGTCGCACATCTTGCAGCGGCCAGTGGCGTGCGCTGCGTGATCGACCTCGGCGCCATTCCCTGCGTGGCCGAGGTGTCGGTCGCCGAGGCGCTGGCCAGCGGCGAGGAGTACGAACTGCTCGTGGCTGCGCCGGCGCTCGATGCGCGGGCCTTCGCGGCCGCGCACGAGGGGCTCGACCTCACGGCCATCGGGCGGGTGGAGTCGGGCTCTGGCGAGGTGCGGGCGGAGCGCGAGGGGCGTCCGGCGACCATGCCCGTCACGCACGATCACTTCGCGGGCTGAGTCGCCTGATGCCGGTGCTCCGTGCGCTGCTCGTGGCGCTCAATCTGCTGGTGATGACGCCGCTGTTCGGCGGCTGGTGCATTCTCGCCGCACTCTTCCGCGTGCGCGACCGGCAGGGCTCGCCCTACGACCGGGCCCCGCGGCTCTGGGCGCGCACCAGTCTCTTCTGGTCGGGGGTGAAGCTCGTCGAGCACGACGCGCACCATAAGAATCTCGCCCAGCACATTTTCGTGGTGAACCACGTCGCCAACTACGATGTGTTCGCCGTCGCCGCCTCGCTCACCTGGATCAAGTTCGTGGCCAAGGCCGAACTCTTCCGCATCCCGCTGTTCGGCAAAGCGATGCTCTCGGCCGGCATGATCCCGATCGAGCGCAGCAATCGCAAGGCGGCGTTCGGGTCGTACTCGCTGGCCACCAAGCGCATCCAGGCAGGGGCGTCGGTGGCGGTGTACCCGGAGGGCACCCGCGGGCACGCCTATCCGTTGCGTCCGTTCAAGAAGGGCCCCTTCGTGCTCGCCATCCAGGCCCAGGCCCCCATCGTGCCGGTCGTGGTCTATGGCCAGCTCGAGGTGCAATCGAAGAGCTTCGCGGTTCGACCCGGCACTATCCATTTGCATTATCTCCCGCCGATCGAAACCACCGGCATGGACTACGATAGCCGCAACGAGCTCGCGCGGCGCACCTACGACGCCATGGCCGAATGCCTCAAGCGCGAGTACGGGGTGGAGTCCCCCCCATTCAAGGGCGCCTAGCGCTATTTTTCGGCAGTTCCTTCCGTCTTCTGTCTTCCGTCTCAAGTCTCCAATGAACGCCACCATCATCGCCGTCCTCGCCCGTGAGATCCTCGATTCGCGCGGCAATCCCACCGTCGAGGCCGAGATCGTCCTCGAAGACGGCACCTACGGCCGCGCGGCCGTGCCAAGCGGCGCCTCCACCGGTGAGCACGAGGCCAACGAACTGCGCGATGGCGACGCCAAACGCTACCTCGGCAAGGGCGTGCGGAAGGCGGTGCAGAACGTAACCAAGCTGATCGAACCCGAGCTGATCGGGCTCGACGTGGTGGACCAGCTCACCATCGACCGCACGCTGCTGGCGCTCGATGGCACGGCGAACAAGTCCAAGCTGGGCGCTAATGCGATGCTCGCGGTGTCCATGGCGGCGGCGCGGGCCGGGGCGGCGGCGGTGGACCTCCCGCTGCATCGCTATCTCGGTGGCCCGCTGGCGCGGACCCTGCCCGTGCCCCTGATGAACATCCTCAACGGCGGCGCCCACGCGACCAACACCGTGGACTTCCAGGAGTACATGATCGTGCCGGTGGGGGCCGAGTCGTTCAGCGACGCCCTGCGCATGGGCACCGAGGTGTTCCACGCGCTCAAGAAGGTGTTGGTGAAGCGCAAACTGTCCACCGGCGTCGGCGATGAGGGCGGCTTCGCCCCCGATCTCAAGAGCGACGAGGCCGCGCTGGACGTGGTGATGGAAGCCATCGAGGCCGCCTGCTACCAGCCCGGAAGCGAGATCGCCCTCGCCCTCGACTGCGCCGCCAGCGAGCTCTTCACCAAGGGCAAGTACACGTTCAAGAAGAGCGGCGCTGGCACCAAGAGCGCCGACGAGATGGTGGAACTCTACGCGAAGTGGCTGCGCAAGTATCCCATCGTGAGCATCGAGGACGGCCTGGCCGAGAGCGACTGGGCCGGCTGGGGGCGGCTCACCGAGGCGCTCGGCGATCGTTGCCAGCTCGTCGGCGACGACCTGTTCGTGACCAACACGCGGTTTCTCGCCCGCGGCATCGAGGAGGACGTGGCGAACGCCATCCTCGTGAAGGTCAATCAGATCGGCACGCTGACCGAGACGCTGGAGACCATCGAGATGGCCGACCGCAACGGCTACCGTTCGATCATCTCGCATCGCTCGGGGGAGACCGAGGACACGTTCATCGCCGATCTCGCGGTGGCGACGAATGCCGGTCAGATCAAGACCGGCTCGGCCAGCCGCACCGACCGGGTGGCGAAGTACAACCAGCTCCTGCGGATCGAGGCTGAGCTGGGCATGCACGCCGAGTACCCGGGCGGCGGCATCTACGGCATCGAGGGCTAGTGGCCGCGAGGAAGCGCGCGAGCCCGCGCCACGCGGGGCCGCCGGTCCCGCGGACGCCGGGCTGGATTGCACTCCGCGTGGGGCTGGCGGCTGCGTCCCTCGCCATCATCGTGTTCGCCGTGCAGGGCGGGGAGTACGGCACCACGGACCTGCTCAGCCAGAAGGGTCGACTGGCGCGTGAGCGCGCCGAGGTGGACTCCCTCCAGCGCCGGGTGGACTCCCTCGCGGCCTACAAGCGGCTGGTGGAGACCGACCCGGCGACGCAGGAACGGATTGCCCGCGAGGAGTTCGGGATGGTGAAGCCGGGGGAGGTCCTGTACCGCTTTACCGAGCCCGACCGCTAGCCTCTGCCGCCGAGGCGCCGAACGCCTTGACCGACAGCAATTTCCGACTAGTTTCCATCTCACTGACGCGGGGTGGAGCAGCCTGGTAGCTCGTCGGGCTCATAACCCGAAGGTCGCGGGTTCAAATCCCGCCCCCGCTACTCGCAGGACTCGGAGCGCCTCCACAAGGGGCGCTTCGTTGTTTCCGGGGTTTGAGCGTCCACCCCGGGGGATTTAGATTTCGCGCGCAGGTGGAGCAGGGCTGGGTAGCTCAGCTGGTTAGAGCACGGCACTCATAATGCCGGGGTCGCGGGTTCGAGTCCCGCCCCAGCTATTCCCGATCTGACGAAGGCGCCGTGTCCTGTGGGCACGGCGCCTTCGTGCGTTCACGCCGTCGCGATGTCGTGCCTTGGCCAGGAATGACGCAGACACTCCAGAACCCTCTTCCCTTGGAGTGACTCTTGACCACCACACGACGTGCCTTCGTTGACCGCCTCGCTGCCGGCGCCGCCGCACTCGGCGGCTTGGCGATGCTCGGACCGGTTCTTCCGGCGGACCTCGCCGCGGCATCGCCGGCCGGCGATGCGTCCCGGAGCACCGACTGGGATACGCGCTGGACCGAGCGCCTCACCGGCCGCATCCGCACCTGCTTCGACGTGCCCGAGGTGGAGAGCGCCTACGGCGTGTGGCGCGCGACCATCTGGGCGCGGCAGTACGAGGCCACGCTCGGCATCCCGGCGCGGGAGCTCTCCACGGTGCTGGTGCTGCGGCACAACGCCATCGTGCTGGCCATGCAGCAGGCGTTCTGGGATCGGTACGGCCTCGCCGACGTCGCGAAGGCTACGCACCCGCTCACGGGCGAGCCGGTGCGGCGGAATCCGGCACTGCTTGGTGCTGCCGATGGCGTCGAGGCGCCGTACGCGGGATTCGCCCTCACGGCGTTCCTGGAGCGCGGCGGTGTGGCGCTGGCCTGTGACCTCGCGCTGCAGGATCTGATTGCGCTGGTCTCCAAGGCCGACGGCGTGTCGGCGGAGGTGGCTCGTGAGCGGGCGATCGCCGGTCTCGTGCCGGGCGTGATCCTGCAACCATCGGGCGTGTTCGCGGTGCTGTACGCGCAACAGGCCGCGCAGGCGCTGTACATCCGCGCGAGCTGAGGCTCGCGCGGCTAGCGGAACTCCTCCATCAGTGAATCGAGCGCGGACGCACCGGGACAGAGTCGGCCGTGGGGGAGGTCGACGAGCGGGGTCGCCGGCAGTCGCAGGCCATCGCACAACTCCGGGTGCCCGCCGTCCTCCACGAAGAGGAGGCCGGTGGCGAGCTCCCCTCGTGCCTGGCAGGCGCGCACGTGCGCGTACGCCGAAGCACGATCGGTCGGATCGTAGCCGTTGGTCGTGGCCCGGAGCCGCACGCTGCCCCCGTCGTGCAGCTGCACCACCTGCACGGCGGCGTCCGTCTCCGGTACCGTGATCTCGTGCCGCAGCGGCACGAAGTCGGCCTGCACCGCCTCCACTTCGTGCTGTCGCGTGTACGCGTAGCTCTTGGTGCTCCCCTCGTGGTCGTTGAACGTCACGCAGGGCGAGATCACATCCACCAGCGCGAACCCACGGTGCTGGATGCCGGCCTTGAGGATCGGGACCAGCTGCTTCTTGTCGCCGGAGAAGGAGCGTGCGACAAACGTGGCGCCCAGGGTCAGCGCCAACAGCACCGGATCAATGGGCGACTGGGCGTTCGCCTCCCCCTTCTTGGACTTGGATCCGATGTCGGCGGAGGCGGAGAACTGCCCCTTGGTGAGGCCGTACACGCCATTGTTCTCGAGCACGTACAGCATGTTCACGTTGCGCCGGATGGCGTGGCTCAGCTGCCCGAGGCCGATGGACAGTGAATCGCCGTCGCCGGAGACGCCGATGGCGATGAGCGTGCGGTTGGCCACCGCCGCGCCCGACGTCACCGAGGGCATGCGGCCGTGCACGGAGTTGAAGCCGTGCGACTGCTTCATGAAGTACGCGGTGGTCTTCGACGAGCAGCCGATGCCGCTCATCTTCGCGGCGCGGTGCGGCTCGAGCTCGAGCTCCCAGGCCGCCTGCACGAGCGCGGCGGTGACCGAGTCGTGCCCGCAGCCGGCGCAGAGGGTGCTCATCGCCCCCTCGTAGTCGCGCAGCGTGAGCCCGCGGTTGGCCGCCGCGGCCCCCGTCGTCACCGACGGCATCCGCCCGTGCACGGCATTGAAGCCGTGCGACTGCTTCATGAAGTACGCGGTCGTCTTGGACGAGCAGCCGATGCCGCTCATCTTGGCCGCCCGATGCGGCTCGAGGTCCATCTCCCACGCGGCGAGGACGAGCGCAGCGGTCACGGAGTCGTGCCCGCAGCCCGCGCAGAGCGTGGACATCGCGCCC
>JANJUF010000035.1 GCA_024710705.1 Gemmatimonadaceae bacterium | reverse complement strand
GGCGTAAGCCGGGCACCAGCCCATCAGGGACGTGGCCAGCGGAATGATCCCGAGCCAGCCCCACGGGGTCTGAGGGCCGACGAAGACGAGGCTGATCAGCCCGATGCCGAGCAGGGCGCGAAAGGCGCGGTCGAGGGTTCCTGCATTGACCTTGAACATGGGGACTCCGATTCGAGGTGGGCCGTGGTATCGCTTTCGATGTATCCTCGCGCTTCGGCGAGCGTTCCGGCGTAGTCTTCAGCCCGGAACCTGCGCCGGGGAAACCCTCACCGCAGGCCGCGGTATATTCCGAGGACCGCAGCCCCTTACTCACCCACAGATCGATTCCCCGATGCTTCGTGCCCTGACCCTGGCCGCGCTCGCGGTCCCTCTGCTCTTGGAGGCCCAGGCGGCCCCCACCACCACGCCTTCGCGCATCGCACGCATCGTCATCACCCCCGTGCAGAAGGTGGTCACGGCTGGCGACACGCTGCGCCTGAAGGCCGAAGCCCGCGATGCCGACGACCGCGTGATCCCCGGCGTGCAGTTCCGCTGGACGCAGACGGGCGCGCGCTTCGAGGGCAGCGTCTCGCAGGACGGTCTCGTGACGTCAGGGTCCACTGGCACGCTGCCGGCGGCCGTCGTCGCGATCCTGCCCAACGAGCCGCCGACGATCGAGCGCTTCGAGGTCCGCATGGTTCCGGGTCCGGCGGCGCGCATCGCCATCCTTCCGGCGGTCCAGCGGCTGGTGCCAGGTCAGCGCATCCGCCTGAGCGCCGAGGTACGGTCGGCGATCGGGGACATCCGCGACGATCGCGTGGTCTGGAGCTCCTCGAACACCCGCGTCGCCTCGGTGAACGAGGTGGGCATGGTGACGGCCGTCGGCGCCGGTCGGGCCACACTCACGGCGCGGGTGGGCACGGTGCTGCAGGCACTCGAGGTGCAGGTGCTGAATGCCGCACTCGAGTCCTTCGCCGTGGAGCCTGGCGTCACCGACGCCCGCACGGGCGACGTGATCCGTTTCAAGGCCGTGGCCAAGGACGCCGCCGGCCGCGACATCGCCGGGCTCACGCCGGTGTGGAGCATCAGCCCCGGCCAGGGAATGATTGACGCCGACGGGGCGTTCGTGGGCTACGACGCCGGCACCTACACCGTGACCGCGTCCCTGGGGAATCGCACCGCCGAGAGCGTCGTGACGCTGGCGCCGCGCGACGTGCGGCGCCCGCTCAGCGTGGTGGGGCGCCTCCCGCGCACGCGCTTCAACACCGAAGAGGTCTGGCTGCATCCGAACGGGGAGGTGGCGTACCTCGGGTCGGGTGGCGGTGGCGACGTGCTGTACACGATTGACATCTCCAATCCGGCGGCGCCGTTCGTCACCGACTCGATCATCGCCAACACGCGCCGCGTGAACGACGTGATGACCACGCCCGACGGCAAGTACCTCGTGTTCACGCGCGAGGGCGCGGCCGACCGCCGCAACGGCGTGGTGTTCGCCTCGCTGGAGGACCCGCGCCATCCCAAGGTGATCTCCGAGTTCACCGAGGGCGTCAGTGCCGGGGTGCATTCCACATTCATCTATAAGGATCCACGCTACGGCCAGCACGTGTTCCTCACCAACGACGGCACCGGTGCGCTGCACGTGCTCAACATTGACGACCCGGCGAAGCCGCGCGAGGTGGCGCAGTGGAAGACGGAGAACCGTCCCGACGCCGGCCGCACGCTGCACGACATTGACGTCCAGGACGGCCTGCTCTACGGCTCGTGGTGGAACGACGGCCTCGTGATCCTCGACGTGGGCAACGGCATCAAGGGCGGCACGCCGTCCCGGCCAGTGATGGTCTCGCAGTACAAGTACGATCTCAATGCGCTGTACCGCGACGTGGCCGCCAGCGGCGGCGAGGGCTTCATCCGCGGCACGCATACCGCCTGGCGCCACCGGAACTACGTGTTCATTGCCGACGAGGTGTTCCCGGCCAGCGGCGTGCGCGGCGCGAAGGACGCCGCAGCGGGGCGCGCCTACGGTCGACTGCAGGTCATTGACGTGTCGGACATCGAACGGCCGCGCTCGGTGGCGTACTACGAGCCGGAGTTCGGCGGCGTGCACAACGTGTGGGTGGCGGGCGACTCGCTGTACATGGGCGCGTACAACGCCGGCTTCCGCGTATTCGAGGTGTCGGGCGAGCTGCGCGGAGACCTCCGCGCGCAGGGGCGTGAGATCGGCCACCTGAACACCGCCGACATGGACGGGCGCGCCAGCAATACGGCCATGACCTGGGGCGTAGTGGTGCGCGACGGCCTGGCCTACGTGAATGACATGAACAACGGATTGTGGATCGTGCGGATCGAGCCCAAGGCGGGCGTGGTTCCATGACGCGGCGACGTGGCGGCGGCCTTGCCGCCGCCTTCGCGGCTCTCGTGCTCGTGGGCGGGTGCCGCGCCAGCGCCGGTGACGCCGACGCGCTCGCGCCTGATCCGCCCTCCGCGCCGCCGCGGAGCTACGCCGCCATCGTCGTCTCCGAGTCGGTGGACGAAATCGCCCGCATCGTGTTCGACTCCGCCGGCGCGCGGGTGGTGAAGGTGGCGCCGGTGGGCATGTCGTTGATCGACCCCGACGGCCCGCACGGCGTGGCCCTCTCGCCGGACGGCCAGCATTACTTCGTGAGCACCGCCCACGGCTTGCCGGGGGGCTCGCTGTGGAAGTTCCGCAGCGCCGATGACGTGCCGGTGGGCCGCGCCACCCTCGGCCAGTTCCCGGCCACCGTGCAGGTGAGCCCCGACGGCTACTTCGCCTGGGTGGTGAACTTCAACCTGCACGGCGAGATGGAGACGTCGAGCGTGTCGGTGGTGGAGACGAGTGCCATGCTCGAGGTGGCGCGCATCCCCACCTGCACCATGCCGCACGGCTCACGCCTCAATGCCACCGGCACGCGCCATTACTCGGCGTGCATGATGGACGAGATGCTCGTGGAGATTGACACGCGGGGCTTCAGCGTGGCGCGCCATTTGTTCCTCACGCAGGGAAAGGAACGTGGGATGGCCGGCGCCCCGCCGCGGCGGGTGGCCAGCGGCGCCGACCACGGCGGCCACGACATGGGCGGACACGGCATGGAGCCGCCGGCGCCGGGCGATGTGAGCTGCTCGCCCACCTGGGCCCAACCCTCGCCGGATGGCGCGAAGGTCTGGATCGCCTGCAACAAGTCCAGCGAACTGGTGGAGGTGGACGTGGCCGAGTGGCGCGTGACCCGCCGAATCCCCGCTGGCAACGGCATCTACAACCTCGCGGTCACCAGCGACGGCCGCCTGCTCGTCGCCACCAACAAGCGCGACCAATCCGTGTCGGTGTGGGACGCCGCGACGGGGAGAGAGATGGCGCGCATCCGCACGTCACGGCGCGTGGTCCACGGCGTCGCCATCACCGCCGACGACCGCTACGCCTTCGTGTCCAATGAGGGCGTCGGCTCCGAAAAGGCCACGGTGGACATCATTGACCTCGAGGCGCTGCGCGTGGTGGCGACGGTGGAAGTCGGGCAGCAGGCGGGCGGGATCGAGGTGCAGAAGTAAGACGGAAGACGGAAGACGGAAGACGGAAGAACGGGCGGAGCAGCCGCACTGGCCACTCCGCCCGTACCTTCCGTCTTCCGTCTTCCGTCTAGTACCTGTAATGGTCCGGCTTGTACGGCCCATCCACCGGCACCCCAATGTACGCCGCCTGCTTCGGCGTCAGCTTCGTCAGCTTCACGCCCAGCTTGTCGAGGTGCAGGCGCGCCACCTTCTCATCGAGGTGCTTCGGCAGCGTGTACACCTTCTTCTCGTACTTGCTGTTGTTCGTGTGCAGCTCGATCTGCGCCATCACCTGGTTGGTGAACGACGCCGACATCACGAAGGACGGATGGCCGGTGGCGCAGCCGAGGTTGAGCAGGCGGCCTTCGGCCAGGATGAGCACCGAGTGGCCATCGGGGAAGATCCACTCGTCGAACTGCGGCTTGATCTGGTTGCGCTTGATGCCCTTCACGTTCTTGAGGCCGGCCATGTCGATCTCGTTGTCGAAGTGGCCGATGTTCCCGACGATCGCCTTGTCCTTCATCTTCGCCATGTGCTCCACCGTGATGATGTCGGCGTTGCCGGTGGCGGTAATGAACACGTCGGCGGTGCTCACGACCTCGTCGAGCGTGGTGACCTGGTAGCCTTCCATCGCCGCCTGCAGGGCGCAGATGGGGTCCACCTCGGTGATCACGACGCGCGCGCCCTGCGCCCGCAGCGACTGTGCCGAGCCTTTGCCCACGTCGCCGTAGCCCATGACCACGGCGACCTTGCCGGCCAGCATCACGTCCGACGCGCGGAGGATGCCGTCGGTGAGCGAGTGCCGGCAGCCGTAGAGATTGTCGAACTTCGACTTGGTCACGGCATCGTTCACGTTGATGGCCGGGAAGAGCAGCTTGCCAGCCTGCATCATCTCATAGAGCCGGTGCACGCCGGTGGTGGTCTCCTCGGACACGCCGCGGATGGCCTTGCCGACATTCGTCCAGCGCTTCGGGTCTTCCTTGATCGTCTTGCGGAGCAGCTCGAGGATCACGCCCCACTCCTCGGGCTCGTTCTTGGCATCGAACGCCGGCACGGCGCCCGCGGCCTCGTACTCGGTGCCCTTGTGCACGAGCATCGTGGCGTCGCCACCGTCATCGAGGATGAGATTGGGGCCCTGGCCGTCGGGCCACATCAGCGCCTGCTCGGTGCACCACCAGTACTCCTCGAGCGTTTCGCCCTTCCACGCGAACACCGGCGTGCCGCGCGGCTGCTCCACCGAGCCATCCTTGCCCACGGCCACCGCGGCCGCGGCGTGATCCTGCGTGGAGAAGATGTTGCAGCTCACCCAGCGCACGTCGGCGCCGAGTTCGGTCAGCGTCTCGATGAGCACCGCCGTCTGGATGGTCATGTGCAGCGAGCCCATGATGCGGGCGCCGGCGAGGGGCTTCTTCCCCTTGTACTCGGCGCGCAGCGCCATCAGGCCCGGCATCTCGTACTCGGCGAGGCGGATTTCCTGACGGCCCCAGTTGGCCAGCGAGATGTCGGCGACCTTGAAGGGCGGCCGGCCGGTGGACTTCACGGCGTCGAAGGGATGGAGGGTCGGGGCGATGGCAGTCATAGGAAGATTGGAAAGAGGGAAGACGGAAGACGGAAGGAAATGGCGAGAGCGAGACGCAGTCCGGGAGTGCGGGCGGAACCGAAACGAAGGTCCTTCCGTCTTCCGTCTTCCGTCTCAAGTCGTCGCAAACACCGCAGTAAAGAGTGATGGCCCACTCATCTTGGGCCCCGACGGCAACCCATGGGTCCGCACGCCGGTGAACCCGGCGAGCTTCCCCCACTGCTCCAACTGCTCCGCATCGAATCCCAACCACACATGGCCCATCGTCTGGCGGTATTCGGCGCGGTCGTGCGGGAGCATGTCCACGAGGAGCAGCTTGCCCCCTCGCTTGAGCGTGCGACGGATGCCTGCCAAGACCTGCGCCGGCTCCGCCACGTAGTGCAACACCAACGAGAGGATCGCCACGTCCAGCCTGCCATCCTCGATCGGCAACTCCTCGATGCGACCGGCGCGCAACTCGACGTTCTCGAGCGGCGCCAACCGCGCCTTGGCCGCCTTCAACATCGCCGCCGACTCGTCCACCGCGATCACGCGTGACACGAACGGCGATATCACTTCCGACAGCTGCCCCGTGCCGCAGCCGAGGTCGCCGACCACCTGGTCGGCGCCCAGCAGGCCCACGAGGGCGAAGAGCTCGGTGCGCGCCCCGAAGAGCTCGGCCCGCACCTTGTCCCACTGCGCCGCCGAACTCGCGAAGAACTGCTGCGAGCGCGTGTGGCGCTCGGCGAGGACGCCTTTCACCCGTTGCGCGTCGCGAGCCGCCGCGGACAACCCCTCCGCTTCCTCGCGTACCGAACCCCAGAGCTTGCGCCCCGCCGCGTCCAGCGTCTTCAGGTCCAGCCGATACCGATTGCTCGTCCCGTCCTCGCGGGCGGTGAGCCAGCCGGCATCCGTCAGCACCTTCAGGTGCCGGCTCACAGTGGATTGCGGCAGCTGGAGCACCGCACGCAGTTCCGACACCGTCAGCTCGTGCCGCTCCAGCAACAGGAGGCAGCGCGAGCGGGTCGGGTCGGCCAGGGCCGACAACCGGTCGAAGAGGGGGGTGCGCTTCATCCGTATATCCGGATGAAAGGTTATTCAATGGCGCCCGGCTGTCAACCCGCGCGTTCGAGGGCGGCGGTGGCGTCCCGCAGGGCCTCGCCCACGTAACAGTGCATGCCCACGCTGCCGAGCCCCGCCGCGGCGAAGCGCCGCAGGTACTCGGCCCGGCTCCGTTCGTGCCAACCGGCACGGTCGCCCTCGACCTGGTCCTCGAGTGTGTAGGCCTCGAGATACGCCACGCCGCCCAGCAAGCCGGCAATCGCGTGCAGGCCGGGATCGAGTTCCGCATCCGGCACGTACTGCAGCACGTCGCAGACCACGATCAAGTCGTACGGCCCCTCGAGCGCGAGCGACTCCAGCGTGCCAAGCGAGCCGCGCAGGATGTTGCGCGTGCGCCCGAAGCGCTCCACCGCGTACGCGCTGGACTCCACGCCGGTGTAGTGGACGTTCGGGCGCTCGCGTCGCAGATGCTCTCGCCAGGCCCCTTCCCCGCATCCGACATCGAGGACGTTCCGCACCGGACGCTCCAACAACAGCTCGGCGATGCCGAGGGCGAGCCGTGCCTTCCGCGCGACGGCGGCCGGCGTGATCACCCGCCGGTCGGGATCGTGGTACCACTGCTCGAAGTAGGCCCGATCGTAGGCCTTCTTCCCCGCACTCACGCCTGCTCCGCCGGGATGGCGCCGCGGATGGCGGCTGCGTCGGCGATCGTACGCGCGTCGCGCGCGGCGAGGGCCAAGGCCGTGAGTCCCTCGGCCAGCTGCCTACCGGTCAGCGACGCGAAGCGCCGTTGCGGTCCACTCAGGCCGGCGGTGGCGAGCCCGCGCAGGGCCGCATCTACCAGCAGCGACACCGCACGCTCGGTGGGCCGTGATTCCTCGCGATCACGTCCGGAGATGAATGCCGGCCGCGCAATCAAGAACGGCAGCCGCGAGGCTTGCAGCTCGCGCTCCAGTCGCCCGCGGACCGAGAGGTAGGGGTTCGATGTGCCCTCGCGGGCCCCGAGTGCCGACAGGTAGATGAACCGCGGTCCATGCCCGCAGGCGCTGGCCGCATCCAAGAGCAGCTTCGTGAGGCCGTAGTCCACGGTCTCGTACGGCGCGGTGATGCCTTCGCGCTTCGCCCGCGCACGCGTCGTCCCGAGCAGGGCGAACAGGTGTGTGGGACGATGCGTGGTCAGCGCCGCGACGATGGCGGCGGGCTCCCACGGCGACTCGTCCACCGTGGCGCCGAGCGCTTCAAACCGTGCGCGCCACTCTGCGCCGTTGACTGATCCCGGCCGGATGTGGGCGACCGTCTCGACGCCCCGGGTGCGGAGGGCGGCGACCACGGCGCGCCCCGTGTACCCCGTCGCACCCGCCACGAAGGCGGCGGCAGTGGAGAACGACGCGGAGAAGGATGCCGCGAAGGAGCCGGTGACCGTGGGCATGGGCGGGAAGCTAGCGCCGGACCTGCGCGGGGCAACGCGGAACCGGTGGCGCGCGCCTGCGTTCACCTCAGTATGACTGCGCCACACGAGGTCATCATTGTGGGAGCCGGGCTGGCCGGACTGGCCGCCGCGAGGCGCTGCGCGGAGGCCGGGCTGTCGCCGCTCGTCGTCGAGGCGGGGCCAGACGTCGGTGGCCGGCTCGCCACGGACCAGGTTGATGGCTTCCTCCTCGACCGTGGGTTCCAGGTGCTGCTCGATTCGTATCCCGAGGCGCGGCGCGTGCTCGACCTCGAGGCCCTGCAGCTGGGCCGTTTCGCGCCCGGTGCGCTGGTCTGGCGCGGAAACAGGTTCGGCCGGGTCGCCGATCCCTGGCGCGCGCCGCTGGCTGGCATGCAGTCGCTCGTCTCCGGCGTGTTCACGCCGGCCGATGCCTGGCGGATGCTGCGCCTGCGCGCCGACGCGATCCTCGCCCTCGAAGGAACGCCGGCATCCAGCGCCGAGGCGACGGCCGCCCGCGCGCTCCACGAACGCGGGTTCTCCGACCGCTCCATCGAGGGATTCTTCCGTCCGTTCTTCGGCGGGGTGTTCCTCGACGCGCAGCTCACCGCGCCGGCGCAGTGGTTCGACTTCCTCTTCGGGATGTTCGCCACGGGGAGCGCCACGTTGCCCGCGGGCGGTATGCAGACCATCCCGCGTCAGTTGGCGGCCGCGCTGCCGGCCGGCAGCGTGCGCACCGGCACTCGCGTGCGCGCGTTGCGCCGCGGCGCGGTGGAGCTGGCCGGCGGCGAGACCCTCGCGGCACGCGCCGTCATCATCGCTGCCGATGCGCGGAACGCCGCCGTCTTGGTCCCGGGCTCGCGTACACCGGCGTGGAGTGGATGCGCCACGCTCTACTACGCGGCGTCCTCTTCGCCGGTGGAGGGCTCCCTGCTCGTGCTCGACGGCGAAGGCCGCCGCGGGCCGGTGAATCACGTCTGTGTCCCCAGCGACATCGCCCCGAGCTACGCGCCGCCTGGGCAGGCGCTCATCTCGGCCACCGTCGTCGCGCCGGCGGGCCCGGACGATGGCGTGCTCGACCGCGACGCGCGGGCCCAGCTCTCACGCTGGTTCGGCGCGCGCGCGGTCAACAGCTGGCGGTTGCTTCGCGTGGTGCGCGTCCCGTACTCGCTGCCGCGCACGTTCCCGCGTCCGGACCAGGTGCACGACGCGGTGCGTCTCGGCGACGGGCTCTACGGCTGCGGCGACTACCTCGAGACGCCGTCCATCAACGGCGCGCTGCGCAGCGGGCGTCGCGCCGCCGAGGCCGTGGTGGCGGACCTCGGCGGGATGCGGGTCAGCGTCGCCTGATCAGACGGCGTTGAGCACGCCACAGCCCAGCTGCTGGGCGTGGCAGGTGGCGAAGACGCCCGTCGGCATGCGGTAGATGCCGGGAATGAGGTTCGCGTTCACGAGCGCGGCGGCGTCGGGGCGCGGGATCTTGCGATGGTTGGCGATGCGCCCAGTGAAGTTGCGGAGCGCCAGGTCGCAGGCGAGCACGATCACGCCGCGTGAGATCAGGGTGTCGAGCGCGCCATCGGGCCAGGTGAGCGCATGCTGCGAGCCCGGCTCGATGTTGATGAACGGATTCCGGCGAGCCGGCTCGCCCGTCTTGGGATCCTTCAGCTTGTCGGCTTCGTTGAGGAAGCCGTCGGCCCAGAGCGAGTCATTCATCACCATTGGCACGGCCGAGTGCCGGATCACCAGCACGGCGGTGACGTCGGCATCGGTCATGCCATACACGTCCGTGTAGCCCTGCAGGAAGGACCGGGCCTGATGCAGGCAGACGCCGTCCGAGATCGCGTGGGCGTCGAAGACCATGCGATGCTTGCCGGTCACGCGCTCGGTCCAGGACATGTCCCAGCTGCCCTGGGCGGCGGGCGCGGCCGCCTGGGCCTCGAGCTGGCTGGCGGCGAGTCCGCCGGCGGCGAGGAGGGAGGCCTGACGGAGGAAGTCGCGGCGCTGGGTCATGGTGTTGAGCTCGTATCGGTGGAAGAAGGGGTGTCCGCACTGACGCTATTCATTGCGCGTTCCTCGCGCCACATCAGGATGGCCAACAACACGGCGCCGACGGTCACGCCCATGTCGGCGATGTTGAAGGTCCAGAAGCGCCAGCCAGCGCTGCCGACGTCAATGAAGTCCACGACGCCCTTCGTGTGCCGCAGGCGGTCCACGAGATTGCCGAAGGCGCCGGCGGTGATCATGCCGAGCGCGGCGGGGGTCCATCTCTCGGCCGGGTGCGACTGCCGATACAGGTAGAAGAGGTAGCCGATCATCCCGATGGCGATGACGCTGAATACCAGGCGCGAGGCATCGCCCACCGAAAGGTTCATGGCAGCGCCGGTGTTGTACGTCAGCGTCCACCGCAACCACTGGCCGACGACCTCCTGCGGCAGGTGCAGGTCCAGCGCGCGCTCGGCCCAGCGCTTGGTGACGATGTCGCTGACCGCCACAAAGAGGAGCACGGACCAGAAGATGCGGTCGCGGGCACCGGAGCGATCAGTTGGCGTGAAGTCGGGTGTCGTCATGGGAGGAGAGCGCGAGTCGGGCGACGCTCCTAAGTTACCCGGGGCGCACCTAAAGTAGTACGCGCGCGAGCCCCCTTCCGTTTCCCGCTGCGTGCCTCTCCGTCCCGACGCCCCGCCGCTCCCGATTGATGACGTCCTGCCGCCACTGCTGGCGGCACTGGATCGCGTGGGGGCGGCGGTCCTGGTGGCCGCCCCCGGCGCCGGCAAGACCACCCGGGTGCCCCTGGCGCTGCTCGATGCGTCCTGGCGCGGCGAGGGACGCGTCCTCGTGCTCGAACCGCGACGTCTCGCCGCACGCGCCGCCGCCCAACAGATGGCGTATCTCCTCGGCGAGGACGTCGGGGACACGGTGGGCTACCGCGTGCGCCTCGAGCGGCGCGTGGGACCGCGCACCCGCATCGAGGTCGTCACGGAAGGAATCCTCACGCGGATGATCCAGGACGACCCTTCGCTCGACGGGGTGGCCGCGCTCTGCTTCGACGAGTTCCACGAGCGGCACCTTCCCAGCGACCTTGGGCTCGCCCTCGCGCTCGAGTCGCGCAACGTGTTGCGACCCGACCTCCGCCTCCTCGTGATGTCGGCCACGCTCGAGGCCGCGCCGGTCGCGCGGCTCCTGGCTGCCGACGGCGCCAACGAGGTGCCGATCATCACCAGCGCGGGGAGAGAGTTTCCCGTCAGCACGCAGTGGCGTCCGCCGCGGGACGGTGCACCGATCGCGCGCGCCGCGGCAGGTGCCGTCCTCGCCGCGCGTGCCGAGCACACTGGCGACATCCTCGTCTTCCTGCCGGGCATCGCCGAGTTGCAGCGGACGCGCGCGGCGCTCGACGAGGCCACCCTCGGCGCCGAGGTGCAGTTGCTCCACGGCGGACTCACGCTCGACGAACAGGACCACGTGCTGCGCCCCCGCAGGGTCGCACCACGCGTGATCCTCCGCACGGCCATCGCCGACTCGTCGGTCACGCTCGATGGCGTGCGTGTGGTGATCGACTCGGGTCTCGCGCGCGTGCCCCGCTACGACCCGCGCAGCGGGATGTCACGACTCGAGACGGTGCGCGTCTCCCAGGCCTCGGCCGACCAGCGCCGCGGACGCGCCGGTCGTACCGCGCCGGGCCACTGCATCCGGCTCTGGGACGACGCCACGCAGGCCGCGCTGCCGGCGCGCACGGCGCCCGAGATCCTCGAGACCGACCTCACTCCGCTGGCCCTCGAACTCGCCTGTGCCGGCATCGCCGACCCACGCGCGCTGCGCTGGCTGGACGCGCCGCCCGCCGGGGCGCTGGCGCAGGGCCGTGCGCTCCTCACCGACCTCGGGGCGCTCGACGCCGCGGGACGCGTCACGGCACACGGTCGCGCCATGGCCGCGCTTGGCATCGCGCCGCGGCTTGCCCACCTCGTGCTCATCGGCGCGACCCGCGGCTGCGCCACGCTGGCCTGCGAGCTGGCGGCGCTGCTCGCCGAACGCGATGTGCTACGGCGCGAGGCCGCCGAGTACGACGCAGACATCGGCACCCGCGTGGAGGCGCTGCGCGGCCGCGAGCGCGGGCTGGTGGATGCGGCGCGACTCGCGCGCGTGCGGCAGGAGGCGCGGGCGCTGCGGCAGGCGCTTCCACGTGGATCGCACGACGCCGCCGATGACCTCGCGATGATCGGCGCGTTGGTCGCGCTGGCCTACCCCGACCGCATCGCCCAGCGGCGCAGCGGCGAGGCGCCGCGGTACCTCCTCCGCAACGGGCGCGGCGCACGCCTCGCCACAATACAGCCGCTGGGGGCATCGCCTTACCTCGCGGTGGCGGACCTCGACGGCGACCCCGCCGAGAGCCGGATCTGGTTGGCCGCGCCCCTCGAGGAAGCGGACCTGCGTGAGAGCGCCGGGCCCGCGCTCGCCACCACGCGCCTCGTCGCGTGGGACGATGCCGCCGATGCCGTCCGCGCTGTCGAGCGCGAGCAACTCGGCGCCATCGTCCTCCGGGATCGCCCCCTGCGTGAGGTTCCGAGAGAGGACATCGTGCAGGCGCTGGTCGGCGAAGTGCAGCGGCGCGGACTGGCCGCCCTCCCGTGGTCAGCGGAGTCGCGCGCACTCCGTGAACGGCTGCGCTTCGCCCATCGCCATCTCCCGGAACTCTTTCCCGATGTGTCCGATGCGGCGCTGTTGGCCTCGCTCAACGCCTGGCTGACGCCGCAGCTCGGCGACGCGCGCCGTTGGAGCGATCTCGCCCGCGTGCCGATGGGCGAGGCGTTGCTCGCGACGCTGACGTGGCAGGCGCGCGCGCGCCTCGATGCGGTGGCACCGACGCACGTCGAAGTGCCCAGCGGTTCACGCATTCGCGTGGATTACGGCGATCCCGCCCAACCGGCGCTGGCGGTGAAGCTGCAGGAGTGCTTCGGACTCCTCGAGACGCCGAGGCTCGCCGAGGGCCGCGTACCGCTCACACTGCACCTGCTCTCGCCGGCCGGCCGGCCGGTGCAGGTGACGAAGGACCTCGCGAGCTTCTGGCGCCACGGCTACTTCGACGTGAAGCGCGATCTCAAAGGACGCTATCCGCGTCACCCATGGCCTGAGGACCCGCTCACGGCGGCACCGACGCGGCGGGTGAAGCCGCGCGGCACCTGAGGCCCGCGACGTCAGCGCACCCAGTCCGGGCGGTCAATGCGATTCCAGCGCTGCTGGCCGTGCGAGTATCCGAACCACGCGGTGTCGCCGGACGTGCCCAGCGGATACGCCCGCACGAGTTGGTTGGCGCCGCCGAAGCCGAAGCGGTCGCCCCCGCGGTACTCCGACAGCTGGTCCTCGGCGAGCGCCGAGACGGCGAAACGCGCGATGCCCGCCGCGCCGTCGGTGTAGGCGTAGAGCGTGCCGCGGGCGCTGGAGTCGGTGGCCTGGGTCGTCACGAAGAATTCCCCTCGCCCGTCCCCATCCACGTCGGCGGTGCCGATGAGCCCCACGGTGCCTGACCGAGTCTCGGTGAGCACCTGGAGGGTGTCCACGCCGCGGGTGAAGACCATCTGGAAAGTGCCGGATTCGCACGACTCCCCAGGTGGGATCACCACCTCGGCCACGAGATCGCGATACGAGAGGATGCGGGTGCCGAAGCAGGTCGTGTCGGCGGTGGGAGCGGCGCGTTCGGCGCTGCAGGCCCCGGTGAGGAGGAGCGCGAGAACGAGGGCGGTGCGACGCATCAGCGAATCTCCTGGAGTCGGAATGGCTCGGGCCGGGTACTCCAATATAGAATTGCAGAGCACGCGGCGCGCGGATGCGCTCGGTCTCGATCCCTCAACCCCTGGCGATGCCCCAGACTGCAACGCGTACGCCGCAGCGTGCGCGTGCCCTGCTCCGTCGTACCCTCGGCGTGCTCGTCCTGCTGGTCGCAGGGGGGGCGGAGGCGTGGGCGCAGGGCGACCGCTGCACGACGCGGCGTCCGCGGGTCGAAGGGCTCACCATCCGCGGGAACGAGTCCATCACCGCCGCCGACCTGCGCTCCATCATCTACACGGAGCGCGCCGGACGCCTGCGGCGTTGGTTCGGCTGGAATGTCGGGGCCACCGCCTGCCTCGACTCGCTGGAGCTCTCGCGCGACGAGCGACGCATCGCCGCCTGGTACGCGATGCGCGGCTATCCCGGCACGACGGCGACGGCGCGGTTCGAACGCACCGGCGAGCGCACCGCCACGGTGGCGATCCGCGTCTCGGAGCAGCCGCCGGTGCTGATCGACACCCTGCGGCTGCTCGGACTGCCGGCTCGCCTCGTGGACCAACCGAAACTCTTGCGGCAACTCCGCGGCGAGCCGCTCGATGATTCGTTGCTGGTGTCGGTCCTCGACTCGGTGCAGCAATTGCTGCGGGCCGAGGGATACGCGCGCGCCCGTCCACCGACGCGCAGCGTCACCGTGGACAGCGTCGCGCGTCGCGCCCGTGTGACACTGGAGTTCCGCCCCGGTGCGCAGGTGCGCGTGGGGAGCATCGAGGTGGACCTCACCGCCAATGACTCCGAGCGCCCGGCCATCGGCGAAGCCGACGTGCGGTCGCTGCTCCGGTTCAAGCCCGGCGATGTGTATTCATCGCGGGCGGTGGGATCGAGCCAACAGCTGCTCTATTCGTACGAACTCTACCGCACCGTGGCGATCGACACGCTGCCGACGGGCGCCAGCAGTGACACGATCCCGGTCGTGGTGCGATTGATCGAGGGTCGCCACAACGCGTTGCGCGCCGGAGCCGGCTGGGGCACCATTGACTGCTTCCGCACACGGGTGCGGTGGGTGCAGCAGAACTTCCTCGCCCGTGGGCATCGCCTGCAGCTCGATGCGCGGCTCTCGAAGCTCGGCGTCGGCGCCCCCGCCGATGGATTCCCCTCGGCCTGCGCCCCGTCCGTCCGCGCCGACAGTTTCAGCGCGCGACTCAACTACTACGTGGGCGCCTCGGTGGCCCTGCGAGGCATCCTCGGGGACCGCTGGCATCCCCAGGGCACGCTCTACAGCGAGCGCCGCACCGAGTTCCAGAGCTACGTGCGCGAGACCTACATCGGCGGGGTGGGCTCCTTCGACCGGCCCATCGTGCCGCGCGTGAACACCACGTTCACCTACCGCTTCGATGCGGGACGCACGACCTCCGACGCGGCGGTGTCCTGCGCCACGTTCGGCCTCTGCCGTTTCAACGATCGCCTGCTCCTGAACTCACCGAGCGTCACCCACGCGGCGGGAATGACCTGGTCGCGCTCGGCGCCGGCCATCGGGAACTTCGCGGTGAACGACGCGCGCTGGGCCATCGAATCCCGGCTCGGCACCGTGAACGTCGGGCGCCCCGGCACGCGGATCAACTTCAGCCGGACGCAACTCGAGTACGCGATCTACCGCCCCCTCAATCGGTCCATCGTCGGCGCGGCCCGCATCTCGGGCGGGTACATCGCCACCCGCCGCGACCTCGAGGGCCTGGTGCCGCCGCAGGAGCGCTTCTACTCCGGCGGGCAGAACACCGTGCGCGGCTACAACCAGGGCCAGCTCGGGCCGGCGGTGTACATCGTGCGCGCGCCCAGCGACACCATCATCGTGGATGGAAACGAAGTCGGCATCGCCGACGAGGCGCGCGGATTCGATCGCGTGGCGCCCGCTGGCGGCACGGCGACGGCGCTGCTGAATCTGGAACTGCGCTCGCGAAGCGGCTGGCCCAGCGACCTGCTGCGGTGGGTGGTCTTCCTCGATGCCGGCCGCGTCTGGAACAACTCCGGCAACTATGCCGTCACCGGCCTGCGCGCGACGCCGGGCGTAGGACTGCGCGTGATCACGCCGCTCGGTCCGTTCCGCGTGGACGTCGGCTACAATCCGCACCAGCGCGAGGCGGGCCCGGCCTTCTACCTGCAGCGGGCCACCGCCACCACGCTCGGCCGCGCCATCTGCGTGTCGCCAGGTTCCACCGAACCGCTCGATGACGGGGCCGCCGAGGCCGTGGGCCCCGTGCCCTGTCCGTCGAGTTTCCGCCCGCCGACGAGTCGCGGGTTCTTCCCGCGCCTCACGTTCCACTTCAGCATCGGCGAGGCGTTCTAGCGATGCGCCGTCGGCTGCGGATTGCGCTGTGGGTCACGCTGGCGCTCGGCGCGCTGGCCGCGCTGGTCGTCATCGTCGGTGGCAGCGTGCTGCTGCGGTCGGCGCGGGGGCAGGCCTGGGTGCAGGGGCAAGTGGAACAGCGGCTGGCCGGCATGCTGGCCGAGGGCGTGTCCTTCCGCGCCGAAGGCCTCCGGCTCTTTCCGCTCGGGCACCTCCGCGTGGATTCCGTGGTCGTGCGCGACGAGCAGGGCACCGAGGTCATCGCTGTGCGCGGCCTGCGCGCGCGCTTCGCCATCCGGCCGCTGCTGGAACGGGAAGTGCATCTGCGCGAGGTGCACGTGGACGGGGTGCGCGCGGCACTCGTGCAGGGCGACGATGGCGGCTGGAACGCAGCGCGGGTGCTCGCCGCCCGTGAGGCGACTGCCATCGGCCCCGCATGGCGCGTGCGCCTCGACACGCTGTCCATCGCCGACGGCGACGTGACGCTGGACCGCCGCGATTCGCTCCCCGAGCTCCCGCTGCGGCGCACGACGCTGCGCGATCTCTCGCTCGCGCTCGGCGCCTCGACCATCAGTACCGCAGGGCCGCGCGGAAGGGTCACGCTCCAGGCGCTGGGCGCCCGAGTGACCGACGCACTCCTGCGGCGCGAGGGCGATGACGCGGTCATGGAACTCGGCATTGCGTCCGGAGCGGGGTCCATAGGCCTGTTCCCCGACTCAGCGCAGCTCGACTTCCCCCGGCTCCGCTTCGGCGGCTCCCACGCGTCGGTGCGCGGCGCCATCGGGTTCGCGAAGGCGGAGCGTGACAGCCGCCTGGCCCTGCTCGTGCGCGCCGACACCGTGAACCTTGCCGACGTGGCCTGGGCGCACGCCCTGGTGCCACGCGAAGGCAGCGCGAGCGCTGTCGTGCAGATCAACAACGGCGCCGGTCGTGGCGAGTACCGCGTGAACGTGACCGAGTTCGTCGTCGAGGCCACGCACTCGCGCCTGAGCGGCCGGCTAGTGGCCGAGATCGGTGAGACGCTCGCCATCCGCGACCTCGATGCCATCGCGGCGCCGCTGGACCTGCGCCTGGTGCGCGAGCTGTTTGGCGATTCGTCCCCGCCCCCGCCCTGGGACGGCGCCCTGCGCGGACGGATTCGCGCGCCGGGCGGTCCGCTCGACCGCTGGGAGCTCGCGCCCTCCGCGCTGGCGTTCGAGGACCGTCGCATCGGCGGCGCCCGCTCCCAGTTCACGATCGGCGGGACCCTCGACCTCCTGGCCGACCAGACCACGCTGCGCCCGCTCGACGTGACGATCGATTCGCTCGACGTCCGCACCGTCGGCGCGGTCACGGAGGTGGCCGACAGTCTCCGGGGATTCCTCGCGGGTCGCGTACGGCTCGACGGCGCGCTCAGCGACATCGCGTTCACTGAACTCGATTTGATCCACACCGACGGGGCCTTACCGGTGTCGCACGTGCGCGGCAGCGGACGCATCGGCGACGACCCTACGCGCACCTGGCTCGAGGCGCGCCTCACGCTCGACACGGTGGGCATCGCCGCCGTCGGCCACCCCTTCACCTCCGAGGTGCTGGCGGGCCGAATGCACGGGACACTCGAGGCCAGCGCCACCGGCGACTCGGTGGCCCTCGCGCTGGTCCTCTCGGGCGAGGGGACGGATTTGAGTTTCACAGGCGCGACCTCCTTGGACAGCACACGCCTGGTCCTCTCGGGCGCATTGGCCATCTGGTCGCTCGACCTGCGTCCCTTCCTGCCCGCGCTCACATTCCCTTCGCACAGCATCACCGCCACATCCCAGCTCGGCATCGATGGCCCCTGGGACACGCCGAGCGGCCCGATTGCCTTCCGGCTCGACTCCTCGAGCGTGTTGGCCGGCATCCGCTTGCGCGAGGGGCACGGCGACCTCGTGCTCGAACCCGGCGGCATCCGCGTGGACACGCTGGTGCTCGACGGACCGATTGGGCACTTCGCGGCCCGCGGACGACTCAGCCGTGAGCCCGCACTGCGCGACACGCTGCGCTTTGCGGCCGTCCTCGACTCGGCCAGCCTGCTCCGCGGATTCCTGCCCGACAGCCTGGCCGCGGCTTGGATCGATTCGATCGCCGGGCGGGCCACACTCACCGGCGTCGCGCTCGGCTCGCTCGACACGCTCGACGTCCGCGCGGTGCTCGTGGCCGATGACCTGCAGGCGGGCAGCAGCCGCGTGGCGCACCTCGAGGCCGACCTCTCGCTCGACGGACTGCCCAGCGCCACGCGTGGGCTCGTGTCCTTCGCCGCCACGGATCTGCTCGCCAATGGCGTGCCCGTCACCAGCGTCAGCGCCGAAGCCATGGTGCGCGAAGCCGCCTGGGCCGATGCCTCCATCCGGATCGTGGCAGGTGATACGCTGGTCACCACCGCCCGCACCGACATCCACTGGATGGGCGACAGCCTCGCGTTCCGTCTCGACTCGCTGGTCGCCTCCACCGCCGACGTGCGGTGGACGTTGCAGCGCCCCACCACGCTTTTCCGGGGGCCGGACCGGTTCACGGTGGATTCGCTGGAACTGGTCAGCCGCGACGGCGCGCGCTTCTCGCTCGACGCCCGCCTCGACTCCGCCGGCCCAATCACCTTTCGCATGCAGGCCGAGCGTGTGCCGCTCGCCCATGCGCGCTTCACGGGACTGATGCCGGCACGGGTCAATGGGCTCCTGACCGCCGATTTCGCCATGTCGGGTTCAGCGACCGCGCCCGAGATGACGCTCACCGCGCAACTCGACTCCACGCAGGTGGACGGGCAAGCCGCGCCGGAACTCCAGATGGATGCGCGCTACGCCGCGCGCAAGGCCGATGTCGCGGCCTCTGGGCGCATGCTCACGCGCGATGCCTTCACCCTGACCGCCGAGCTCCCGCTGGACCTCGCGCTCGAGGATCGGGCGCTGGCCGACCGCTTGATCGACGGCGATCTCTACCTGCGCTTCGTGGCCGATGGCTCGCCCTTGGCCGGACTCGAGGCGCTGATCCCCGGCGTGCGGGGTCTCGCCGGAGGCGTGGACGCCGATGTCCAGGTGACGGGCTCGTGGGACGCGCTTGAGCCGCGCGGGATCGTCCTCGTGCGTGAGGGCGAGTTCGCCGTGCCCGCCCTCGGCACCGGGTTCCGCGACGTCCTGATGGACCTTTCGCTGGCGCCCGACTCGATCATCGTGCACCGGGCCCGCTTGGCCGACGAGCGCGCGCCCAACGATACCGCCTCCGTGGAGGGCGCGATCACCCGCGACGCGCGCGGCTGGCGCGCCGACCTGCGCACCATGGCCCGCAACCTGCGCGTCATTGATGATCCGCGGGTGGCCGAGGCCGACGTCTCGTGGACGCTCCACCTGCGCGGCCCGCTCGACTCCCTCCTCCTCGGCGGCGACGTCTTCATCCCCAATGCCAACGTGTACATCGGACAGCAGCGGCGTCAGGTGCTGCAGTTGGCCGAGGACGCCGCCGAGGACGACGCGGCCTCACGCTATGCCCCACGCCTGACGGGCCTGCGGCTCCGACTCGGGAACGAGGTTCGCCTGCGCTCCCCCGAGGCCAACGTGCAGCTCACGGGCGAGGTCGCCGTCGTGGGCACGCTCGATGCCCCCGACGTGCGCGGCGAGATCTTCGCCGAACGCGGCACGTATCGCCTGGATCTCGGACTGCTGCAGCGCACCTTCCAGGTGGACAGCGGACGCGTGCGGATGAACGGCCCCCTGAGCATCCCGCCCAGCCTCGACATCCAGACCTCGTACACGGTGCGGCAGGCCGAGCGCGAGGACGTGAAGATCGGTGCGCGGCTCACCGGCACCGTGGAGCAGCCACGGCTCACGCTGTCGTCGGGCGACCTCGGTACTGCGGCGAGCGAGACGGAGATCATCTCCTACCTGCTCTTCGGCGCCCCGACCTTCGTGCTCGATGGCCAGAGCGCCTCGGCCGTGCGGCTCGCCACGGCCGCCCTTGTGCCTTCGCTCGGCGGGGCCGCCGAGCGCGCGCTGGGCGCCCGCCTTCCCTTCCTCAGTGAACTGCAGGTGGTGACCATCGCCGGCGACTCGCCGCGCGACTTCACGCTGAACTCCTTCGAGGGGCTGCTGAACAGTTTCGCGCTCACCGCCGGCACGCAGCTCGGCACCGACTCTTACCTTCGGCTGTCCACCGGAGTGTGCCGCGGCGAGAATCGCGCGGCCCAGTCGCTGCCGGCCTGGTTCGGCGTCGCCGCCGAGTACCACCCACGGGAGCGTCTGTCGGCCGAGCTGTCGCTGACTCCGGGCTCTGCGCCCTGCAACCGCATCGGCACGTTCGCGCAGATCTACCAAGTGGGCCTGGACCTGTTCCGCGACTGGCGCTGGTAGGGGCGCGCAGGGCCCAGCGACGAGCGGGACTTCCCGATTAGATTCTTCAAGTCCCCAACCCCACTCGGCAATGCGCCTCGCCCACACCTTCCGTCGCTCCGTCCTCGTCGCGGCCGTCGTCGCCGCCCCACTCACCGCGCAGGAGGCGCCGGAGGTCGTGACCAAGTTCACCGCCGACTTCGGCTACGTCACCACGAGCGGGAACACCCAGGTCACCACGATGAGCGCGGGCGAGAAGCTCACGCAATCCCGCGGCCGTTGGGCCTTCGAGCAGACGTTCAACTTGGTGTACGGCGAGCAGGAGGGCGTGGTGAACACCAATTTCCTGAAGGCCTCGCTCCGCGCCGATTATACCATCGACAAGTTCTTCGCGCTGTTCATCACTGGGGCCTTCGACCGCAACACCTTCGCCGGCATCGAGCGGCGGTTCGAGGAACAGATGGGTCTCCAGTGGCGGGCCATCGCCGCGCCGCGCGACACCGTCCGGTTCGAGGGCGGTGCCGCCATCACGCAGCAGATCGCAGTGGGCGGCGCCCAGCAGAATTTCCCGTCGGCGCGGGCCGCCGGTTCCTGGCGCCACAATTTCACGGCCGCTGCGTACTACCAGCAGAACGTGGAGTTCCTGCCCAACCTGCGGGACACCGACGACTGGCGGGTGAACACCGAGTCGTCGCTGGTGGCGCCGATCTCGGCCCGCATCGGCATGAAGCTGTCGTATGTCGTGCGCTACGACAACGTGCCCGAGCCGACCTTCCGGACGACCGATCGCCTCTTCACGACCGGCATCCAATTGACGTTCTAGGCGCGGCTCAGGGCCACGGCAGCGGAATCACCGAGTAGCGGGTCCGCTGCGTCGGATCATCGCGCCCATCGAAGAACTGGGCGATCTCGCGACGGGCCGCCGCGCGCAACGCACGGTCGGCCAATGGCCTTGCCGGGCCGGCATCGGCGAGCTGCTCCTGCAAGAGCTCGAGATGGAACGCCACCACCTGCCGCACATCAGCGCTCGCCCGCGCGTCGCCAGCGCGGTCGAGCATGGTGTTGAGCACCACGCGCTGCACGGCGCGACGCAGCGCCTGCGCATTCGGATCGGCGGGAGTCGGCGCGTACCAGGTGCGGTCGAGCACCGCCTGCAGCACCTCGGCCAGGGTGGGCAACTGCGGATCGCGGGCGTGCTGGATCACGACACGTTGGAGGCGCGTGCGGTCGAGCAGGCCTTCGATCACCTCGGTCGCGAGTCCACCGGCGAGCGCGACCTGATCCACGGTGGTGCCGGCTCGCGGCAGCCAGTCCATCGACGGATCGCCGCTTGGCGGCACCGGGGGGATCATCGCCAGCACCCGCTCCGGCACCGCCAGCGCTGCCGGCGACACCGCGTCGAGCGCGAGGCTGAGCGCTCGCCGCTGCTCGGCGCCAGGAATCGGCGTGGTCGGCGCCTGTCCGTCGCCGCGGATCGCGTAGCGGAAATCCATTCCGCCCACGTACTTGATCACGCCCTCCAGCGAGTAGCGGTGATGCAGGTACACGTGTGCGAATCGCATCGAGAGCAGATACATCGGCTCCCCGGGCTGGATCGCGCGCTCGTCGAAGGCGTCCATGGCCACGCGCCGCACGATGGCGGTGCGTTCGAGGGCGTCGAACATCGTGCGGCCTTCCACCCAGCGCGTGGCCGCGGGCAACGATCCGTCGGCGCCGGCGTGCTGGTCCGCCACGAAGCGCAGGTTACGGCGAATGCCCTCGGCGACAATCTGCTGCAGGCCCTCGCGTTCGGCGCGTGCGTCGGGATACCAGCGGTAGCCGTAGCGGATGGCGAGCGAGTCCCAGCCGCCGGCCATCGGGGCATAGGCCTGCGAGAGGTCGAGACGGCCACGCGCATCCACCGTGATGAGCGGGAAGGGATAGTCCATTACCGACGAGCGGTCCTGCGTGGCGGCGATGAAATTGTGCGAGAGTCCGAGGGTGTGGCCGATCTCGTGCGCGGTGTGCTGCTTGCGACGCGACATCGCCAGTTGTTCGCCACTGACGCCGAGCCCCTGCGCGCCGGCGGCGGGGACCAGCCCGGCCCAGATGTTGTAGTCAATGAGCGAGCGCCACGAATCCATGCGCACGACCGTGCGGAGGATCTCACCCGTGCGCGGATCGGCGAACGACGGACCCACCGACGGCCCAGGCCCGCCGCGATGCACCCAGTAGATCAGGTTATAGCGCGCATCCATCGGATCGGCTCCGGCCGGCAGGTCGCGCACCTGGAACGCGTTGCGGAACCCGGCGGCCTCGAACACGGTGTTCCACCACATGCCGCCTTCGCGGAACGCCTCGCGGTACGGCGCCGGGATTGCCGGATCGAGGTAGTAGACGATCGGTGTGACCGGCTCGGTGAGCACCCCGCGCTGGTAGGCCGCCGGATCGCGCGGCACGAGGCGCCAGCGGTTGGCGAACCCGTCGCGGTAGGTGCCGTCCAATCCCTGCGAGACATCGAGGAACGACGTGCCGAAGTAGCCGGCGCGCGGATCGGCCTTCCGGGGCGTGAAGCCGGCGGCCTCGGGCAGCGCCACGAAGGAGTGGTGGATCTCGAACACCGGGGCGGCACCGTCGGCGGCCCAGCGGCGGAGTGCCGGTCCGGCGTTGTCCACGGCGAAGGTGAGCACGGCGTGGATCTCGGTGTTGCGCGGGAAGGCCTTGGTGCGCGCCACATCGAACCAACTCCGCGCCGCGTCCACGCGGGCGCTCCCCTGCTGGCTGCGGCGCAGTCCATCGGCCACGCCGTAGGTGTCGCTCAGAAAGAACGCGGTCGCATCCACCACGATGCGTCCGCCGCTGTCACTTTCGATCGGGAACGACGCCAACACGGCCCGCGGGAACGACTCGGTGGCGGCGCGCTGTCCGGCGGCGTCGGCACCGGTGGCCCGCACACCCCAGTTGTCCGCCACCAGGAGCACGCGCCGGCCGCGACGCTCGAAGCGCACCACGGTGGCGTCCCCCGTCTGTCCGCGGTCGAGGCCAAGCGCCGAGACGCCGGCGCCCGTCGCAAGCACCGCCTGGTGCAGGAGATCGCGGTCGAGCTGCCCGGCGGGGATCTCCAGCATCAAGCGATTGCGGTCGGCGTCCACCCGGACCCCGATGAGCGCGCCTTGGGCATTGGCGCGTCCCAGGGGAAGGAACAGGGCCAGCACGACGGAAGCGGCGCGAAGGAGGCGAAGCATCGGAGCCTGGAAGTCGGAGGGAATGGTCAGTGCGCGGCGGGGTCGCCCAGCGCGCGCAGGAACGGGTCAGCGGGTTCCAACAGCGTGGCCGGAACGATCCCCAACCACACGAGCACGAAGACGAGCAGGACCGCCACCCAACGCTCGCGCGTGCCGAGGTCGGGCGCAAGCGAGGGCACGGCGCGTCCGAGGAACACCTTGGAGTAGGTCATGAGCGTGGCCACGGCGAGGATGGCGCTGCCAAGTATGACGGTGAGCGTGGCGCTGACGCTTTCTTCCCACAGCGCATGCAGCAGGAGATCATCGGCGATGAAGCCGGCGGTGCCCGGCATCGCGACGCCGGCACCACCGAATACGAGGAAGGCGGCGGCCAGCCGCGGGAAGGCCTGCACGCGTCCGCCGCGTCCGTCGAGTGTCACGGGCCCCACCCGCTCCTCGAGCGCCTCCAGCATCAACCCGAGCCCGCCCATCGCCATCGCGATGGTCACGAGCACCATCAACGCGACGGTACTGTGGCCACGCCCCGCCGCACCGATGGCCGCGACGATCATCCCGCCATGCATCATGCTCGCCGAGCGATAGAACCCGCGCAGGTCGCGCTGCACGAGTGCCATCAGCGCCGGGATGAGGGTCATCGCCGCTCCGTACATGACCACGACGGCCGACCACTGAAACGCCAATGGCACCTGATCGACGAAGCGGAGATGCGCCACGCCCAGTCCCACCAGCGTGGCCAGCTGCTGCGACTGCAGCCACGGCGCCCGTTCGCACAGGCGCGCCACCCCCGCGTGGAAGGGCACGAGACCGGCGCGCAGCGCGACGGCCAGCAGCGACGCCACGAAGGCGGTCACGCCGTCGCCCCACCACAGCGCGAGCGCGGCGATGCCGGTGGACGCCGCCGAGAGCCCGAAACCGAGCGCCGCCGTTGGCGCCACTCTCCACGCCGTGCTCGCGTGGAACCCACCACTCACCGCCATCGCCACCAGCGCCGCCGGGCCCGTGTCCGTGAACAGCGCAATCACCAAGAGCGCGGTGTGAATCACGGCGTGATCGGCGCCCCCATCCGTGCGCCGCGCCACCCGCGGTGCCCAGAGCACGAGCACCGCGATGGCGAGCACCGCCAGGGCCACACCCCAGTGCGCCGTCATCGGGCGTCACGCTCCGTCGAGAGCGCCTGCCGGAGCCGGACGTCCAGCCAGTCCAGCCCGCGCGCGAGCCACACGACCGGGGCCACCAGCGCGTCGAGACGATCCTCGAGCCGCAGGCGATGCAAGGCCGCCAGGTACGAGCGTGCTTCGAACCGCGACGGCAGCACGCCCTCGGCGTGCACCGGATGCGGCGCGTGCCCGAGACGGTGGGCATCGTGGATGGCATTCGGCGCCCGAAGGTACTGGAACACCCGCAACATCGCGTGCGATGCGATGTGGACCATCGCCAGGGTGGTGAGCCCGAGGCAGATCTCGGCGGCGATCAGTCCCACCTGGGCGAGCGTGGCGTGGGCGAGCGCGCCCTTGGCGTCGGGGTGGATGCGGGCCACGGCGGCCGCGTACACCGCGGTCGCCGAGCCGATGATCACACCGGCCAGCTCCACCGCCGGCGCAGCGTCGAGCATCGGCCAGATGCGCAGCAGGAGGAAGAGCCCCATGTGCACGCTGATGCCACCGTAGAACAGCGCGCTCGAGGGCGTGGGCCCCTCCATGGCGCGTGGCAACCAGCCCGAGAACGGCAACAACGCAGACTTGCCCATGGCCGCCACGAAGAACAGCGCCGCGATGGTCGTGGTCTCCCACACCGGCAACGTGTTGGCGAGGCCGAGTACCGTGAAACGCGTGCTCCCGAGCACCTCGTGCACCGAAACCATCGCCATCAGGAAGCCGGCATCGCAGAGCCGATATGTGGCGAAGGCGCGCACCGACGAACGCATCGGCTCGTCGCGCTCATGGAAGAAGCCGATGAACAGCGCCGACGAAATGCCGATCAACTCCCAGCCGGCGAAGAACAGGTCCAGCGCCCCAGCGTAGGCCACGAGCTGCACGCCAGCGGCGAAGAAGCCGAGCAGCACGAAGAAGCGTGTGAAGCCGGGCTCCTTGTGCAGGTAGGTGCCCGAGAACCGCGCCACCAACCACGTGAGCCAGGCCCCCAGCATCGAGAGCGCCACCGCCAGGTCATCCACGCGCGCCACCGCCGGGATGACGTACGACCCGATCCGCAGCCAACTCCCATACTCGATGTCGCCGCTGACGGCCGGGCCGAGCCATCCGCGCCACAGCGCGAGCGTCGCCACCGCGCCGAGCGCCGAGAGGCTGAGCCCCCACCCCATCACCGTGCGCACGAACCGCTCGCCCGGGAGCGAGCCCGCCAGCAGCACGCGCGCGCCGACGACCAGCGCCGCCGCCATCGGCGCCAGCACCGCCGCCGCCAAGGCCAGCGTGATCGACTCAGGCATCGAGACCCAACCCGGCGCGCACGAAAGCCGGCGGCACGAAGTCGCGGCGGCGTCCGTGCCATTCCACGGAGCGCTGCACTTCGGGCAACGCCCTCGGTGCCGGCACATAGGGCACGAAGCCACCGCCGCGGAACTCCTGCATGGCGCCCGTCCGCGGATCCACCGACACCAGCTGCACCCAGCGATTCACCACCAGCTCGGCCACTTCCGGCTGGCGTCCGGCGACGGCGAGCAGCGACTCCGGCGTGGCCTCCACGATGAGCAGCAGGCGCATCGGCTCGTGGAGCTCCACCATCTGCAGGGGCAGCCCCGTGCGGAGGTCGCCCTGGTGGCCGTTCATCACGCCGATGAGTCCGGTGACGTTGTGCGGCAGCTTCGTCCCGCAGCCGAAGGTCTCGACGTCCACCGAGGAGAAGTAGTACTCGAGACTGATGCCGGCACCCACCGGACCCACGGCGGCGAGGATGCGCTCGAGGATCGCCGCCCCTTCATCGATGCTCGGGTCGTAGCTGATCAGGAAGGCGCGGCGGTCGAGGTGCAGGCCGCGCGTCAGCGCGCGCCGACCGACCACCGCCGAGGCGTTGGTGCAGTGCCCGTATTCGGGACGCGGCTGCGCCAAGTGCGAAGCCCGGTCCTCGACGTGGGCCAATGCCTCCTCGGGCGTGAGGCCGAGCGGCGCGTCATCGAAGCGGCGTGCCCGCTCGCGGGCGCTCTCGCGGCGTGCCTGCTCGAGCACCACGCAGACGGCCTCGAAGCGCGCCTCGTGCGAGGCCGGAATGGCACCAAGGTCGAAGAGCTGGATCGTGTCATCGGCCGTGTCGTGCAGCCCGCCGACGAACACGGTGTCGTCGGGAATCACGATGCCGCGCGCCGCCACGCCGGTGCGCACGTCGGCGCGGTTGGCGATCTCGGCGAAGAGACGGGCGTTGGCACCGCCGCGCCGTCCACCACAGGCGCCGCAATCGTGCGCCGACTCGTGCGGGTTGTTGAGGCTGGTCGAGCCATGGCCCAGCACCACCACCAGCGGCGCGAAGTCGCGCACCATTCCGATGCTGCGCAGCACGCCCGTCACCCGCTCCACCATCTCCTCCAACGCGAAGCCGATGGGTTTGCCGCGCTCCGAGTGGGTGCGTGCCCACTCCTCGCGCAACGCCGACAGCTTGGTGCGTGGGCGCGGGGCGAAGCGCTGGGCGATGCGGTCGCGGAGGCGCAGCGAGCGGCGCGGTGCCATCACCCGTCCGGCGCTGGCTGCCGCCGCGAGCGGGCCCAACACGAACGTCAGGCCCGCCCCCAAGCCCAACGTGCGCGAGCCGCGTCCCACCTGGCGCTCGAGCGCGTGCCACCCATCGCGCAGGCGCCGGCGCATCTGCGCCCACCGCGCATCAGACTCCACCGGGGCCTCGTGCACCTCGTGCTGCGGCACTACCACCACTGGGCAATGCGCGGCCGGCACCGGGTCGTAGAGGCCCTGGTAATCGATGGCCACACCGAAGAATCCGGCGACACCGAAGGTCTCGTACTCCGGCCCCTGCTCCTCGATGGCGCGGCGGATGGACTCCTCGCGCTCGTCGATGCAGAACACCACCTGGGCCGCGCGGCGGCCGACGAAATCCGGTGTTGGCCTCGCGCGGCGCGCGGCGAGGGCGTCGAGGACCTCGTGCCGGTAGTGCCGCTCGTAGGCCTCAAGCAGCAGCGCGCGGCGCGTCACGTCGTCGCAGGACTCCACCGCACTCCACACGCGCGCGAGCGCCGCGTCGGTGAGCGCCGCAACTTCTTCCACGGCGAGACCGGCCGCCCGCGTGAGCCCCCAGAGCAGGAGCGCATCGAGTTCCGGCGCGCGGGGCGCAGAGGCAGGCACGCTGGCCCGCAAGTTCGACCAGGCCAGCGGAAGTCCAGCGCGCGCACAGGCGGCGGCCACCGCGCGGCGCTCGAACACCATCCGCACGGCCAGGTACTCGGCCAGCGAGCAGGGCGGGCCCCCGACGTTCTCGTCCGGATGCCGCTCGAGCCGGCCGAACATCCCGGCCCAGCCGCGCAGGGACAGCGCCACCGCCAGCAGGTACTCCTCACGCGCCGACGCCGGTACGTCGAGCGCGTCGAGCGCCTCACGAATGACCACGAGGGCCGGACGATCATCGCCGGCGATGTGTGCGAAGTCGGCGACGACGCCCTCGCAGCCCCGTGGCGGCCGTGCGCCCGAGGCGTACAGCGCCGACACCGCCGCGAGAAAGCCGCGCCCTCGACCCGGCATCGCGTCGCGCGCCTGCCCTTGGTCGAGGAAGCCCGCCGAGAGCCGCACCAACTCGGCGTGGACGAGCACGTCCGTGTCGGCGGCGCCGTGCGCCACCAGGGCGTCGCGGTGCCGCTTCGGCAGCGGCGCCGGCTCCGGCATCCGGCGCGGCCCCCGCCCGATGCGCTCCAACGCGGCCGTCCATCGCGGCGCGTCGCTGCGCGCCGGTCCCTCGCCCGTCGCCGCCAGGAATCGCAGCCCCGCGCCGTCGGAGAGGTCCACTGGCTCCAGCATCAACGTGCGCCACAGCAGCGCTCGCGACAGCCCCGGGATGATCGGGTCCTTCGCAGCCGATCCCAGGTGCTCGGCGATGGCCGCCGCCACATCGTCGTCGGCGATGCGGCCCGACGCGTGCCAAGCGCGGAACGTCTCCAGCTCGGGATAGGGCCGCGCGCCCAACAGTGACGCGCCCGCCTGCACGCCGTCGTGGAACGTGAGATGCTGGTACGCGTGGAGCGTGTTGTGGTGGATGAACACCCCGATCGGCCCTTGATCGGGGAGCACGTGATGCGCCCGCTCCAGCGCCGCTGCGATCGGGTCCGTGGCCGGACCGTTCACAGCGGCACCGTCCTGCACTAGTGCCCGCCTCCGACTGACGCCATCGACAGGTCGATGCCAGCCACCGAGACGAGGATATTGCGCCGCGGCGCGTCGGCGATGAAGGTGGCGATGGTTTCCTTCACGTCGTGGTCGATGTACTCCCCAGTGCCGTCGATCACCACTCGTTCACCGTCCGCGATCTCCTCGAGCGCCGCCACGATCGAGGGCTTCGAGAGGAAGGTGCCGTCACGCCGGAAGCGCAGCAGGGTCGCGCCGTTGGGATCCACGCTCTTCACGATGGCGCCACGCGAGTTCTGGTAAAGCACGAACCCCACACCGACGATGATGCCCACGATCACGCCTTTGAGCAGGTCGAGCGTGAGCACGGCGGCGATGGTGATCGCGAAGGGCGCCAGCTGCGTCCACCCGAGCTTCACCTGGGTGGAGAAGAGCGCCGGCTTGCAGAGGTTGAGGCCGACCTGGATCAGCACGGCAGCCAGCGCCGCCAGCGGAATCAGGTTGAGCAACGACCCCGCGAACACGACCGCGACCACCAGCAACACACCGTGCACGAGGGCACTCATCCGCTCGCGGCCTCCGGCGGCCACGTTGGCCCCGGAGCGAACGATCACGGCGGTGACCGGCAGGCCGCCGAGGAAACCCGACACCGTGTTCGCCGCGCCCTGCGCCAGCAGCTCGCGGTCCGGCGGACTGGTCCGCTTCATCGGGTCGAGTCGGTCCACGGCCTGTAGCGACAGCAGGGTCTCGATGCTGGCGACGACGGCCACCGTGATGGCGGCAATCCAGACCGCCGGCATCGTGAGCCCGGCGAAGTCCGGACGCGGCAGGGCCGCGGCCAGCGCCATCACGCCGCCGAGCGGCACGTCCACGTACTGCTCAGGCGAGAGCCCGAGCGACGTGGACCCGCCAAAGGCTGCCGCCAGGGCACTTGAGGCGACCACGACGATCAGTGCCGGCGACAGGAACGCGATCTTGCCGAACGGCGTCTTCTTCCAGCCATACAGGATGACCAACGAGAGCAGCGTCAGCAGCGTCGCGCCGACGTGCACATTCCCCAGGATGTCCCCCAACCCACCCGTCACACCCACCGCCACCGGCACCTGCTTCCAGATGATGGTGATGCCGATGGCCGCGAGCATGCCCTTGATCACCGCCGAGGGCACGAGCGCCGCGTAGCGTCCGGAGCGCAGCACACCCATCACGATCTGCAGGAGCCCCGCGAGCAGGGTCGCGGTGAGGAAGAGATTGAGCGACCCGAGCGCAGCCACTTCCGCCAGGACGATGGACGTGAGGCCGGCCGCGGGCCCGGTCACCGAGAGCGGCGAGCGACTGATCCACGGCACCACGATGCCGCCGACGGCGCCCGCCACCAGCCCCGACACCGGAGGCACGCCGCAGGCGATGGCGATGCCGAGGCAGAGGGGAAGCGCAACGAGGAAGACGACGATGCCGGCAACGACGTCCTGCCGGGGATACGCGAACATCGAGGAGCGCGGCATCAGCACCAGGACGAGGGGTGAGGGGGCGCCACGCACGGGGGCGCGCGACTCGGACGGGGAATATACGCGCCGGCTCCCGTGAATGTTCGCCACCGAATGCCGAGGGGCCCCGGTGGCAATCGCCACGGGGGCCCCCCGTCCTGCACCAACTGGGTCAATAACTCACGGTCACGCTGTTCGAGCAGGTCGTCGAGCCGGCGTTGCACACGCGGTAGGTCCGTGTGCCGCCGCCCTTGCCCAGATTGTCGGCGTAGGAGGTCCCGCCCACCGTGGCGATGAGCACGTTGTCACGGAACACGTCCACACTGGATCCCGCGCCCGACCACGAGAGCGTGGCCGTCGTGTTGCCGCGCACCTTCGCGGTCGACACCGCGAGCGTGATGCCACTCGAGGGCCCCGAGACCGTCACCGACTTCGACTCCGAGTCGGTCGCGCCACCATTGTCCGTCACCGTGAGCGTCACGGTGCGCGTACCGCCCGACGCGTACGTCTTGCTGACCGTGGCGCCGCTGCCGGTGGTGCCATCGCCAAAGTTCCAGGCGTAGCTGGAGATCGATCCGTCGGGGTCGCTCGAGCCCGACCCGTTGAAGGAGCAGGTGAGGTCCGTGCAGCTGAACGTGAACGCCGCCGTTGGCGCCTGGTTGCCACCGCCACCGCCGCCGCCACCGATGAATCCGGTGTAGAGCAGCAGGTTCGGCGATCCGGTGCCGGCGCTGGTCACCTTGCCGGTGGTCGCGTTGCCCGTCAGCGCGCTCGTGACGGTCGCCGGGCTCGCGCCGGGGGCGCCCTGCAGGTACAGCGCCGCGGCGCCGGCCACGTGCGGCGACGCCATGGACGTGCCGCTGATCGTGTTGGTCGCCGTGTTGCTCGTGTACCACGCCGACGTGATGGCGCTGCCCGGCGCGAAGAGGTCGAGGCAACTGCCGAAGTTGGAGTACGACGCCCGGGCGTCGGTGTTGGTCGTCGCGCCGACGGTGACGGCCGAGGCCGCACGCGCCGGCGAATAGTTGCAGGCATTCGCGTTGCTGTTGCCGGCGGCCACCACGAAGGTCACGCCCGCCGCCACGGCGTTGTTCACGGCGTTGTCCAGCGTCGAGCTGGCGCCGCCGCCAAGCGACATGTTCGCCACGGCTGGCTTGATGTGGTTCGCCGTCACCCAGTCCACTCCGGCGATCACGCCGCTCGTGGTGCCCGAGCCGCGGCAGTCGAGCACGCGCACCGCCACGAGCTGCGTGTTCTTGGCCACGCCCCAGGTCGTGCCGCCAACTGTGCCCGCCACGTGCGTGCCGTGGCCGTTGCAGTCGCTCGTGCCGCGCCCGTCGTTGATCGCGGTGTAACCCGAGGTCACGCGCCCACCAAAGTCCACGTGGCTCGGCAGGATGCCCGTGTCGAGGATGTACGAGCGCACGCCCGTGCCGTCCGCGTTGTACACGTAGGTGCCGTTCAGCGGGAGATCGCGCTGGTCGATGCGATCAAGCCCCCACGTGGCGTTCGACTGCGTGGCCACGGCCGTCATGACCTGGTCGGGCTCGATGCTCGCGACCATCGGATGCCGTGAGAGCGCCGAGACCCCCGCCGCTGGCAGCCGCGCCGAGAAGCCCTCGAGGGCGTGCTCGTAGATGTACCCGAGCTCGCCGCCGTTCGCACTGGTCAGCTGTCGCGCGAAGCCGGGGACGTTGTCCACGCCGTCCCGGAACGTGATGATGTAGCTGCTGCGGCCTTGGGCGTCCGCATCGGCGGAACGCAACGACGCGACCTCCGTGGGGGTGGTCGCGTCGGAACAGGCAGCAAGTACGAGTGCAACGGACAGCGCCGCTGCGGTGGCACGAAACGTCATGAGCCGTCCTCCAGTGATTCGGTGGGGTCTGGGGATGCTCTCCGGCCGCCTGCGAGGCGCCGAGGCGGGTCCATCGTAGGACCGCGACGGCAGGCTGTCAACCGCGAAACCGCAACGCTGTCAGCGGGGCGTGACCTGCGTCACCTCGGCTCCCGTCCCGCCGACAGCTCCCGCACCGCTTCCCCTCGCTGCGCCAGCAGCTGCGTCACGAAGCGCTGCCCCTCCCCGATCCGCTCCACCTCAATGGCCGTCGTCTCGATCCCGCGCTCGATCGAATCGAGCCGCTCGGCCAGCTCCGGCGGCATGTTGATCGTCACGGCGTTCTTCTTCCACAGGCGCCGCGCCCACACGAGCGTCATCGGGATCGCGATCAGGAACACCAGTGCGATGCTGAACCCGAGGATGATCTCCCGCTCCTCAGCGCGCTGTTCGCGGATGTCTCGCGCGTGGGCGCCCGGCAGGGCCGCCGCCTGCGCCTCCTGGGCCTCCGCCGTCGCCAGCGAGCGCTGCAGATCCATGATCCGGGCGTCCATCAACTCCAGCCGCTGCTCCAGCCCGGCCTTGTCCGGACCCGTGACCTGACCCTCTCGGAGCCTCGAGGCAATCGAGAAGCGATCGGACAGCGCATTGTCGAGCTGGTTCTGGATGACCTGGCGCTGCAAGCGCATGGCCTCGTACATCTCCCGCGCCGTGGCAGGACCCGAAGCCGGCAGCGTCACGACCGCGGTCGCGGTCGGTGTGGCCGTGGTCTGCGCTGCCGCTGGGGCGGTGCTGGGTTGGGCGGTGTTCGTCTGCACAGGGGGGACTCCAATGGGGGCTGGCGTCGCGGCAAGGCCTGCCGATGCGTACGCGACCGCAGGGGAGAAGGTTTCCCCGTGAGCGCCCCCGTTTCAACCGGAGTCGCGAACCGCGGCATCCCGAGGCGGGGGCGTCACGTGAACGATTGCGCCCCTCGGCACGTTTCCCGGGGTAGTATGCTTCTCACCAGGACCCACGCCAACGTCCCCGACTCGCATGCCGCCAATCGTTCGCCGTTCCGCCCGCCGAAGCCTCGTGCTCGCCATCGCCGCCCTTGCGATGACCGCCACCACCGGCGGTGCACAGGCAGCGCCCGCCGCCGCCCCCGCCCCCGAGATCTTCTTCCGCGCGCCTGCCGATGGGGCGACGGTCCCCACCACCTTCCCGGTCGTGTTCGGCCTGCGCAACTACGGGGTCGCGCCGGCGATGGTGCAGTACCCGAACACCGGTCACTTCCACATCCTGATCAATGTGGAACCGCCGGCGCCTGGCGTCGTCATCACGGCCGACTCGCTGCACCGACACTACGGTGCGGGCCAGATCGAGACCACGCTCACGCTGCGCCCCGGCACCTACACGCTGCGGCTGGTGCTCGCCGACCATGAGCACAAGGTGATCGGCCCGGCGCTGAACTCGCGTCCCATCCGCATCACCGTGCGTTGAGCCGCTGATGCCCGTCGCGTACTATCTCAAGCTCTACGCGTCCTGTACCGCCGTCTTCTTCGCGCTCGACATCGCCTGGCTCGGATTCGTCGCGAAGGGCTTCTACCAACGGCAGATGGGGCATTTGCTCGCCGAGCAGACGCGGTGGGGGGCGGCGATCCTGTTCTATTTGATCTACGTGGCCGCGATTGTCGTCCTCTGCGTGCTGCCGGCGGTCGAGAAGCAGTCGATACTGCGCGCGCTGGCGCTCGGTGGCGTGTTCGGCCTCGCGGCCTATGCGGCGTTCGATCTCACCGGCCTGGCGCTGCTCAAGGGATTTCCCGCGGGCGTGGTGCCGGTGGATCTCGCCTGGGGCGTGGTCCTCACCGCCTGCGTGAGCGCCGCCGGCTACCTCGTGGCCGGCAAGCTCACGGCCTGATCGCCTCGTCCACGGCGTCGAGCAGTCGCTTGGACGTGAACGGCTTCTCGAGGATGATGGGTCGGGCGCCAGGCAGCGCGCCGAGCTGTTCGCCGGTGTCGGAGTACCCGGACATCAGCACGAACCGCAGGCGCGGCCAGCGCTGGCCGACGCGCCGCGCCAGCTCCACGCCGCTGATGCCGGGCATCATCACATCGGAGACCACGGCTCGCAGATTGGCGCCACCGTTCTCACTTTCCATCCACGCCAGCGCGAGATCCCCGCGGGGAAACTCCCGCACCTCAAAGCCCGCTTGCCGCAGCAGCCGGCTGGTGACCGCGCGCGCGCCGTCGTCATCCTCGACCACGACCACGCGTCCGGTGGCGGCAGCGCGGGGCCGCTCGGTGCTCGCCGCGGCCACGTCCGCACTCGGTGCCGCGTCCGAGCGCGGGAGATACACCTTGAGCGTGGTGCCGACACCCACCTCGCTGTAGGCCCACACGCGGCCGCGCGCCTGCGTGACGATGCCATGCACCGTGGCGAGGCCGAGCCCCGTCCCTTTCCCCACCGCCTTCGTGGTGAAAAAGGGATCGAAGATGCGCGCGAGGGTCTCCGGCGGCATGCCCGCGCCGGAGTCGGAGATGGTGAGGCAAGCGTAATGCCCCGCCGGCGTACCTCCCCGCGAGGCCGACTCCGCCTCGAGGAACTCGTCCGTGGTCCGGACCTCCACGCGCCCACCATCGGGCATCGCGTCCACGGCGTTGATCACGAGATTCATCACCACCTGCTCGAGCTGGACGGGATCCACGGTCACCACCAACCGGCCCGGCGTCAGCTTCAGCGTGCGTTCGACATTGGACGGCATGACCCGCGCCAGCATGCGATCGGAGTCCACTAACACCGCGTTGAGGTCAATGGGCCGAGGATCAACCAGATGCTTGCGGCTGAAGGTCAGGAGCTGCCGCGTCAGCGCCGTGGCCCGATCGGCCGCGCGCAGCACCTCGTCGATGTCCTGGCCCGCGGGAGAATCGACCGGCAGCTGGCTCCGCGCCATCTCGCCGTAGTTCGAGATCACCGTGAGCAGGTTGTTGAAGTCGTGGGCGATGCCGCCGGCCATGCGGCCCACCGATTCGAGCTTCTGCGACTGCAGCTGCTGCTCGTCCATGCGCCGCTGCTGGGCGATGCGCGCCTCGAGCTGCGCGTAGGATCGCTCGAGCGCCGCCAGCTCATCCTCCGAGGAATGCGCGGGAGTGCGCACCTCGGCCGCGTGCGCCACCAGCGCGTGGTCGATCTCGTCCGCCACCGCCCGAATGCGCTTGGCCGCCAACCGCCCGAGCATCCACGCCAGCACGGCACCGACGAAGGCAATCAGGCCGATGGCCGGCCACAACCGACGAAACAGTGCGTCGATCGGCGCGAGCACCCCTGCAGTCGGCTCCTCGATCCACACCACCCACGGCGTGCCCGGCACGGCCGTGGCGAGCCCGACCGCGTCGCCGCGAGCCGCCGTCCGCACGCGCACCACCGAATCCAGGGCCGTGATCGCGGCCGGCGGATCAACGACGCCCTCCAGGTCGGTCCACGCACCGGCGAACGGACGCCCGACCAGCAGCGTCGGGACACCGATCAGCGCGCGGATGTCGTCCACGCCGGCGCCCCGCGCACGCCGGATCTCCGTGTACCAGCCGAGCAGTTGGCCGGCGTCGTCGCGCACCGGATACGCGAAGCCGAATGCCGGGCCCGTTGCCGTGTGCAGGATGTGCCCCACCGTCAGTCCGAGCGTGTCGAGCGTGCCAGCGAACGCCGCGTCGGCCGCCCAGCGGCTCTCCGGACCTTCACCGGGCGTCCCGAGCGCACCGCGGACCTCGGCGCGCCGATTCACTAACTGCGCCAGCATCAGGGTGCTGTCGGTGGATGGAAGCACCACGCGTTCGAGTTCGCGCGCGAGCGCTGCCGCATCGCGCGCGCCAAAGAGGCGGTTGCCGGTCCCTGGCACGCCGAGCCGTTCCTCCAGCTGGCGCCGAACGCCGGCAATGCCCGTCGACAGCATCGTCGCGACGCGCGTGGCGCCACCCTGGAGCTCGCCGCCGCGGGTCCGGATGAGCTCGCCCGCCATCTCCCGCTCGACGATCCAACCCGTCACCAGCGCCACCGCCAGCACGATGGCGGCGAGCAGCGAGGGGAAGAGAACCGCGAGCGAACGCAGCCTGCGACTCATGGCGCCCGTCCGACGAGAGGGGAACGGAGTCCTGGCTGCAGACTCCGACTCAAGCGATGCTAAGTCGAGGGATTTCCCTGCGCAAATCGCGCCCCGAACATTCGCCGAAATGCCACACGAATCCGTAAGTGTGCCAGATCACTCACCCCGACGCACCAGCGTGAGGATACTGTAGAGCGCGACTGCATCATTGGCCTGATTCGTCACTTCCACATCCCACTCGACCACGCCCTGCGGGATTCCCCCCTCCGGCGTGTCCTTGGCCGTCTTCTGCTTCACGGTTAGCCGCACGCGGATCGTATCCCCGGGATACACGGGCTTGGTGAAGCGCAGGTTCTCAAGCCCGTAGTTGGCGAGCACGGGGCCGAGGCTCGGCTCGACGAACAGCCCGGCCGCCGCCGAGACGATGAAGTACCCGTGCGCCACCCGCCCCTCGAAGATGCCGTTCGAGCGCGCCTCTTCATCATTCATGTGCGCATAGAACCGGTCGCCGCTCAGTTCGGCGAACTTCACGATGTCGTCGAGCGTGATCGTGCGCGTTCCGGTGACCAGCGTGTCGCCGACCTGCAGTTCGTCGAAGGTCTTCCGGAAGGGGTGTACGGCATCGGTGGTCTCCGCCGCCCCCTTCGTCCACTCGCGGGTGATGGCAGTCAGCACGCTCGGGCTTCCCTGCACCGCCGTGCGCTGCATGTAGTGGAGCACGCCGCGCGCGCCGCCCATCTCCTCGCCACCGCCGGCCCGCCCAGGGCCACCGTGCACGAGGTTGGGCAGCGGAGAACCGTGCCCGGTGGATTCCTTCGCGCTCGTGCGGTCCAGCACGAGCAAGCGGCCGTGGTACGGCGCCACGCCGAGCACGACCTTGCGGGCCACGGCCGGGTCGGCAGTGGTGAGCGATCCGCAGAGCGAGCCCTTGCCGCGGCGCGCCAGCTCGATGGCCTCATCGAGCGAGCGATACGGCATCACCGTGTTCACCGGGCCGAAGGCCTCGATGTCGTGCGGCTCGCTGCGGCCGAGGGGATCCGCACAGTACATCAGCTCGGGCTGGTAGAAGGCGCCCTTCTCGCGGTCGGCGCCGACCACCTGGAACTCACCTCCGCCCACCACGCGCTCGGCGGCGGCGCGGATGCGCTCGGCGGCGGCGCCCACATCGCGCACCTGGCTGCGGCTCGCCAAGGGTCCCATGCGCACGCCCTCCACGCTGGGATCGCCGACCATGGTCTTCTCCAGCCGCGCGCGGATCGCCTTGATCACATCCTCTTCCATACCGTCCGGCACGATCGTGCGACGGATCGCGGTGCACGTCTGCCCCGCCTTCGTGGTCATCTCACGCACGACTTCCTTGATGAAGAGGTCGAACTCCTCCGTCCCCGGCGCGGCGTCGGGGCCGAGGATCGCGCAGTTGAGCGAATCGGCCTCCATGTTGAAGCGCACCGCATGCTCGACGATCGGCTTCGCTTCCTTCAGCATGCGGCCGGTGGCGGCCGATCCCGTGAAGGCGACGGCATCCTGCTCGGTCACGTGGTCGAGGAGATCGCCGGCGCTCCCGCAGATGAGCTGGATCGCGCCTTCGGGCAGGATGTTCGAGGCGATCATCTCGCGGAACATCGCCTCGGTGACGTAGCTCGTCGCCGTGGCCGGCTTCACGATGGCGGGCACACCGGCCAGCAGCGTCGGCGCCAGCTTCTCCAGCATTCCCCAGCAGGGGAAATTGAAGGCGTTGATGTGGATGGCGACGCCTTCGAGCGGCACGCAGATGTGGCGCCCCACGAACGTGCCCCCTTTGGAGAGCGCCTCGGTCGGGCCTTCCACGTGGAAGGTCTCGTTGGGAAACTCGCGACGCCCGCGGCTCGAGTACGCGAAGAACGTCCCGATGCCGCCGTCAATGTCCACCCAACTGTCGCCCTTGGTGGCGCCGGTGGCGGCGGACACCGCATAGAACGCGTCCTTCCGCTCCATCAGGTGCTTGGCCATCGCCTTGAGCAAGGCGGCCCGCTGGTGGAACGTGAGCGCGCGGAGCTTCGGCCCGCCCACCCGCCGCGCGTACTCCGCCATCGCCTTGAAGTCGAGTCCGCCGCTCGAGGCCTCGGCCACCGGCTCGCCGGTCACCGCGTGGAGCAGCGTGGTGGACTTCCCCGTTCCCTCGACCCACTGGCCGAGTGCGTAGTTCTTGAGCTTCATTGGATCTCCAAGGGATCAGCGAAGCGGCGCATCAGGCGCCACGCGTCTGCTTCCAGGTCTTGAGGGCGTTCGATTGGGTGGGGCGGTCGGCCGGCACGGCGCGCAGCGGCTCCACCTCGCGCCACGAGGCGCGCATCTGCTCCGGCAACTGCTGATACAGCGCGGTGCCGTCGGATTTCCAGCTGAGCATCTCGTCGCTCACGTCCTTCACGACCTTGGCCGGATTCCCCACCACCACGCTCCGCGGCGGGATCTGCATCTCGGTGGGCACGAAACACAGCGCGCCGACGATGCTCCCGGCGCCGACCAGCGCGTTGTCCATCACCACCGCGTTCATTCCGATGAGCGCGTTGGCGCCGATCCGCGCACCATGCACCACCGCACCATGCCCGATGTGCGCACCGGCCTCGAGCACCACCGTCACGCCCGGGAACATGTGGATGGTGCAGTTCTCCTGCACGTTGCAGCCATCCTCGATGACGATGCCGCCCCAGTCCCCGCGGATGGCGGCGCCTGGACCGATGTAGACGTCCTTGCCGATGATCACGTTCCCGGTGACCGACGCCTTGGGATGCACGAAGGCGCTCTCGTGCACCACCGGGATGAAGTCGTCGAAGGCGTAGATCGTCATGGCCGTTCGATCACCATCGCGTAGCCCTGTCCCACGCCGATGCACATCGTGCAGAGTGCGTAGCGTCCTTTGCGCCGCTGCAGCTCCCGCGCGGCGGTGAGCGCCAGCCGCGCGCCGCTCATGCCGAGCGGATGCCCGAGCGCGATGGCACCGCCATTCGGATTCACGCGGGGATCGTCGTCCGCCACCTTGAGCTCCCGCAGGCAGGCCAGCCCCTGCGCCGCGAAGGCCTCGTTGATCTCGATCACGTCCATCTGCTCGAGCGTGAGCCCGGCGCGCTCCAACACCAGCCGCGTGGCCGGCACCGGACCCATGCCCATGATGCGCGGCTCCACACCCGCGGCTGCGCTCGCCACCACCCGCGCCAGTGGCGCGAGCCCGTGGGCCTTCAGTGCCGCCGGCGACGCCAGCAGCAGCGCCGCCGCGCCGTCATTCAGCCCCGAGCTGTTGCCGGCCGTCACCGACCCCTGCCCATCGTGTCGGAACGCCGGTTTCAGCCTCGCCAGCGTGGCCATCGTCGAGTCCGGGCGCAAGAACTCGTCCTCGGCGAAGGGTCGTGGATCGCCCTTCTTTTGCGGAATCAGCACCGCCGTGATCTCCTCGGCGTGCCGCCCACCCGCTCGCGCCGACACCGCCTTCTGCTGCGACCGCAGCGCGAACGCATCCTGGTCCTCCCGCGTGACGCCGTACTTGGCGGCGACGTTTTCGGCGGTCTCGCCCATCGAGTCCGTGCCGTAGGCCGTGCGCATCGCCGGATTCACGAAGCGCCAGCCGAGGGCGGTGTCGAAGAGTTGCATGTCGCGGCCGAAGGGCTGCGCGCTCTTGCTCAGGACGTACGGCGCCCGCGTCATGCTCTCCACGCCGCCGGCCACGTACAGCTCGCCCTCGCCGGCGCGGATCGCGCGCGCGGCATTGGCCACGGCGCTCAGGCCGCTGGCGCAGAGCCGGTTCACCGTTTCCCCGGGCACCGTCTGCGGCAACCCGGCGAGCAGCAAGGCCATGCGGGCCACGTTGCGGTTGTCCTCGCCGGCCTGGTTCGCGCAACCGAGGACGACGTCCGCGATGCGCGCGCGATCGAGTCCGGCGTGGCGCGCGAGCAGCGCCTTGATGACGTGCGCGGCGAGGTCGTCGGGGCGCACCGGGCTCAGCGATCCGCCGAGGTTGCCGATCGGCGTGCGGATCCCGTCTACAATGAACGCGTGGGTCATCGATGGGGCTTCTGGGTGCGATACACGGTGCCGCGGAAGTGGCCCACGGTCTCCCCGTTCTGGTTGGTCACGGTCACGGCGGCAAAGCCCACCTTGCGAGTGGTGTCCTGCTGCGTGCCCACGGCGGTGAGCACGTCCCCGGGACGCACGGCCGTGGGATAGCTGATGGTGCAGTCGAGTGCGACGGAAATCTCGCCGCTGGCGTTGGTGCAGAAGGCGAGCGCGGTGTCGGCGAGCGAGAAGACGATCCCGCCGTGCGCCGTGCCGAAGCCGTTGGTCATCTCCTCGCGCACGGTCATCCGAAGGATGCAATGCCCCTCGGCAACCTCCACCACTTCGATGCCGAGCCACTGCGAGAAGGCGTCCTGCGCAAACATCTTGGCGATGACGGTACGCGGGTCATTCATGGGAGCAACTTCCCGCCCTGCTTTGCCACGCGGCGCAGCAGCGGGCTGGGCCGGTACCGATCCTCGCCGTACTCCTGTTGGAGCGATTCCAGCGTTGCGAGCACGGCCGAGGCACCAAGCTGGTCACCCCACGCCAGCAAGCCGCGGGGATAGTTCACGCCCTTGGTCATCGCGAGTTCGAGATCCGCAGGAGAGGCCACGCGGAGCTGCACCGCGTCCACCGCCTCGTTGATGAGCATGGCGACGATGCGGTCCACGATGACGCGGCCGAGAGCCTCGTCCTGGGTGGGCTGCGACGTCGGCGCGTCCGTGCCGTACATGTAGTGCCCACGTCCCGACTTGCGCCCCAGCCATCCCGACTCGACGAGCCGACGCTGCGTGAGCGCCGGCCGGTAGCGCGGATCGAAGTACATCGCCTCGAACACCGACCGCGTCACCGCGTAGTTGACGTCGTTGCCGATGAAGTCCATCAACTCGAACGGGCCCATGCGGAATCCGCCGAGCGTGGTCATGGCCCAGTCGATCGTGGCGGCGTCGGCGATGCCCTCTTCGAAGATGCGCAACGCCTCACCATAGAAGGGTCGGGCGATGCGGTTCACGATGAAGCCCGGCGTGTCGGCAGCCACCACCGGAACCTTCCCCCAGCGTTCCATCAGCGCGCGGCACTCGGCGACGAGGGCGGGCGCCGTCGCCAGGGCGGGGATCACTTCCACCAGCGCCATCACCGGCGCCGGATTGAAGAAGTGGATGCCGATGACGCGATCGCCGTGCGCGCAGGCGCCGGCCAGCGCGGCAACCGAGAGTGAGGACGTGTTGGTGGCCAGCACCGCGTCGGGGGCGATCACCTGCTCGAGCGCCTTGAACAGCCCTTGCTTGGTATGGAGGTCCTCGACGATGGCCTCGATCACCAGCGCGCAGCCGGCAAACTCGCGCAGCTCGTCGGCCCCCACGCCGTTCACGTACGTGAAGCGCTTCAGCACCGCGTCGGCGGCAGGGCGATCGAGTCGCCCCTTCTCCACCTCGCGCGCCATCGCCTTGATGTGCCCTTCCATCGCCTTGGTGATGGCCTGGGGGATTGCGTCGGCGAGGAAGACGCGGTGCCCGTGCTGCGCCGCCACCTGCGCGATGCCCGCGCCCATCGCCCCCGCGCCGATGACGCCAATCACCGCATCGGATCCGATTGCGCGCGTCACGCTACCGCCCCTTGTAAGTGGGAGCGCGCTTCTCCAGGAAGGCCCGTACGCCCTCCTCGTAGTCGGCCGTGCGTCCTGCTTCCTGCATGCAGCGCGCCTCGAGTTCCAGCTGCTCGTCCAGTCCGTTGGCCCAGGAGGCATTCATCGCGCGCTTCGTGAGGCCGAAGCCGCGCGTGGCCTGTGTGGCCAGCGATGCTGCCAGCGCGCGGGCGCTGTCCATCAGCTGCGCCGCCGGCACGACGTCCCAGATCAGGCCCCACTCCTTGGCCTGCCTGGCCGGCACCTTGCCCGCCAGGAAGAACATCCCCGTCGCGCGCTGCGGCCCCACGAGGCGCGGCACGAAGAAGGTGCCACTGGTGTCAGGGATGAGGCCGAGCTTGGCGAAGCTCTCCACGAAGCTCGACTCCTCGGCGGCGACAGTGAGGTCGCAGGCGAAGGCTAGGTTCGCGCCTGCACCCGCGGCGATGCCATTCACCGCGCAGACCACCGGCTTCTCGAGGCTGCGGATGGCGCGGATGATGGGGTTGTAGCTCCCACGCACGATCTCGGAGATGTCCGGCATGGGCCCGTCGCCGACCGGCAAGGCCTCTTGGAGGTCCTGCCCAGCACAGAACCCGCGCCCGGCGCCGGTGAGCAGCACGGCCCGGATCGCTGGCTCGGCCGCGGCCCGCGCGAGCTCAACCTGCAGCGCCTGCGCCATTGCCCGGTCGAAACTGTTCAACACGTCCGGGCGGTTCAGCGTCAGCTCGAGGACCCCGTCCTTCAGCTCGCTCAGGATGCTTGGCATAGGACGGGTAATCTAGCCCGTCGACTGGGACTGCGGCCACAGAGACACAGGGACACAGAGGGACTCGCTCGCGGCGTTGGCGCCGTTCACCCTGAAGGGAGTTTCACCTTGGAAACAGCAAGCCAGTCGCCGGTGGTGGGTGCCCTCGGTGTCTCTGTGCCTCTGTGGCCACGTTCGAATCCCTGTCGCGGGGGAACCAAGCTAGATTCCCCACCCGATGCCTCCGAAGACGAAGACGCCCTCCGGGCCCGCCCTCGACTGGCGCAAGGTCGCCTACCACGTCCTCTGTTCCCGCGCCCTCGACGACATCGAGGAGCAAACGAACCGGAACCGCGCGACGGTCCCCAAGGACCACGTCGTGCTCTACCAGTTCTCAGCGCGCGGGCACGACGTCGCCCAGGTGATCCTCGGCCAACTGCTCACCGGCCAGCGTGACGCCGCCGGCGCGTACTACCGCAGTCGCCCGCTGCTGCTCTCCCTCGGCCTCACCCTCGAGGACGCGCTGGGATCGCCGCTCGGCCGCGCCGGAGGATTCTCCGACGGCCGCGACATCGGCGTGGTCTGCAACTTCCCGCGCGAGGAAGGCTGCATCGTGCTGCCCATGGCCGGCGACGTCGGGTCGCAGTACACGCCCACCGCCGGCTGGGCGCAGGGCATCACCTACCACCGCGACATTCTCAAGGACGCGGCCTTCACCGGCGCAATTGGTGTCGCGCTCGGTGGGGACGCCTCGGTGGCGACCAACGGCTTCTGGGCGGCCCTCACCATGGCCACCACCCTCAAGCTCCCGATGCTCTTCTACATCGAGGACAACAACCTCGGCATTTCCGTCAGCGGTGACATGCAGACGCCGGGCGCGAACATCGCCGAGAACCTGGCCTCGTTCAAGAACCTGCTCGTCAAGAGCGGTGACGGCACCGATCCGGCCGATACCGCGCAGTGCCTTGGCGAGGCCGTGGCCCACGTGCGCGGCGGCACCGGACCGGCCCTCGTGCGCCTCACGGTGCCACGCCTCTCCAGCCACTCCGGCCCCGACAACCAGAAGGGCTACCGCAGCGACGACGAGATCGCCGCCGACCAGAAGCGGGATCCCCTGCCGCGCCTGCGCAGCTTCCTCGTGCCGTCGCGGATGAGCGCCGCCGACTGGAGCCAACTCGAGACCGAAGTGGCGCGCGACGTGGAGCGTGCCTTGGGCGCCGCACGGGCGCGACCGAAGCCGGATCCCACCCGCGTCGCCGAGCATCGCTACGCGGACGACCGCGACGGTGTGCCGGAGGCGTTCGGCGGACTGCGCCGCGCCGAGCGCCGCAAACTCGGCGGCCGCGACCAGGCCGCGGACGAGGGCGAGCTGTTGCGCTTCGCCGAGGCCCTGCGCCGCACCCTGCGCCACGAGCTGATGGTGAATCCGAAACTCGTCGTCTTCGGCGAGGATGTGGGCAAGAAGGGTGGCGTGCATCTCGTGACCGAAGGCCTGCAGAAGCAGTTCGGCGCCCACCGCGTGTTCGACACCTCGCTCAGCGAGGAAGGCATCATCGGGCGCGCCGCTGGACTGGCCATCAGCGGGTTGATGCCGGTGGCCGAGATCCAGTTCCGGAAGTACGCCGACCCCGCCGCCGAGCAGTTGAACAATGCCGGCACGCTGCGCTGGCGCACGGCCAATCGCTTCGCCTCGCCGATGGTCGTGCGCATGCCGGGCGGCTTCGGCAAGGACGTGGGAGATCCCTGGCATTCGCTCAGCGATGAAGTGCGCTTCGCCCACGCCTACGGCTGGCAGGTGGCGATGCCGTCGAACGCCGCCGATGCCGTCGGCCTGTTGCGCGCCGCGATGCGCTCGCCCAACCCCACCGTGTTCTTCGAGCACCGCGCGCTGCTCATGACCGGCGATGGCAGCGCACGCTACCCTGGCGACGACTACGTGCTGCCCTTCGGGCGCGCTCGCGTCGTGCAGGCCGGTACGGCGCTCACGCTCGTCACCTGGGGCGCGCTGGTGCATCGCTGCGTGGAGGCGGCGGCGAAGTTCGCGGGCGAGGTGGAGGTGCTTGACCTCCGCACGATCGCTCCCTGGGATCGCGATGCCGTGCTCGCGTCCGTCACCAAGACCGGGCGCTGCCTGATCGTGCACGAGGACAATCTCACGGCCGGCTTCGGCGCCGAGGTCTCGGCGACGGTGGCGCAGGAGGCCTTCTGGCACCTCGACGCCCCGGTGGCCCGCATCGCCCCGCACGACATCCCCATGCCCTATCACCCGGACCTGTTGGCCGCCGTGCTGCCGGACGTGGACGGCATCGTGGCGGGAATCGAGGGGCTGCTGCGCAGTTGAGAAGGTCGAACGCTCGGGGATCTGCGTCCCCCTTTACAGGCACTCCCCTGCCGCGCTATCGTGCTGACGTAGGATTTCACCCTCTAGGTGCTTCGATGAACACGCTTCGCCCAAACCACACTGCCGTGCGGGTCCGCCCGCGGACGACCTGGGTCGTCACGGCCGTGCGTGTGCGCGAAGCAGGGCACCTCGGGTAGCGGCGACAGTACGGGCCGCTGCAACCGCGGATCCACGCCCCACCTGCTTCGCGACGAGCAGATGGGGCGTTTCACATTCTGATCCCAGGACCCCGCGTGCATAACTCGACCGAACTCCAGCAACACGCCACCACGCCCGGCAGCGTCTGGCGCGACATCCGCGACGCCATCCGCGGCAGCGAGCACGACTACACCCAAGGCCCCATCGGGCGCGCCATCTTCCTCCTCGCCATCCCGATGGTGATCGAGATGTCGATGGAGAGCGTGTTCGCGGTGGTGGACATCTTCTTCGTCGGCCGACTCGGCCCGGCCGCCGTCGCCACCGTGGGACTCACCGAGTCGCTGATGATCGTGATCTACACGGTCGCCATGGGGCTCAGCATCGGCGTCACGGCCACCGTGGCCCGCCGCATCGGTGAGAAGGATCCCGATGGCGCCGCCCGAGCGGCGGTGCAATCCCTCCTCCTCGGCCTCACGCTCTCGGCGCTGCTCGGCGTCATCGGCGCGATCTTCGCGCCGCAGCTGCTCACGCTGATGGGCGCCGACGCCGACGTCTTGGCTGTCGGCACGGGCTACGCGCGCGTGTCGTTGGGGGCCAACAGCGCCGTCTTCCTGCTCTTCCTGATCAACGCCGCCTTCCGCGGCACGGGCGATGCCGCCGTCGCCATGCGCGTGCTCGTGCTGGGCAACGCCATCAACATAGTGCTCGACCCCTTGCTGCTTTTCGGCATCGGTCCCTTCCCCGAACTCGGTGTGGTCGGTGCCGCGTGGGCGACGGCCATCGGCCGAGCGATCGGCTTCGGCTGGGCGCTCTGGCACATCGGCAACGGCAAGGGCAAGCTGCACGTCCACAGGCACCACGTCGGGCTCGAACCGAAGACGATGATCAGCATCGCCAAGCTCTCCGGCTGGGGCACCTTCCAGGTGGCGCTCAGCTCCATGAGCTGGATCGGCTTGGTGCGCATCATGGCGATTTTCGGGGCGAATGCGATGGCCGGCTACACCATCGCCATCCGAATCCTGCTGTTCGCGTTGATGCCAGCCTATGGCGTGGGTGCGGCGGCGGCAACGATGGTGGGCCAAGCCCTCGGCGCCGAGAATCCCGATCGGGCCGAGCAGTCGGTGTGGACGGCCGCGCGCCTGAACATGATCGTGCTCGGTCTCACCGGCATCGCGTTCCTGTTCTTTGCGCCGACGATCGTGGGGTGGTTCACCCAGGACGCCGCCGTGCACGCCACCGGCGTGTTTGGGTTGCGGGCGATGTCGGTAGGCTTCCCGCTCTATGCGCTGGGCATGGTGCTCGAGCAGTCGTTCAACGGAGCCGGCGACACGAGGACCCCGAGCTGGATCAATTTCTGGGTCTTCTGGGCGCTGCAGATCCCGCTGGCGTGGGCGCTGGCGCGCTACACGGCGTTGGGAGAGAAGGGCGTGTTCATTGCGGTGCCGATCGCGTATACCGCGCTGGCGACAGTGAGTGCGATTCTGTTCAAGCGCGGGACGTGGAAGGGGAGAATCGTATAGAAGGTTTGGGACGGAAGACGGAAGACGGAAGGAATGGACAACGACAACGGCGATGCGGGGGTCCCGTATCGCCGTTTTCGTTGCTGGTGCCTTCCGTCTACCGTCTTCCGTCCAAGTTCTCTATATCGCTTTGAACTCATCAAACGGCTGCCGGCACTCGTTGCACACGTGGATCGCCTTGCAGGCCGTCGAGCCGAACTCGCTCTTGAGCGTCGTGTTCCGTGAGCCGCACCAGGGGCATTGCACCGGCGGCTTGGCACGCACGAGCGTGACGAGTCCGCCGTCGTCGGCGCGGCCCGGCGGGGCGATGCCGTACTTCCTCAGCTTCTCGCGCGCCGACTCCGGGATCCAGTCGGTGGTCCAGGCGGGCGAGAGCACGGTGTGCACCTCCACGGCGCTGGCGCCGGCGGCCTCGAGGGCGCTGCGCACATCCTTCTCGATCTCGAACATCGCCGGACAGCCGCTGTAGGTGGGCGTGATCGTCACCTCAACGGTGCCGTCGGCGCGCTGCGAGGCATCACGCACGATCCCGAGCTCCACCACCGAGATCGCCGGCACTTCCGGATCGGGGACGGTGTCGAGGATCGCGAAGAGCTCCTCGCGCGTCTTCACCAGGTGGCGCCGGGGTGGGCGCGGGCCACGCTCTGCATCGTGGCCAGCAGGTGCCCGAGGTGCTCGGTGTGGCGCCCGCGGCGCCCGCCGCGCTGGGCGGCACCTTCGGCGGGGCGCGTGAGCGTCGCGCGGGCGAGCACCTCATTCACCATCGCGTCCCAGCGTGCCCTGAGTCCCGCCGCATCCACGCGCACACCGAGTGCCGCCACGGCGTCGTCAATCTCGTCGGCGGCAAAGAGCTCGGCCGTGTACTTCCAGAGTCGGTCCAGCGAACGCTGCACGCGCGCGCGGCTCTCCTCGGTGCCGTCGCCCAGGCGCACCACCCACTCGCTCGAGTGGCGGAGATGGTACTTGTCCTCCTTCAACGCCTTCGCTGCGATGCCCGCGATCCCTGCGTGACCACAGCCCGCGAGCGCTTCCCACAACAGCACGCTGTGCGCGTCGAAGAGGAACTGGCGGACCATCGTATCGCCGAAGTCACCCTTGGGCAGTTCCACCAGCAGGCAGTTCCGGAACTGCACGCCATCGCGAAAGTAGGCGAGCGTGTCTTCCGTGCGTCCCTTTCCTTCGACCTCGCCGGCCAGCTTGAGCAGCTGCGCCGCCTGGCCGATGAGGTCCAGCGCGATGTTGGCGGTGGCGATGTCCTCTTCGAGGATCGGCCCATGGCCGGTCCATTCCGACATCCGGTGGCCGAGGATCAGGCGGTCATCGCCGAGGCGCAGCAGGTACTCCACCAGCGGCGCCGCCAACGGCGCCTGCCGCGGGCCGGCAACCGTGCCCACCCCGGACTTCGCCTCACCAGCAGCGACGCCCCCTTCTTCCTCCTCGTGGGCGGCCATCAGAAGACGCGGATGCCCTGCGGCACCTTGTAGAACTGGGGATGGCGATACGCCTTGTCGTTCCCCGGCTCGAAGAAGGGCCCGGCATCCGACGGCGCGGAGGCCGTGATGGCGGACGACGGCACGACCCAGAGATTCACCGCCTCCCCGCGCCGCGCGTACACATCGCGCGCATTCTGCAACGCGTGCTCGGCGTCCGTGGCGTGCAACGAACCGGCGTGCTCAAACGGCTCGCCCGCGTTGCCCTGCGTGAAGACCTCCCACAGAGGCCAGGACGTCTCACTCGACATCAGCAGTCCCTCCGTGTCTCCGTGCCTCAGTGGCAAAGCGGTTCATCACGCCGCCGACACCGAACGGGCGTTCTTGGCCGCGTGCGCCAGCGCCGCCTCGCGCACCCAACGCCCCGCATCGTGCGCCGCGTTGCGCGCCTCGAGCCGCTCCACGTTGCACGGCCCGTTCCCCTTCACGACGTCCCAGAACTCGCTCCAGTCGATCTCCCCGAACTCCCAGTTCTTGGTCGCCGCGTCGTATCGCAAATCCGGATCCGGCAGCGTGACCCCGATCGCCTGCGCCTGCGGCACCGTGAGGTTCACGAAGCGCTGACGCAGCTCGTCGTTGGTCTTCCGCTTGACGCGCCACTTGAGCAGCTCGGCCGAGTTCGGGCTGTCCTTGTCCGACGGTCCGAACATCATCAGCGACGGCCACCAGAAACGGTTCACGGCGTCCTGCAGCATCTCCTTCTGCGCCGGCGTGCCCTTGGCCAGCGTCGCGCAGATCTCGAAGCCCTGACGCTTGTGGAAGTTCTCCTCCTTGCAGATCCGCACCATGGCGCGCGCATACGGCCCGTAGGAGGCCTTCGCCAGCACCGTCTGGTTCACGATCGCCGCGCCATCCACGAACCAGCCGATCACGCCCATGTCCGCCCAGCTGAGCGTCGGGTAGTTGAAGATCGACGAGTACTTCGCCGAGCCGTCGAGCAGCTGGTTGAACAGGTCGTGGCGGTCCACGCCCAGCGTCTCGGTGCCGCAGTAGATGTAGAGCCCGTGGCCGGCCTCGTCCTGCACCTTGGCGATCAGCGACATCTTCCGCCGCAGCGACGGCGCGCGCGTGATCCAGTTGCCCTCGGGCAGCATCCCGACGATCTCGCTGTGCGCATGCTGCGCCATCATCCGGGTCAGCTGCTTGCGATAGCGCTCGGGCATCCAGTCCTTGGGCTCGATGCTCTCCCCGGCGGCGATGCGGGCCTCAAAGGCGGCCAGGAGCGCCGGATCCTCCTGCGGGACGGTCGTCTGGGTCATGGTCGCAATTTAGTATGTTTCCCCCCATGACGCAGACCAGCCCAGCCCCCAGCGCCCTCACGGACGGACGTGTCCAGCTTTCCTTCGCCGACGGCATCGGAACCGTCGAGTTCTTCCACCCCAAGGGGAACTCCCTCCCCTCCGCGCTCCTCCGTGAGCTCGCCGCCGGCATCGCCACGCTCGGCGACGATCCCAAGGCGCGCGTCATCGTTCTGCGCTCGGCCGGCGAGGGCGCCTTCTGCGCCGGAGCGAGCTTCGATGAGTTCACCGCCGTCGCCACGCCCGAGCAGGGCCAGGAGTTCTTCCTCGGCTTCTCGCGCGTCATCATGGCGATGGTGCGCGCGCCCAAGTTCGTCATCACGCGCGTGCATGGCCGCGCCGCCGGTGGCGCGCTCGGCGTCATCGCCGCCAGCGACTACTCGTTTGCGGTGGAGAGCGCGCAGGCCAAGCTGTCCGAGTTGCAGGTGGGCATCGGGCCGTTTGTCGTCGGTGTGGTGCTCGAGCGCAAGCTCGGCCCCGCCCCGTTCATGAACCTCGGCGTGCATGCCGACTGGCACGATGCCGCCTGGTGCGAGCGACACGGGTTGTACTCGCAGGTCGTGGACAACGTGCACGCGCTCGATGCCATCGTGCACAGCCACGCGCAGCGCCTCGCCGCCGCGAATCCCGAAGCCATGCGCGAGATGAAGCGCGTCTTTTGGCGCGACACTGATGGCTGGGAGGCCCAGATGACCGAGCGCGCCGCCATGAGCGGACGCATGGTGCTCAGCGACTTCACCAAGGCCGCGCTCGACAAGTTCCGCGCGCGCTAGGCCATCAACGCGAACGGGCCCGCCACTCGGCGGGCCCGTTCGCGTAGGCGGGACCTACGCGTACAGCGCCGTGACCGCCGTCTCGAAGTCCTCGGCGTGCCCGCCGGCGATGATGCGTGCCGTCGTCTCGTAGCCCGCGACCTCGAGCCGCCTGGCCGCCTCGAGCATCGTCGTGACCTCGAAGGATTCGCCTTCGATCACGGCCAAGTACTGCTCCACCGCCGTGAGATAACCCATCATCCCGCCCAGCTCGGTGGGCGCGAAGACCTTGTGCGCCGCGCGCAGCGTCTCGACGCCGCGGTGATCCGGCATCACGAGGTTCTCGCTGCCGCAGATCACCTTGAGGCGCGCGTTCGCCGCGCACACGGCCACCGACGCCGCGTCGAGCGTCGCACCGGCGGCATTCACCACCAGCGCATCCATCGGCAGCGCGAGGAAAGCGGCCTTCTGCTCGGGGCCCCAGGTGCGGATGCCCATCGCCTCGAGCTCCGCCCGCCGCTCCTCACGCGACTCGCAGGCGAGGATCGTCACGCCGGGATGCGCGCGCAGCTGCCGGATGATGTGCATGCCGATGTTGCCGCAGCCGATCAGCCCCACCGTGGCGCGCTCCAGCGGCAGGTCGAAGGCACGCAGCATGCCCTTGAGGATCTGGTAGTTGCCTTCGCCCGTCGGAATGGACGTGTCGGCGACGACGCTACCGGCGAAGCGGGCATTGAGGAACTCCAGCGAGCCCATCGCGCCGCCGTGCATGCGCCCGTGCCCCAGGTCCTGCCCCGTCGTGATGTGGATGCCGGCGTGCCGCTCGCAGTCGTTCAGGCACTCGGCGGCCCAGTCCAACATCTCCGCGTCGCGCGGATTGCCGACGCGCGCATCCGCCGTCGGCGCGAGCACGCACTTGCCGCCGACCACGCGGGTCAGGTCGCGCAGCGCCAACGGTCCGCCCACGCGGATCACGCGCGACCAATGGACCTTTTCTTCCATCCCGATGGCCAGCGCGATGCTCTCGCCGTCCGTCGTGAAGCCCGGCGATTCCGTGCGCTCCAGCGGCGCGATGCGGAACCCGCCCAGCGAGAGCTTGCCCGAGCCCGGCGGTGCATGCGTCGCGATGGACAACGTCCACGGCATCGTCGCGTGGCGGTAGCGATACACCCAGACGTTCGGGTTCCGCGATGCGGCCAGTTCCGGCGAGAGCTGCGCGGCCTCAGGAGGCGAAATCGTGGTTCGTTGCACGCTTAATAGTAGCGGCGCTGGGCAACTCGTGCTTTATGCAACCGTTACAATACTATTTTCTGTACTCTCTTGACCATTTGTTGTAGTTATACAACATTTCGTGCACCATGAAGACAGAAAGCGGGCGGGCCGAGAGCCCCAAGATCCACAATCGACTCGCAGTGCTGCGCACCGAACGCGGCCTCTCGCGGCAGGCGCTAGCCGAGGCCCTCGGCGTGAACTACCAGACGATCGGTTACCTCGAGCGGGGCGAGTACAACCCCTCCCTCGAGCTGGCGCTCCGCATCGCCGAGCTGTTCGGCCTGCCGGTCGAGGCCGTCTTCTCCCGCCACCCCTTCGCCCCGCTGTCGCAGATGCTCTACGCCCGCGCCGACAGCGCCCCTTCCCCGGACCGAGGACCTGACCGATGAGCATTCCGATTCCCCCGCAGAGCGTTCGGCGGCGCAACGTGCTGTTGCTCCTGCTCAGCTACCCGATCGTCTGCGCCATCCTCTGGACCACGATGCGCGACCACACGTTCTTCGCGCTCACGCACCTCGTGGCCACGGTGTTGATCCTCTGGCTGCTCGCCATCGAGCGCGTCGGGCGCATCGGCAAGGCCATCGCCGACGACATTGACAGCCGTCTCGACGAGCGCCAGCTCGCGCTGCGCAACGCCGCCTACCTCGATGCCTATCGCATCGCGTCGGGCATCGTGCTGCTCGGCGTCATCTGGATCGCCCTCGGCATTGACTTGGGGCTCTGGTGGGTGCCCTCGACCTACGACGAGTGGAACCTCATCTTCTGGGGGCTCTTCATCTATCTCACGACGCTGCCGAGTGCCTTCCTCGCCTGGCGCGAACCGGACCGCCTCGATGACCTGGAGTTGCAGCATGCCTGAGATGCGACGCCACTTCCGCGCGCTGATGGTCCTCGCGGCGCTCGCCGCGCCCGCGGCAGGCGCGTTGGCGCAGGACGCGGCTCCGCTCGCCGTGTACGACAGCGCCTGGTCGGCGATGTCGCGCACGTACTTCGATACGGCGATGGTGAACGGCCCCTGGCGCGTCGCCTACGATTCACTGCGACGCAGCCTGGGTGCCAGCCCGACGCTCGACGAATCCCGTGCAGCGCTGCGCGCCCTCATCCAGGTGCCGGGCCAGTCGCACTTCGCGCTGATCCCTGCCGATGCACTGCCCGCCGCGAAGTCCCGCGGCGGCAGCGCGCCGGGTGCGCCGCGCGGCACGACCGGCATCGTGCCACGGCTCGCCGCGGACACGCTCATCGTCTGGCGCGTAGAACCGGGCTCGGCGGCCGCGGCGGCCGGCGTGCGGCCCGGCGATGCAATCGCGCGCGTGAACGACAACGACGTGGATGTCGTCCGCAAGCGTCTCGCCAGCGCCTTCCCCGGCGGCGCGCGCGAGTCGAACGCGCTGTTCATCCAGGTCATGACCAGCTTGCTCGACGGCAATGCCGGCGACACGGTGCAGGTGACGCTGCGCGACTTGGCGGGCCAGACGCGTGCGCTCACGCTGCAGATGGGCGCCATGCCCGGCCGCGTGTCGCAGTACGGCAACCTCCCGCCGATGGTCATCCGCGCCGACCTCGACACCACGGCGCTGCGCGTGCGAGATGCGGATCTGCAGATCCCCATCATCAGCTTCAGCGGCTGGTTTCCCGTCATCATCCGCGACTTGGACGGCTTCGCCTTCGGCGCCCGCAACGCACCGGCCGTGATCATCGACCTGCGCGGCAACCTCGGCGGCGCGGTCGGCATCATCGGCGGATTCGCTGGACACTTTTCGGACTCGGTGCGGTCGCTCGGCACGATGCGCGGCCGCGGCGCGGATTTGCGGCTCGCCGCCAACCCGCGGCGCGCCACCGCGTCGGGCGAGCGCGTCGGAGTCATCACGGCACCGGTGGCGATCCTCGTGGACGAGATGACGGCCAGCGCGTCGGAGTTCTTCGCCGCCGGCATGCAGGCCCTGGGCCGCGCCCGCGTTTTTGGCGAGGTGACCGCCGGCCAGGCGCTCCCGGCGGCCATGCTGCGCCTCGTCTCCGGCGATGTGCTACTCCACCCGATCGCCGACCATCTCGATGCCTCCGGGCGCCGAGTGGAGGGGAACGGGGTACAACCCGACACCCGCACGCCGCTGGTCCGTAGTGAACTGGCAACCGGTCGCGACGCGGCATTGGACGCCGCCCGCCGCTGGCTCGCCGACACCTTGGCACGTCAGTAGAATTTTCCGCAACGCTCGTCCCCACTTCTCCAGGAGTCCCGATGTACCGCCGCATCGCCCACACCGCACTGGCCGCGCTCGTCATGCTTGGCGCGGGCGCCCTCTCCGCCCAGACCCCCGCGGCCATCCTCGAGCGCTACAACAAGGCCGTGGATCCCAACGGCGCGCTCGCGTCGCTGCAGGGCATGAAGAGCACCGTCACCATGGAAGCGCCCGCCATGGGCATGTCCATGACGATCAACGCCGTCGCCGCGCGCCCCAACCTCCTCGTCGTCGAGACGGACGTGCCGGGCCTCGGCGTCATCCGTCAGGGCCACGATGGCAGCACGGCGTGGTCCTCCGATCCCATGCAGGGGCCGCGCATCCTCGCGGGCCAGGAAGCCTCGACGCTGGTCGAGAGCTCGTCGCTGAACTCGATCCTCCGCTCGCCCGACCTCTTCTCGGCGATGGAGCCCGCCGGCACGTATGACGCCGCCGGCGACGCCACGACCTGCGTGAAGTTCACGTGGAAGTCGGGCCGCGAGTCCACGGATTGCTTCTCCAACGCCACCGGCCTGCTCGCCCGCTCGGTCACGAAGCAGGTGTCGCAGATGGGCGAGGTCGAGGTCGAGATGTTCATCAAGGATTACCGCAACGTGGGCGGCCTCAACGTGCCGCACCGCGTGGAGTCGTCCATGATGGGCATGCAGATGACGATGACCACGACGTCGGTGGAGTTCGGCCCGCAGCCGGCCGCGCTGTTCGCCCTGCCGGCCGAGATCAAGGCGCTCAAGCCCTGAGGTCGTGATGGCACGGATCGGCGGGCGCGTCTGGCGTATCCTGGGCGCGCTCGCCTTTTCGTTTGCGTTGGCGCTCGTCGCCCTGCGCGCGTGGTTGCTGCGCGACCCGACGCCGTACTTCGAGGCGCGACGCGGCTCGCTCGCGGCGTTCGAGGAGCGGCCCGCCGTGGACTCCGCGGGCACGCGTGAACAAGAAGTCCGCGTCACGGGCTCGAGCGGGTTGGGCATCGAGCTGGCAATCCGTCGGCCCATCCCCGGAGCGGCGGACAGTGCACATCGTCGTCCGCTCTTCCTCATCCTCGGCGGCCACGAGCGCGGCAAGGGCGCCGGCGCCCTCATCGGCGACACGCGTGGCGCGATCTTCGCCTCGCTGGAATATCCGTTCGAGGGCGACCATCGTGCCAAGGGCCTCGCGATCCTCGCGCAGGTCCCGCTCATCCGCCGC